>DAITAP010000082.1:5711-8845 GCA_036824225.1 Caproicibacter sp. | reverse complement strand
CGCACGGTGGTGTGAGAGGTCGGTCACTCAAATGGGTGACCTCCTACTCGATTGGGATGCCCTGCAGAGAAAGACGATCCTGCTGCCAGAGGTAAATTTTTAAAAAGCACGGGTCGGATCCGCACTTTTTGCACCGCCCTGCATATAATCCGACATGTTCTCGATAAAAGTTGTTATAAATCTACTTTTATTCTTTAATATTCCATTTTTGATATTTCAAAGCATATATACAATATATATATAATTCTCTCATAACAGATAAAATCAAATTTCTCTTTTATAACCCATGTAATTGTCAGCTAAATTAAAAAATTCAAATATATTGTTGCTATAATGGTTGATTAATTTCAAATTGTATGATATAATCCTTGTATAAATAAAGTCAAAAGTAATTTTGACATTATGGAAGGTGAAAATGATGGAATGTCCTTATTGTGGCTCTTTGGACAGTAAAGTCGTCGACTCACGTGATACGGCTGATCACTCTATGGTGCGCCGCAGGCGAATGTGTCTAAAGTGTGGAAAAGGATTTACGACGTATGAATTTGCCATGTTTAAAAAAGCAAAAAATCAAACGGTATCTGCGTCGCTGATTGCTTTTCACGGTGATCCAAAAGATTTATGCGCCGAGCTGGCTGGTATCTGCGGTCCGGTAGGAATGACGCTTCAGGAATCGGCTGACGTTATCAACACGGCTATCAAAATGGCTAAACACGAAACCCCCATTTACAGTCAGAGGTACAGTGATTATTTAATTCTGCGGGCACTTCGGCAAAAAAAATTCGCATATTTTGCATCGTATCTGCTGTTTAAGTTTAACATTACGTCTCCGGCTCAGATTACAAAACTGTGGGACGAAGGGGATAAACTTCAAATTAAAAACGTCGATGTTCTCGGCGAGAATTGCGACAACTTTCCCCTGGCGGCAGATCAAACGAACTCTGGAAATAACGACGCTGGAGCCATGAGTTCGGATAAAAAGGAGGGAATGAATTCTGATACTTCCAGCACCGACGGTTCAGATATGAACGTTGGAGGAAACGTTATCGATATACAGAAAGGGAAACATTAAAATCTCAAGGCGGATAACCCAAGCCTTCGGCTAGTATATTTTCTGCTGTCGAGCGAGCAGCCGGATTTTTACCGCCTGATATTGCTGAACATAGGAAAGAGACCGCTAATAGAGCGGTCTCTTTCCTATGTTCAAGTTTCAATTCATGCCCTCGCGCGGAGGGCAACTCAGATCATCATCTGTTTTTAACATATCATCAAAGTTTCAATTCATGCCCTCGCGCGGAGGGCAACAGCAAAGCAGACGCTCTTCTGCCCCGCCATTTCATCCGCAATCCGCTCGAGCGGCGTCACGCTTTTTACCCGCCATTCCACTTCCACCCGGCGTGCGGAGTAAAAAAGTACCTGGGGGTTCGGGACGATTTCCCGCGGATGCCACTGTATGTTCCCGGCGGGCTGCGTTTCGGTTGAGAGAACGACCGTGCAGGCGTAGTGCAGGCAAAGCTCAGCCGATTATATCAGATCCCCTGGTGAACAGTTGCAATAATAATCGCAGCTGCTACTATTATTATAAATAAAACAGGCAGAACTGCCGTCAGACAGCAGCAGTGCCTGTGAGGGGGTTTCTTCTTTCTGACTGTTTCGTCATCGTCTGTCAGCAGCAGATAAGTCAGGAGATCGTTGTCATTGCGTTGATTCATCGGAATCCTTTCTCAAATCAACATCAGGATATATGGCAAAAGATATCAAGCAGAGAGTCATGGCAGGTATTAAAAGAACCCCATGAAAACCGGTATTCCACCGGTCATGGGGATAAAGTCACTCGTATTCTATTGTCGCGGGAGGTTTTGAAGTGACATCATATACGACTCTGTTTACATGGGGAACCTCGTCGATAATCCGATCGGATACTCTCGCGAGAAGATCCGGGGGAATTCTTGCCCAGTCAGCGGTCATAAAATCTGAAGTTGTCACGGCCCGCAGGGCGACGGTATAATCATAGGTCCGATCGTCCCCCATGACGCCGACGCTTTTAATGTCCGTCAGGACGGCGAAATACTGGCTGATTTTCCTTCCATAGCCCGCGGCTTCCACTTCTTCCCGGAAGATAGCGTCGGCGTTTTGAAGCATTTCGAGTTTTTTCTCGGTAACGTCGCCGAGGATCCGGATCGCGAGTCCGGGTCCGGGAAAAGGTTGGCGCCAGACCAGTTTTTCAGGAATTCCAAGCTGAGTTCCGACAGCCCTTACTTCATCCTTAAAAAGATACCGCAGAGGCTCGATAAGACCCGAAAACCCGATTTTCTCCGGCAGTCCCCCGACGTTATGGTGGCTTTTGATTTTTGCGGCGCTGCCTGTCCCGCTTTCCACCACGTCCGGGTAGATCGTCCCCTGGCAGAGATAATCGACCCGACCGATCTTTTTTGCCTCTTCCTCAAAAACACGGATAAACTCGGCGCCGATGATTTTCCTCTTCTTCTCCGGATCGGTCACGCCCGAAAGCTTTTCAAGAAAGCGCTTTTTCGCGTCGACGCGTATAAAGTTCATATCGAACCGGCGGTGGAAGACCCGCTCGACTTCGTCCCCTTCGTTTTTCCGCATCAGTCCGTGATCGACGAAAATGCAGGTCAGGTTTTTCCCAATCGCCCGGTGGACCAGCACGGCGGCCACGGAGGAATCCACTCCTCCGGAAAGAGCGCAGACCGCCTTCTTACCGCCGATGGTTTCCCTTAAGTGTCTGACCGTCGAATCCACAAAGGACTCCATTTTCCAGTTTCCCGAACAGCCGCAGATCCGAAAAAGAAAGTTCCGGAGGATCTCCCTGCCGTACCGGGTGTGCTCTACCTCGGGGTGGAACTGAGTTCCGTAGAGGCGCCGCTTTTTGTCTTCCATGGCCGCTACGGGGCAGGCCGCGCTGGACGCCGTAATTCGGAACCCCTCCGGCAGGCTGGCCACGAGGTCGGTGTGGCTCATCCAGCAGTCCGATCGTTCCGGAAGGCCCGCGAAAAGATCGGATCCATCCGCGAAGAGGACCTCGGCTTTTCCGTATTCGCGCACCGGACTTCCCGCCACCTTGCCGCCCAGCGTTTGGGCCATCAGCTGCGCGCCGTAGCAGATCCCGAGCA
>DAITAP010000082.1:1684-5701 GCA_036824225.1 Caproicibacter sp. | reverse complement strand
AAGGCGGGGATCACATTTCGGCGCCTTTTCCGCGTAGACGCTGCTCGGCCCTCCGGTCAGGACGATTCCCCGGTATCCGGCGGAAGCAATTTTTTTAAAATCCGCGCCGTATGGCAGTATCTCACAGTAAACGTGCAGATCCCGGATCCTCCTTGCAATCAGACGGCTGTACTGGCCGCCGAAATCCAGAACCAGGATCGTTTCGCTGTTTTTCATCCGTGCCGTCCTTTCATTCGACCGTGACGGATTTTGCAAGGTTTCTCGGTTTATCGATGTCACACCCTTTGAGGGAAGCGACATAATAGGCAAAAAGCTGGAGGGGTACAACCGCGAGCGAGGGGAGCATCATGTCACACGCGGTTGGAATATAAAAGGCGCAGTCGGTCTCCTCTTCAATCCGGCGGTTATCTTCGGTCGTAACGCCCAGAACGACGGCCCCGCGGGCTTTGACTTCCTTGACGTTGCCCATCATTTTTTCAAACAGCCTTTTTTGAGTAGCCAGCGCGACGACCAGCGTTCCGTCTTCAATCAGGGAAATCGTACCGTGTTTCAGTTCCCCCGCCGCGTAAGCTTCCGAGTGGATATATGAAATTTCCTTTAATTTAAGGGACCCTTCGAGCGACATGGCGTAGTCGAGGTTTCTGCCGATAAAGAAAATATTCTGGGACTTATAAAACCGCTTCGCGAGGCTTTTTACGTGATCCCTTGTCTCGAGCGCTTTTTCGATCTTGTCCGGCAGGGCGCTTAATTCCGCGAGGTATCCGTCGTACTGCTCTTTTGTAAGCCTGCCGAGCTTATCGGCCATATAAATCGCGAGAAGGTAGACGACCGCAAGCTGGGTGCTGTACGCTTTCGTCGTCGCCACGGCGATTTCCGGTCCTGCCCAGGTATAGAGGACATCGTCGGATTCCTCCGCGATGGAACTGCCCACGACGTTCACAATTGAAATCGTGCGGGCACCGAGCCGCTTCGCTTCCCTCAAAGCGGCAAGCGTGTCGGCCGTTTCCCCGGACTGGCTGATAATCAGCACCAGCACCTTTTTGTCAATAATCGGATGACGGTACCGGAATTCCGACGCGACGTCGACTTCCACCGGAATGCGCACATACTGCTCGAAGATGTATTTCGCCACCACACCGACATGATAGGCCGAGCCGCAGGCGACGATGAAAATCCGGGTATAGCCTTTTACCTGATCCTCTGTCAGCCGGATGTTGTCGAGGACGATTTTTCCGTCCTTTATCCGCGGCGTAATCGTATTGCGGACCGCCTTGGGCTGTTCCATAATCTCCTTGGCCATAAAGTGATCATAGCCACATTTTTCCGCGGCAGAAATATCCCAGTCGATATGAACCGGTTTCTTTTCCACGGGCGTCCCGTCCAGGGTGCAGACCGAGACGCCGTCCTTCCGGACGACGGCGATTTCATTTTCCCCAAGACGGCAGATTTCCCTTGTCCTGCCTAAAATAGCCGGGATATCGGACGCGATAAAGTTTTCTCCTTTTCCGAGTCCGACGATTAAAGGGCTGTCCTTGCGTATTCCGATAATCCTGTCCGGGAAATCCCTGCAGAGAATTCCCAGCGCGTACGATCCTCTCAGCTTCCGGATCGTACTGGAGACCGCCTTCCGAAGATCCCCGTGATAAAAATAGTCGAGGAGCTGGGCGATCACTTCCGTATCGGTTTCCGATACGAAATGGTATCCTTTTTTTATCAGGGATTCCTTGAGGGGAAGGTAATTTTCGATGATCCCGTTGTGGACGACGGCAAACATTCCCGATTCGCTTAAGTGGGGATGGGCGTTGACATCGGATGGTTTTCCGTGCGTTGCCCACCGGGTGTGTCCGATGCCGACCTGACCGTGGATTTTTTCCCGGAGGTTTTTCAGTCTCCCCTTTGTCTTGACTACCTCGATGGAGGTTCCGTCATAGACGGCGACTCCCGCGGAGTCATAGCCGCGGTATTCGAGTTTTTCCAGGCCTTTCAGCAGAATGGGGGCGGCTTTGTCGCCTCCCGCGTAGCCAACAATCCCACACATTAAAAAAACACCTCTTTTTTTTCAGCATAAAAAGGGGGCGGAAGCCGGCGTCACCGCCGGCGCAGCCGCCCTTTTCCCTTGCAGAGCGGACAGAATCTACCGGTAAATGATATCGTCCCTTGTCGGGCCGTTGGAAATAATCCGAATGGGAACCCCGATCCCCTTTTCCGCGAATTCGACATACCTGCGCGCGTTTTCCGGGAGATCCTCAAATTTCCGGATGCCGCGGATATCGCATTTCCAGCCCGGGAGCTTTACAAGGACGGGCTTGCAGCGCTTCAGCTCTACGGTCGTCGGAAAATCCTCGATCCGCTTCCCGTCCAGCTCATACGCGACGCAGACCGGGATTTCATCGAGATACCCGAGAGCGTCCAGAACCGTGAAGGCGACACTCGTCGCTCCCTGCACGCGGCAGCCGTATCGGGAAGCCACGAGGTCGAGCCATCCCATTCTGCGCGGCCGGCCCGTGGTAGCGCCGAATTCCCCGCCGTCTCCGCCCCTGCGGCGGAGCTCGTCGGCTTCTTTTCCGAAGATTTCGCTGACAAATTCTCCCGCTCCGACAGCGCTCGAATAGGCTTTCACGACGGCGATGATATTTTTGATCTCATAGGGCGGAATCCCCGTACTGACGGCGCCGTAGGACGCGAGGGTATTGGAGGACGTCACCATCGGGTAAATGCCAAAGTCCGGATCCTTGAGCGCGCCCAGCTGGCCTTCGAGGAGGATGTTCTTTCCTCCCCTTACCGCGCGGTACAGGAAATGAAACACGTCCCCGACATAGGGGGCGAGCATTTCCTTATACTCCATCAGCTTGCGGTAAACGGCGTCGGCCGTCAGCTTCGGACGATGATACAGGTGCTCAAAATAGACGTTTTTCAGGGTGATGACGTGATTGATTTTTTCCCTCAGGTAATCTTCCCCGGCAAACAGCTCGCTTACCTGAAATCCGATTTTCGCGAACTTATCCGAATAGAAAGGGGCGATTCCCGACCGGGTGGACCCGAACGAATGGGAAGAAAGCCTCGCTTCCTCATAGGAATCCAGCTGCACGTGATACGGCATCAGAATCTGGGTGCGGTTGGAGATCAAAATCTTCGGTTTCGGAACACCGCGGCTGATGAGGCCGTTCAGCTCGGCAATAAATTTTTCCGGGTTCAGCGCCACGCCGTTTGCGATGACATTCGTGACGTGATCGTAAAAAACACCGGACGGAAGCTGGTGAAGGGCAAATTTCCCATAATGGTTCACAATCGTGTGGCCGGCGTTAAACCCGCCCTGAAACCGGATGACGATATCCGACTTTGCGGCCTGCACGTCCGTTATTTTTCCTTTTCCCTCGTCGCCCCAGTCGGCGCCGACAATTGCTGTTATCATAACTCTGAACACTCCGCCCTGCCGCCAGGGAAAAATCAGAAGGCTGCCAAGCGGCTGAATTTAGGCAGCCGGAACAACTCTGTTATCATATCATAAAAGGGGAAGAAAAACAAATCCCCGGACTTTCCGTCAGACGCTGATTTCCGGATTTTCCACCGGGACATCCCGGTATTTTTCGAGAACCTGCCGTACGGTCCCTTTGAGGTACTCCGCCGTCTGCCGAGGGGCGAGGCCCACGTAATTTTCCGGGCTTAAAACGCGGTCAAGGTCTTCCCGCCTGACACCGAACGAGGGATCCGAGGCGATCCGGTCGAGAAGGTCGTTGTTCTTTCCCTCTTCCTTGACGGCTTTCGCGGCCGCCATGGAATGGACTCGGATCCTCTCGTGGAGTTTCTGCCGATCTCCCCCGCGCCTGACGGCGTCCATCAGGATATTTTCCGTCGCGAGGAACGGAAGCTCGTTTTCGAGGTGTTTCCGGATGACTTTCGGGTAAACGACAAGCCCTCCGGCGACGTTCGCGTACAGATTCAGGATTCCGTCCGTGGCGAGGAACGCTTCCGGAATGCAGAGCCTCCGGTTGGCGGAATCGTCGAGCGTGCGCTCCA
>DAITAP010000082.1:0-1674 GCA_036824225.1 Caproicibacter sp. | reverse complement strand
CGGTGACGCAGGGGTTGAGGCTGTTGATGATCACGTACCGGGAAAGCGCGGCAATCCGCTCGCAGCGCATCGGGTTCCGCTTATACGCCATCGCGGAGGAACCGATCTGATTTTTCTCGAACGGCTCCTCGATTTCCTTCAGGTGCTGCAGCAGGCGGATGTCGTTTGAGAACTTCGCCGCGCTCTGGGCGATGCCGCAGAGGACCGCGAGGACACGGCTGTCGAGCTTCCGGGGGTAGGTCTGCCCGGAAACCTCAAAGCAGCCCCGGAACCCCATTTTCTCCGCGATCCCCTGGTCCAGCCTCCGGACTTTCTCTTCGTCCCCCGAAAAAAGCTCCAAGAAACTTGCCTGGGTTCCCGTCGTCCCCTTCGATCCCAATAGCTTCATCCCGGACAGGACATGCTCGAGATCGTCGAGATCCGTCAGAAGATCCTGGATCCAGAGGGTCGCGCGCTTTCCGACGGTCGTCGGCTGCGCGGGTTGGAAATGGGTAAACGCGAGAGCCGGGAGATCCTGGTATCGGCCGGCAAAATCCGCGAGGACGCGGACGGTATTGACCAATTTCCCGCGGATCAGCCGAAGGCCTTCCGTCATGAGGAGGATGTCGGTGTTGTCCCCCACATAGCAGGACGTTGCCCCCAGGTGGATAATCGGTTCCGCGTGCGGACACTGGACCCCGTAGGCGTACACGTGCGCCATCACGTCGTGGCGCACGATCTTTTCACGGGCCTTTGCCACATCGTAATTGATATCGTCCCTGTGGGCCTTCATCTCGGAAATCTGCTCTTCGGTGATGGGAAGGCCCAGTTCCTTTTCCGTCTCCGCGAGCGCGATCCAGAGCCTTCTCCAGGTCCGGTATTTCTTGTCGGGGGAAAAGAGGTATTTCATTTTTCTGTCCGCGTACCGGGACGAAAGCGGGGACTCATAACTATCTTTCAAGGGAAAAGTACGCCTCCTTTAAACGTCCGGGCTGTCGTCGGCGCGCCGCAGCGGCGCGCAGCAGCCGTAATTTTTCTGTGCTTCGGGGTTTTTGGGGATTTCCGCCGGGTATTTCCCGGAAAAGCAGGCATCGCAGTATCCGCCGCGTCCTTTGCCCAGCATTTTGGAAAGGTTGGAAAGACTTAAAAAATCAATGGAATCGGCAAAGCTCATTTTCCCGATCTCCTCGACGCTGTGCCGGCAGGCGATCAGGTCCTTTCTGGAAGGAATGTCCGTCCCGTAAAAACAGGGCCACAAAAACGGAGGCGAGCTGATGCGAAGATGGACTTCCTTCGCGCCCGATTCCTTCAGCATGGAAACGATACGCGCGCTCGTCGTCCCGCGGACGATGGAATCGTCGAGAAGAATGACGCGCTTGCCCCGGACGGCCGCCGCGAGCGCGTTTAACTTGATCCGGACGCTTTTCTCACGCTCGAGCTGGGTCGGCTGAATAAAGGTGCGGCCGATATAGGCGTTTCGGACAATCCCTTTCTGGAATGGGATCCCCGATTCCTCGCTGTATCCAATCGCCGCGTCGATGCCGGATTCCGGCACGCCGATCACCATGTCGGCGTCGACGGGCTTCTGTCTCGCGAGCAGACGGCCCGCCTGCTTGCGCGCCTCGTAGACGCCGACGCCGTCGATGATGCTGTCGGTGCGCGCGAAATAAATATACTCGAACACGCAGAGCGACT
>DAITAP010000081.1:7638-8882 GCA_036824225.1 Caproicibacter sp. | reverse complement strand
GACGGCGAGGTTCAGGGCGTTCTGCCCTCCGAGCGTGGGGAGGATGCTGTCGGGCTTTTCCTTCAGGATGACCTTTTTGACGGTCTCGGGCGTCAGGGGCTCGATATATACCTCATCCGCGATCTGCCGGTCCGTCATGATGGTCGCCGGGTTCGAGTTGATGAGGACGACCTCGATCCCCTCCTCGCGCAGCGCCCGGCAGGCCTGAGTGCCGGCATAGTCGAACTCCGCCGCCTGGCCGATGATAATCGGACCGGAGCCGATGATGACGACTTTCCGGATATCTTTCCGCTTGCTCAAATGCGGTCCCCTCCCATCAGATCCAGAAAACGGTCGAACAGAAACCCCGTGTCCCGCGGCCCGGGCGAGGCCTCCGGATGAAACTGCACAGAGAAAGTTTTCCCGTTTTTATAATTTAATCCCTCAATGCTGCCGTCGTTCATGCTGAGGAAACTGACGTCGGCTACTGAAGGATCCACCGTCTTCCCGTCCACCACGTATCCGTGGTTCTGGGAAGTAATATATACCCTGCCGCTTTTTATCTCCTTGACCGGATGGTTAATGCCCCGGTGTCCGTACTTGAGTCTGTAAGTATCAAAACCATTCGCGAGGGCCATCAGCTGATGGCCCAGGCAGATGGCAAAAGTGGGGATCCCTTTCCGATAAAGACGCCTAAGCTCCCCGATTTCCTGTATGCAGTCTTTCGGATCCCCGGGACCGTTTGTCAGCATCACGCCGTCCGGGGAAAAGGACAGAAGTTCCTCGAGATCCGCGCCGTGCGGGAAACGCTTCACCGTGCACCCGCGGGAAACCAGAGAGCGGAGAATGCTGTTTTTTACGCCGTAGTCAAGAAGGCTGACACGGACCGGCCCGTCGCCGTAGACGGCGGGCTCCCTGCAGCTGACTTCCGGGACGGGCGTGCGGATCCGGTACGAA
Source organism: Caproicibacter sp. (assembly GCA_036824225.1). Lineage (GTDB taxonomy): Bacteria > Bacillota > Clostridia > Oscillospirales > Acutalibacteraceae > Thermocaproicibacter. Next base: position 7,946 of record DAITAP010000081.1, on the reverse strand, counting down.
CGGATCTTCCGCTTCATTTCTTCCCGGTCCGGATCCTCGCCGTAGGCGATCATGCCGCGCATGGTCCCCTTCTCGCGCAGGACGCGCGTCAGGGCGCGCGTGTCAATCCCTTCCATCCCCGGGATATGGTTGTCCTTCAAAAAATCGTCCAGCCGGATGTCGCAGCGAAAATTGCTTGGGAAGTCCGACAGTCTGTGGACAATAAACGCGGAAATCCAGGGTCTTACGGACTCGGTGTCGTCATAGCAGACGCCGTAATTCCCGATGAGGGGGTAGGTCATGACCACACCCTGCCCGGCGTAGGACGG
>DAITAP010000081.1:0-7628 GCA_036824225.1 Caproicibacter sp. | reverse complement strand
GCAGGGTGTGGTCATGACCTACCCCCTCATCGGGAATTACGGCGTCTGACGGATCCGTAAGGAGTTCCGTATAACCGCACATGGCCGTGTTGAAGACGACCTCGCAGACGACATCCTTTTCTTCCCCGAATCCGGTTCCCTCAAAGGTCATGCCGTTTTCCAGCATCAGAAGAGCTTTCAAAAAAAAAAATCACCAGCCATTTCTGTTTTAGAGAGAATAAAGATTTTTTCTACAGGGCTTTCTTTTTCCAGTCAGGAGAAAGCCCCGACGATCCGTTCCACGGCTTTCCGGGTATTTTCCCGCGAGTTGAACGAGGTGAGGCGGAAATACCCCTCGCCGAATTTTCCAAATCCCGAACCCGGCGTCCCCACGACGCCGGCGCGGTCTAAAAGACGGTCGAAAAACTGCCAGGAAGTCATTCCTTTTGGGATCTCGAGCCACAGATAGGGCGAATCGACGCCCCCGTACACGGAAAATCCGGCTTTTTCGAGCCCTTTCTTTATGATCCGGGCGTTTTCCCGGTAGTACTCGATATTCTCCCGCACGCCCTTTTTCCCTTCCGGGGTGAAGACCGCCTCGGCGCCCCGCTGGACAAGATAGGAAACGCCGTTCATTTTCGTGGACTGCCTTCTCGCCCAGAGCCGGTTGAGCGAGACTCCCCCGAACCTTAATTCCATCGGGATGACCGTGTACGCGCAGCGCACCCCGGTAAATCCCGCCGTTTTGGAAAAGCTGCGGAATTCGATCGCGCACTTTTTGGCGCCGTCGATTTCAAAAATGCTGCGGGGCATGTCCGGATGGGTGATGAACGCCTGATAGGCGGCGTCGTACAAAATCAGCGAACCGTTCTCCCGGGCCCAGTCGACCCATTTCCCGAGTTCCTTTCTCGGGATCCCGACGCCCGTCGGGTTATTGGGGAAGCAGAGATAGATAAGATCCGCCTTCCGTTTCGGGATTTCCGGAAGAAACCCGTTTTCCTTCCGGCAGGGCAGATAGACGATTCGGTCAAACCCGTATCCCTTCCGGTACTCCCCGGCCCGGCCCGCCATCACGCTCGTGTCCACATACACCGGATAGACCGGGTCGCAGACCGCCACGATGTTGTCCGTATCGAGGATGTCCCCGATATTTCCGGTGTCACTTTTCGCGCCGTCGCTTACAAAGATCTCTTCGGGCGAAATGCCGATCCCGCGGTCCCGGTACTCGTTCCGGCTGATCGCCTCCCGCAGGAACGGATACCCCGCTTCGGGCCCGTATCCGCGGAACGTTTCCGCCCGCCCCATCTCCCGGGAAGCCTTTTCCATCGCCTCCACGACGGCTTTCGGGAGAGGCCGCGTGACGTCTCCGATGCCGAGTTTCAGGATCTCCGCGTCCGGGTGCTCCTCCTGAAACTTCCGGACTCTGTTGGCAATTTCCACAAACAGGTAATTTTCCGGAAGTTTCGCGAAGTTCCCGTTGATTTTCAGCAAATTTGCACATTCCCTTCCTCAGTAATTCAAAATGCCGCGTTCCAACCGCTTATTATATCAGATTTCGACAGTCCCGTCAAAGACAAATTCAGCCGGGCCTTTTAAAAAGACATGGCCGCTCCCTTTTTCCCAGCGGATTTTAAGATCCCCGCCGCGCAGGTGGACCAGGACCTCCCGGCCGGTCTTTCCGCAGAGCGCGGCCGCGACGGCGGCCGCGCAGGCTCCCGTCCCGCAGGCCAGGGTTTCCCCGGAGCCGCGCTCCCAGACGCGCATGCGGATTTCCCCGCGGTTTATCACTTTGACAAACTCGGTGTTGATTCCCTCCGGAAAAGCGGGGTGATGCTCAAACCCGGGCCCGATTTTTTCGAGGGGGATTCTGCCGGGATCCTCCGCAAAAGTCACGCAGTGGGGATTCCCCATCGAGAGAAGGGTGACACGGTACTTTTCCCCCCCCGCGGAAAACGGGATGTCTACGGCCGGCGATTTCGGGACCTTTGCCGGGATTTTTTTAGGGTCGAGCAGAGGCTCCCCCATATCGACCTCCACGGCCGCGACCTTTCCCCCGGAAACGGAAAGGGAAAGGGTCTTGACGCCGCTCAGGGTTTCCACTCTGAGGATCGGCTTTTGAGCGATCCCCCTTTCGTAGACGTATTTCCCGACGCACCGGATGCCGTTTCCGCACATCTTTCCCCGCGAACCGTCCGCGTTGTACATCTCCATTTTGCAGTCGGCGGACTCCGACGGACCGATGAGGATCAGACCGTCGGATCCGACGCCGAAATGCCTCCGGCTTAAGCGCACGGCGAGTTTTTCCGGGTCTTTCACGGTTTCCCGGAAGCAGTCCACGTAAATATAATCGTTTCCGGTCCCCTGCATTTTGGTGAAGTTCAGTTTCATCGGAAAACGCCCCTTCTCTATTTTAGGAATGCAGGACGAGAAAAGCGGTTTCCGCCATTCTCTTCCCCATATTCATGCTTTTTTTCTGCAAAAACCGGTGCGCCTGCGGTTCCGTCATGCCGTACTTTTCCCGCAGCAGGATTTTGGCCTGCCGGATCTCCTCCCGGGGATCAAATCCCTCTTCCCCGAGCTTCCTCCTGACGGCGGACGGCGTTGCTTCCGAGAGGCTTAAAAGCATGCCGACACTTTCAATGAGGCTTCTGCGGCTTACGGGAAGCATCAGGCGCGCGTAAGGGAGATTCTCCGCCATCCCTGCGAACTGGGGGCCGACGAGGAAGAGAAAATCGTATTTCGGGCCCACGGTCTGCGGAAGGCTTAAAGCCGTCATGTCCTGAAGCTTCAGCTCACAGACGATGACGCCGCCGTGATAATGTTTGCCCGCGAATCCGATGACCTGCGCGCCGCCCGAATAGGCGGCGCTTACAAAAAGACCGCCCGAATGGAGCACGGCGGCGATCTTTTTCGCGCGGGACGGGTTCGAGGCGGCTACCACAATGCTGTTCATGCCGACCACTCCCAAAGAAGAAAGTACGGCGGGAAAGATCGCCCGACAACCTATTTGAGATAGTGCTTCAGTTCCCATTCTGTCACGGTATTGGAATATTCGCGCCACTCTCTTTCCTTGGCCTCCACGTATTTCTCGAAAATATGGTCTCCGAGCGTCTTCCGGACCATCGGATCTTCCTTCATGGCCCGGACGGCGAGGTCCAGGTTTCCGGGAAGATTCTCGATTTTCCCCGCCTCGGGCCCGCCGTCCGGAACCCGGTAGAGATTTTCGGAAACGGCCGGCGGCGGCGTGAGGCCTTCCTCGATTCCGTCGAGGCCCGCTTCCAGAAGAAGCGCGAAGGCAAGGTACGGGTTGCAGGAGGGATCCGGGTTTCTCAGCTCGGCCCTCGTGCGGTTTCCCCTCGTCGAGGGGACCCGGATGAGAGCGCTGCGGTTTCCCATGGTCCACGCGATGTTGCAGGGGGCCTCAAACCCCGGGATCAGCCGCTTATAGGAATTTACCAGCGGGTTCGTCACCGCGCAGACACCCTTGATATGCCTTAAAATCCCGGCGATGAAGCAAAGGCATACCCGGCTTAAGCCTTTTTTCCCCGAAGGATCGTAAAAGGCGTCCTGATCTCCCCGGAAAAGCGACATGTTGGTGTGCATGCCGGATCCGGCGCGCCCTTCAATCGGCTTTGGCATGAAGGTCGCGCAGAGCCCGTTTGCCTGGGCGCACTTCTGCACCACCTGCTTGAAGGTCATCAGATTGTCCGCCGCGGAAAGGGCCTCGCTGTACTTGAAGTCGATTTCATGCTGCGCGTACGCGACCTCGTGGTGGGAAGCCTCGATTTCAAAGCCCATGTCCTCGAGGGACAGGCAGATGTCGCGCCGGCAGTCTTCCCCCAGATCGGACGGGCCCAGATCAAAATATCCGGCCGTGTCGTAGGTCACCGTGGTCGGGTGTCCGAACTCGTCCGTGTTGAAGAGGAAAAACTCGCACTCGGGCCCCACGTTGAACGTGTACCCGAGCCGGGAAGCGTGTCGGACCGCCTTTCTCAGAACATACCGGGGATCCCCCTCGAACGGCGTCCCGTCCGGCTTGTAGATATCGCAGATCAGCCGGGCCACGCGCCCGTTCTGGGAATCCCACGGAAAGATGAGGAAAGTGTCCGTATCCGGGTGCAGATACATGTCGGATTCTTCAATCCGGACAAATCCCTCGATGGAGGATCCGTCAAAAATGCATTGATTGTCCAGCGCCTTTTCAATCTGGGAAGGCGTGATGGCGACGTTTTTCAAAGCCCCGAAAATATCCGTGAACTGAAGACGGATAAACCGGACGTCCTCTTCCTTGATTCTCCGGATAATATCCTGTTTTGAAGTTTTTCCCAAACCGCATGGCCTCCTCGAAAACGGGGTTTCCCCCGGAGCGGTTTTTCACCGCTTTTTGCATATCTTTTTTTATTTTATTCTTTTTACCGCTTTCTGTCAAACGGGATTCCCCTTCTTTTCCGTTCCCTCAGGAAAAGAATATCAGGATCGGAAAAACGTAAATCAGGAAAAGGACCGCGAAAAACAGGAAGAAAAAGGCGGCAAGCGCCGGTTTTTCGAGGGCTTTCCCTATCCCGGGGCGCCCGGTCCTCCGACCGCGGAGAAGAAAAAGGAAGAACAGGATGCCGGCGACAGAAATCAGCAGACTAGCCCGGAATCCGGGCGGCGTGAAGGAAAAGCGGACGCTGTTTTTCCCTTTCTTTAAGGGCACCGCCAGAAAAGCGTCCAGGACTCTGCTCACTTTCACCTTTTCCCCGTTGACGTAAGCGGTGCAGCCGGTATTCTGGACGGGCAGGAAAAGGTACTCTCCCCCGGCGTCCGCCGTGACGGATCCGGAAAGGGAATTCCCCGTCTGACGGAGATCCGCGGCGCGGACCGTCCTGAGGGCGGAAGAAAGGACGTCCCGCTTAAGTCCCGCGATGCCGAAGGAACGCGCGGAAATGCTGCGGCGGACGCCGATTTCCACTTCCACGGTCCGGTCCGTGAACGTGCCGAGATCGACCAGCCCGTTGTCGGGCTGCGTGGGGTATTCGAGTTTCAGAATTCTTCCGTCCACGGAAATGGAAATGCTCGAATTAATCGGCTCGTAGAGCCGGTTGGAGATTTCGTCAAAGCAGTCAAAATACAGCGTCTGGGTCCCCTCAACCGGGATCCGGTAAAGAACGGATCCCGGTTCCCCGGATTTTCCCAGGGTGATTTTGTGTTCCGGGGAACCGGAGATGGTCAGGTTCCGAAGGGACGAGGGCTGGTAAAACTCAAAGAGCCGTTCCCCCGTGGAAAAGAGGTTCTGGAAAATGGTCTCCTGCGCCGAAAGCCTCCCGGAGTTTTCCAGATGGCCGAGGGACCCGATATCGGAAGGGCGCGCCGCGAACCCCACAGGCAGGGCTTCCGGGTCTTTCAGAATCGAATAAAGGCCGTTCTGATATACGATATCCTGCCCTTTTTTTACGTCGGAAGTCCTTACGCCGGTATACCGGTTTCCGAGGACGGCGTCCGAAAAGGCGGTCCCGCCGCTGGAACTGACTTCCATCCAGTAGGAGGAATACCCGAGTTTTTTCATCGAAAAAAGGTAGTCCTTCGCGGTGAGGGAGGTGTAGTGGCCGAGAGACCCGTATCCCATCCCCCCGATGAGGTTGACGTCGAAGTATTTTTCTCTCATTTTTACGCGCGCCGCCGGATCCGCTGTCCTGTCCGCCAGATCCAGAATGGGGACGTAATACTGCGCGTTGTTCCCGGCGGAAGCAAGATAGACGGAGGAATAAAAGGAAGATTCCACGACGGCCGCCGCGAGAAGCAGAATGGAAAAAAAGCTTCTCTTCAGCATCCCTCCCTCATGGAGAAGAAGGAGGACCAGATAGGCGAGGGCGGCGGTGAGGAAAAAAAGGCCCAGGATGCGGAAACTCTTTCTGTCTCCCCAGAGCGTCCTGGTATAGGCCGTGACGTCGTCAAAATCCTCCCTCAGGACCGCCGACGCCGAAAAGGCGACGGCGAAGACGGAGAAAACGCCGAAGCCGAGGGGCAGCGGCCCCTGGGGACCGGAAATCCGCGGATCCGAACCGGTTCCGGAAAGCGCGGCGGCAAACAGAACAAGGCCCAGAAACGCCGGAATATAGCCGTACCGGACCGGAAAAGACTGATAGCTCCCGGTGTGCCACATCTTATTGACCGGTTCTATCAGGACGGGCGTCAGAACAAACAGGAGGACCGTCAGCACCCACCGGATTTTCCTTTCCCCCTGCATCCGGAGAAGAAAGACCGCGCCGACGGCCGCCGCGGCCGCGCCCGTGCACATCAAAACGGGAAGTGTCGTGTCGATCCTCGTAAAAAAGCCGCCCGAGCGGATACTTCCGAAAAGATCCCCTGTCCGGGCGGAAGAAAGGTACTGTAGCAGCGACGGAAGCCACACGGTTCCGGTCATCAGGCCGCCCGAAAGGGTCGAAAGCACGAAAAGGAGAGTTTTTTCCCCGCGCTTTTCGCGCCCGCAGCAGAAGAAAAGATACGTCCCGAACGCGAGGACAAGAAAGATGGAGACCATATAGCAGAGATAGAAATTCACGGTCAGGACCGCGGCGAAGCTGAGGGTGTAAAGCAGGATCTTTCCTTCCCGGATAAGCTGCTGAAGGCCGAGAAGGAGGATGGGAAACAGCGCCATCACGTCTAACCAGACGATATTCTGGTAGTAAAACATGGCGTATCCGCAGAAAGCGTACATCACGCCGAGCGAAAGGGTCTCCGTGAAATTAAGGCGCGGAAAGGTCCTGATAAAAAAGCAGCACGCGCAGAACGAGCAGGCCGCCATTTTGAGGACCAGAAGGAGGTTGACAAAATCATACATTCCCCCCTTGGGGACAAACGCCGCGAGAAAAGAAAACGGACTGCTCAAAAAGAACAGGAAGACCCCCCAGAAATCCATGCCCCCCGCGTTCTGGAGATTGAGGAACATCCCGGCTTTTCCCCGGAGGATATCCTGAAAATCCATCAGGAAGGGAATCACCTGCTGGTTCATGTCGCACCAGGAAACCGTGTGCGTGCCGAACGGGTACAGCCCATACGACGAGTAAACCGTGAGCAGAACAGCCGCCGTAAGAAGCGGCGCCGCCCACAGGGAATTTTTTCTTGACACGGAACGCCCCCCTTCTCCCGCTTTCCGCTCTTTCAGACCGGCTTTTCCCGGAGGACGGCTTTCCGGAATACCTTTTTTCCTTTTCTCAGGATGACGGATTTCCCGTCTTTCCCGGAAAAATCCTCCCTTTTAAGCTGGAAGGCGGGCGAAAGAACCTTTTTTCCGTTGACGGAAATCCCGCCCTGGGAAACAAGGCGCTTCGCCTCCGCCCTGGACGGGGCGATCCCCGCGCGGACAAGGAGGCTGAGGATCCCGATTCTGCCGCCGGCGAAATCCGATTCCGAAAGTTCCGCCGAGGGCATTTCCCCGGGAACGCCGCCGAGAGCGAACAGGGTCCGCGCGGACTCCCGCGCCTTATCCGCCTCCCCGCGGCCGTGGATCTGCCGGGTCACCTCGTACGCGAGAAGTTCCTTCGCGCCATTTAATTCCTTTCCCCGGAGGGCGGAAATTTCCCGGATCCGATCCATCGGGACGAACGTCAGAAATTTGAGGCACTTGACGACGTCCGCGTCGTCCACGTTGCGCCAGTACTGGTAAA
>DAITAP010000080.1:7597-8924 GCA_036824225.1 Caproicibacter sp. | reverse complement strand
GCCTTCGAGGTGATCAATCCCCTCCACCACGGCGATCTTGCCGTCGACAGAAATCTGAGCGCCCATGCGCTTCAGCTCGTCCACATAACGGAAACGATTGTCCCACACGTTTTCGTTGATGATGCTCGTGCCGTCCGCGAGGGAAAGCAAAACGCAGATCTGAGGCTGCATGTCTGTCGGGAAACCAGGATGAGGCATCGTTTTGACATTGCATTTATTCAGCTTTCCCGTGCGGGATACCCGGACGGAGTCATCAAATTCCTCCACCTTGACCCCCATTTCCTCCAGTTTCGCGGAAATGGATTCGAGGTGCTTCGGAATCACATTCTTTACCAGCACGTCACCGCAGGTCGCGGCGGCCGCAGCCATATAGGTTCCCGCCTCGATGGGATCCGGAATGATGGAATACGTCGTTCCGCTCAAGTGCCGGACCCCATAGATCTTAATGACATCGGTCCCGGCCCCCCGGATATCCGCCCCCATCGAGTTGAGAAAGTTCGCGAGATCCACGATATGAGGTTCCTTGGCGGCGTTTTCGATGACGGTTACCCCTTCCGCCTTGACAGCGGCCAGCATGATGTTGGCCGTCGCGCCGACGGAAACAACATCCAGGTAAATATTGCTTCCTTTTAGATGATCCGCGAAAACGTCCACCATTCCCTTTTCCAGGCGGTGCTTCGCTCCAAGGGCAGCAAAGCCCTTGAGGTGCTGGTCGATCGGCCTGACCCCAAGATCGCACCCGCCGGGCATCGTGACGACCGCATGGTGGAATCTGCCGAGCAGAGCCCCCAGAAGATAATAGGATCCCCTCATATGGCGGGCGAGATCTTCTGTCGCAACACAGGATTTCACCGAACGCGGATCAATTTCAATCGTCGATTTATTGACATATCGGATTCCCGCACCGAGATCATAGACAATTCTTGCAATCGAGGAGACGTCTGTAATATTCGGGACATTTTCAATCCGGCAGACCCCGTCCGATAAAATAGCTGCCGGAATAATCGCGATGGCGGCGTTTTTTGCACCGCTTATCGATACTTCACCCATCAGGCGGCGTCCGCCTTTAATTACAAATTTATCCAATGCGGTTACTCTCCAATCTTCGTAAACATCACAATCTTATTATAACAAGTTTCGTCCGAAAATTGAGTTGTGAAAATTAAAAACTATTGGAAAACCGACCAAAGTGCAGCCGATTTTCTTCCTAAACGATCCAAATTCCGGCCGATTCAACAGCCGTAAATATTTTCACAAAAAAAGCGTGCCGGATACGCGGCATCGACTCCAAAACAGCAGGACAAAAGACACGCAGCTGCCGCGAAAT
>DAITAP010000080.1:0-7587 GCA_036824225.1 Caproicibacter sp. | reverse complement strand
CCGCCGTATGCGGTTTTCGGAACACTCTTACATGATAATAGTACACTGTTTAGTAAATGTCAACAAGAAGTGAGCATGGAATTTTACCATTTCGTTTTCCTTATTTTAGGCATATTGAAAAAAATCCGTTTTTTTAAAAAAACAGTTTTCTAATTTTACCCCGTTCTCTCATGTTTTGATGATATTATGGGACATTTTTCCTTCCATAATTCACTTTTCTTTTGAAAAGCCGGAAAGAAAAGGGCGGAATCCTCGCGCCATTTCAGAGAGAGCGGACAGGAACAAGGCACGCTTCCATTTTCCGCAGCGCAGTTCCCAAAAACAAAAGCTTTCAGCGGGAAACATAGAGAAGCGGGTTGGACTTCCTGCCGTTCCGGATCACTTCAAAGTGGCAGTGCGGGCCCGTGGAATTCCCTGTGCTTCCGATCCGCGCGATTTTCTCCCCCTTCGATACCTTCTGACCCGCGGCGGCAAGGATCCGGCTGCAGTGTCCATAAAGGGTTTTGAGTCCGTTTCCATGGGAGATAATGACGCATTTGCCGTAGCCGCTTTTCCATCCGGCCAGGACGACGGTGCCTCCGTCCGCCGCGACGATTGTCTTGCCGTAGGCCCCGGTTCCGGAAATGTCAATCCCATAGTGAAAAGTTCCCCGGCGCCAGGTAAAATAAGAGGTGATGGTATGGCAGGAAGGGACCGGCCACATCAGTTTTCCGCTTGGAATTCCCTTCCCGTTTACGGGGCGCTTTACGGGGCGCTTTTTCGTCCCGGCCAGGATGGTCCGGCTGACCGGTTTTTTCAGGATCTCCCGGCTGACCGGTTCTCTTTTGATTTCCTTTCCGTTTACGGAATAGACCCTGTCAACGCATTTCCGTTTTCCCTCCGTCCCCTGGGTAACGACTTTCGTCTCATCGGAATACCGGCTGCCGTCCTTCCTGGTGACCGTGGAATACGGAATTGTCTGTTCATAGACTACCGTTTTGACAAGTTCCACCTCAAGCCCCGGGTCTGCAGCACCGAGCGTAATCAAGGCGCCGGGCCGGATGAAATTTTCGTCCTCCCCGCCGTTTATTCGGATAAGCTCTTCCGCCTCCGCAATCGAGTCCGCCGTATCTCCCGCCTGCACCTCGTAAACCGGACTTGTCCGGGACATGCCGCTGATTCGTTTTTCCATTTCTTCCAGACTGACGACGGAGGAAGCCGGAAAAAAGCTGGAGACAATTTTCACATTCTGCGGAAAGCGGGCTTCCACTCTGCGGTCGCCCCCGCGCGCGTTTTCCAGGCGTTTCTCCAGCATAAGCCGGAGATCGGACGCGTTCTTAACAGCCCCAACCAGCCTGCCGTCCACGTAAAGCCCACTGCTTTCCTCGGCCGCGCCGACCGGACTCGACGCTACCTGAGGGGATTCTTCATTCTGAGACGCGGCGGTCTCCCCTTTTCCACCCGCAAGAAGAAGGCCAGGATTCCGGCCCGGAAAGGACCCGACGGCAAAGACGAGAAGAAAGGCAGAGAAAGCGGCCGCCGAAACCCGAATCCGAAGCGGGAAAAAACGCCCCGGGGCGGACATTCGGCTCCGCAGAAAGAAAAGCGCGTCCTGTTGGGCATAAAAAAAGCCTTTCCCGTGCGTGCGGTAAAAAAGCCGTTTCGCCACGGAAAGGCTTCTGGGGCCAGAAATCCGGCGCTTCCAAAGTCCGCAGAACCGCCGGATGGCCGTTTTCCAATAGAACGCTCCGAAGATTCGGGAAAAAGGCTCAATAAACAGTCCGATTCCGCGGATTGCCCGCTTTCCAAAACGACCGGACTGAATTTTCATCCGATACGTCACCCGGCACCCGCAGCGGAGCAGGCATCGTGCTGGAAACGCTACAAAGGAAAACGGAAAACAGTTTTTTCCCTTCCAACTCCACATGGGTACCGCCCCTTCCCCCGACAGATTTATTACAGCTTTGTAACTTTTATAGTTATATCACAAAGGATTCAAAATTGCAACCTGTCGGACACTTTTTCTAAAAAAGTTTGGGAGAAGAGGACCTGGATCCCTGACGGCTAATCCGGGTAAACCAGTTTCGTTTCATCCCAGTCTCGAATGACGGGAAGAAAATTTTTTGCTTCGCGGACAGCGCCCGGAAGATCATGCTCCCGGTAATTTCCGCATTCTGCTGCGGCTGCGCCCGGGATAGGGCCGCTGTAAGAAGCAATCTGCTGGAAGAGACGCCGGATAAGGCGGACAGCTTCGGCCTTTTCTACATTTCGAAGGAGAAAATAAAATCCTGTCCGGCAGCCCATCGGGCCGAAATAGATGACCCGGTCCGCATATTCTGAATTTCTCGCAAACGTCGCAAACAGATGCTCGATGGTATGGAGCGCACCGTTCTCCAGGTACGGCGGGGTATTGGGCTTACGCATGCGGATATCGTAAGTGATGATGTCGCCGTCGATGCGGGAAACGTAAATTCCAGGCTTCAGCTTGGTATGATCGACACGAAAGCTGGCAATTTTCTTCATATGGCAAATCTCTCCTCTGATTTTAACATTAAGGCAGACTTTTTCCGGGAGTTTCCCGGTAAAAATATAGAAAGGAAACCATTTCTTATTTTAGCACAGTGCGAAAAGCAAATCAAAGGACTTTTGACAGAAAATCCTTCAGGCGCGGGCTTTTCGGGTGATCGAAAAACTCTGCCGGAGGATCCGCCTCTTCGATCCGGCCGTCCGCCATAAACAGAACCCGGGTTGCTACCTCCCGTGCAAAAGCCATTTCATGAGTCACGACGACCATCGTCATCCCGGCATCCGCCAGTTCTTTCATGACGGACAGCACTTCTCCCACCATTTCCGGATCGAGGGCGCTGGTCGGTTCGTCGAAAAGCATCACGTCCGGTTCCATGGCAAGGGCGCGCACGATGGCGACGCGCTGTTTCTGGCCGCCGGAAAGTTGTCCCGGATAAGCGCCGGCCTTTTCGGAAAGGCCGATCCTTTTCAGAAGAGCCAGAGCCTGCCGGTCCGCTTCTTCCTGAGTTTTCAGTTTCAGGGTAACCGGCGCGAGCGTGATGTTTCGTAAAATCGTAAGATGCGGAAACAGGTTGAAATGCTGAAAAACCATTCCCATTTTCCGGCGGAGCGCGTCAACATCGCATCCCGGTTTGTTGATCTGTTTCCCCTCAAACCAGACTTCTCCTTCCGTCGGCTGCTCAAGAAGATTGAGACAGCGGAGGAACGTGCTTTTCCCCGATCCGGACGGTCCGACGACAACCACCTTTTCCCCTTTTTCGATGGTCTCATCAATCCCCTTCAAGGCTTCGACGTTTCCATTCCGCGTATGGTAGCTTTTATGCAGATTCTTAACGGTTATCACTGCGGTGCAGCCTCCTTTCAAAGCGGGTCTGCAGGGCGGAAAGCCCAACCACAATCGCAAGGTAAATGGCAGCCGTCAGAAGCAGAGGCGTATAAGGCAGATAGGTAATGCTGCGGATGATGTCCCCGCCTTTCGTCAGATCCTGGATCCCGATATACCCCGCGACGGAAGTCTCTTTCAGAAGGGCAATAAACTCGTTTCCAACCGCGGGCAGCACGTTTTTCAGAGCCTGCGGAAAAACGATTTTCTCCATGGTCATCCTCTGTGTGAGGCCGAGAGACCTGCCGGCTTCCATCTGTCCGCGGTCAACCGACTGGATGCCGCTCCGGATCACTTCCGCCACATAGGCTCCCGAGTTAATTCCAAAGGCAAAGATTGAAATCAGGATATCGCTCATCCCCGTCGGGCTCAGGATCAGGTAATAGGTAATCATCAGCTGGACAACGACCGGAGTTCCGCGTATGACCGTCAGGTAAAAGCTGCAGAAGCCGTTTGCAAATTTCAGCTTTTCCGGGTTATTCGCGTGCGCCACTTTCACCAGCGCCACGGCCGTGCCGAGCACCACTCCGAGAAATACGGCGAAAAAAGTGATCAGGACGGTGTTTTTCAGCCCTGTCACCAGATACATGTACCGGTTTTTTACTACCAGCGATTGATAGAATTCATTTCCGACAGAATGACAAATCTGCCGGAATACTTCGATAAGGCCCGCAAAAGGGTTCATTCCATGCCTCCTGTTCCCCTCTTATCATGATTTGAACTCAACAGCATACTGCAGGGAAGCGGAAAAACCGTTCCCTGCAGTATATTTTCGTCCTCAGTACTTTTCCGAACTTCCCCGGATCCCGCTTAATTTTCCTTATCCTTCCTCAAGAGAGGACTTGTAGTTCTGGATGATTTTATCCAGCTTTCCACTGGATTTCAGCTCTTTTAAAACCGAGTTGATGACGTCCAGCATGGCCTTGTCGCCCTTCTTGACCGCGATGGCATAATGTTCGACCGTCAGGGAATCTTTTAACTTCAAAAGCTTATCCGGATTTTTGGAAACAAATTTCTCCGCTGGGAAATCGTCGATGACGACCGCGTCGATCCTTTTGCTTATCAGATCCGAAATCGCGTCGGCACCCTTATTGAAGCGCTTGACTTCGCCGACTTTGATGTCGCTGGTCCCATCCTCATTGGTGCAGTATGTATCGCCCGTCGTCCCTTGCTGCACTCCGACTTTTTTCCCGTTGAGGTCCGACCGTTTCGCAATGGAACTCCCTTTCAGCACCAGAATGGACTGGGTCGCGTCAAAATACGGATCGGAGAAATCCACGTTTTTCTGCCTGTCCGGGGTAACGGTCATCCCCGCCGCAGCGAAGTTGCATTTTCCGGTCTGCAGTTCCGTCGTAAGAGAATCAAACGCGACATCGTTGATTTCCAGTTTTACCCCGCCAATCTTTTCCGCAATCGCATTGGCGATATCGACGTCGATCCCGATGATCTTGTTTCCATCCTTATACTCGAACGGCTCAAATTCCGCATTCGTGGACATTACAAGAGTTCCGGAAGACTTTATTTTGTCAACGCTCGTCTCTTCGCTGCTCTGAGCGGAAGAAGAGGAATCTTCCGCGGAAGCAACGGCTGAACTCTGCACCGATTCTTCCGACGCCGATTCTTCTGACGCCGCACTTTCCTGCGCACAGGAAGCCATCGATACTGCCGCCGCCGCAACCAGAGCAAGGGCCGCTATTTTCTGAATATTTTTCATTTGAAATTTCCCTCCTGCTTCGAACGCTCTCGCGCTCTTTTCTTGAAGCTCAGACTTTCATGTATTATAACGCATAATTATTCATAATTCAAGCCCTTATTTGAAATATTATTCATTCTTTTGATTTTTGTCAAAAGAAATCAGAACCGATCAGGGACCTCATGTCTTCCGGGAGGCCGCTTTTGAGGCACAGGCGTCTGCCGGTGACCGGATGCCGCAAAAGGATTCGGCAGCAGTGGAGAGCCTGGCGTCCGATGCCGGAAATCTCACCGCCGTACATCGTATCCCCGGAAAGCGGATGGCCCAGGGCGGAGAGATGGACACGGATCTGGTGCGTCCTGCCGGTCCGCAGTTTGAGGGCAAGAAGGCTGTGAGAGTTCCCGGCGCGCAGGGAGCGCCAGAGCGTCACGGCGGGCTTGCCGCCCGGAATAACGGCGCGCTGGATGGTGTGCCCCGGTTTTCTCCCGACGGGAAGTTGAATTCTTCCTTCTCCCACGAGGCGGCCGTCGCAGACGGCAAGATACAGTTTGGAAACTTTCCCGGAAAGGCGTGAGGCGGCATAAGCGTTTTTTGCGAGGACAACAAGGCCCGTCGTATCCCGGTCAAGCCGGAATACAGGACGGAAGGCAAAAGACTCCCCGCGCTCTTTCTCAAGCCAGGCGACCGCGTTTGCCAGAGTATCCCTGTCATGGCCTGGAGAAGGGACCATCGGCATGAAGGCGGGCTTTTTCACGACTAAAAGGTCTCTGTCCTCATAAGCGACGGGCAGCGGAAGAAAAGCGGGTTCCGGGATTTTCCGGTCATCCGGAAAAGTGAGGGCGATGCGGTCCCCCGTCTTCAGGATTTCCGGTGTGGCAGCGGGAAAGCCGTTCCGGCATATCCCGCCGGGAACTCGTTTTAATTTTGCCGTCTGCCGGACGGAAAGGCGGCAAAAGCTGCTCAGAAATCCCTTTAATGATGTCCCGACGTATTCCGGGGGAACGGAAAAAACAAGGCGCCTCAAGAAACGGCCTCCTTTTTTACAGCAGAGGACCCGAAAAGAACTCAAAGGCAGCCGGGGAACCGCGCAAAGAAGAAGCGACGGCAGAATTGCCGTCGCTTCTTCTTTGCGCGCCCAGCCTCAAAAAAAATACCGAACGATAAAATTTTTTCGTCCCCGGCGATAGGAAGCGTCCGCTACCGGGCCCGATGCGGATCCCTTTTTTAAAACAGGGACAGGAAACGGTGCTGAAAAACCGGAAACCAGATTCCCTCCGCCAAAGGGAAACGGGAATCATTTTACTTCGACGGTCCAGCCGAACGGATCCGGAATTTTGCCCCACTGAATTCCGGTCAGCGTATCATAAAGCTTCTGGGACACAGGTCCGATTTTCCCGTCGTTGATGACCATAATGTCGTCTCCCCATTTCAGCTGGCCGATTGGGGAAATCACGGCCGCGGTGCCGGTGCCAAACGCTTCTTTGAGACGCCCCTGCTTTCCCGCATCCGCAAGTTCCTGAATGGAAATCCGGCGCTCCGAGACTTTTTTATGCCAGGATTTGAGCAAATCAATCACAGACATTCGGGTAACGCCCGGGAGAATGGATCCCTGCAGGGCCGGAGTCACAATCTCGTCGTCAATTTCAAAGAAGACATTCATGGTTCCGACTTCTTCGATGTATTTGCGTTCCACGCCGTCCAGCCAGAGGACCTGCGTGTATTCCTGCTTTTCGGCTTCATCCTGCGCCTTGAGGGATGCGGCGTAGTTTCCGGCGGTTTTTGCAAATCCCATTCCGCCGCGGACAGCCCGGACATATTTGGTTTCCACATAAATTTTAACCGGGTTAAGCCCTTCCGGATAATAAGCGCCGGAAGGAGAGCAAATGACAAAAAGAATTAAATGATTGGCCGGATGCACTCCAATCTGCGGATCGACGCCGATGATAAAGGGACGCAGATAAAGCGACGTTCCGTCCGCGTGCGGAATCCAGTCTCTGTCGATCGAGACGAGTTTTTCAATGGCTTTTTCCAGGAATTTCTCGTCGATCAGCGGAATACAAAGGCGGTCGCAGGAAGAGTTCAGGCGCGCCATATTCCGGTCCGGCCGAAACAGAAGAATCCGGCCGTCCACGGCGCGGTAGGCTTTCATTCCCTCAAAAACGGACTGGCCGTAATGAAGGCACATGGCAGCGGGAGACATTTCGAAATTGCCAAACGGTACAATCCTCGGATCATGCCAGCCCTTCCCTCTGTCATAGTTCATGACAAACATGTGATCCGAAAAAATGGATCCAAAACCAAGTTTGCTTTCATTTTTTGGCTTCTGTTTTGGATGTTTGGTAAGTTGCACCCGGATTTCCTGCATCGAAATACCCTCTTTCATGAATTTTATGTAAAATTTGATTCATTATATCACTCGACTCATGTTTTTTCAAGTCGGGAGGCATTTCTCCGTATTATTTTCGCTCTAAGCAAAACGCTTGCAGGGGGACCATTTAGAGAGGTA
>DAITAP010000079.1:4796-9305 GCA_036824225.1 Caproicibacter sp. | reverse complement strand
AGGAACGCGAGGGAAAACTTCCTGACTGCATTGTCGCCTGTGTGGGCGGCGGATCCAACGCGATGGGCGCGTTTTATGACTTTATCCCGGAAAAGAGCGTGCGCCTTGTCGGAGCGGAGGCCGCGGGGAAGGGTGTCGATACGGCGCTCCATGCCGCGACCATCACAAAGGGATCCACCGGAATTTTTCATGGAATGAAATCCCTGTTTCTCCAGAACGACGAGGGGCAGATTATGCCGGTCTATTCGATATCGGCGGGTCTTGATTATCCCGGCGTCGGACCGGAGCACGCCGAGCTCGCCAGGACCGGGCGCGCCCAGTATGTCCCGATCACGGATGAGGAGGCCGTGCGCGCGTTTGAGTACCTTTCCCGGATGGAAGGCATTATCCCTGCCATTGAATCCGCGCACGCCGTTGCCGCCGCCATGCGGATCGCTCCGGAAATGAGCCCGGATCAGATCCTCGTAATCAATATTTCCGGACGCGGCGACAAGGACGTCGCTTCCATTGCAAAATACAGGGGGGTGAAACTCAATGAACCGGATTGACCTTAAATTTGCCGATTTAAAAAAACGAGGGGAAAAAGCTCTCATTCCGTTTGTGACCGCCGGAGATCCCGATCTCGCGACGACGGAAAAACTGGTTCCCGCCATGCTGGACGCTGGTGCGGATTTAGTGGAAATCGGCGTGCCGTTCTCCGATCCCATCGCGGAAGGGCCGGTTATCCAGAAAGCCAGCAGGCGCGCGCTGGATTCCGGTACGACCCTGTCCGGGATCTTCAAAATGATCCGGCGCCTCAGGGAAAAAACCGAGGAACCCCTTCTCCTGATGATGTATTTAAACAGCATTTTCCGTTTCGGGACGGAACGTTTCTGCTCGCTCTGCGAGGAAACTGGTGTGGACGGAGTCATCGTTCCAGATATGCCCTATGAGGAGCGGGACGAAATTCAGGGGGCGGCGGATCGGCATGGGGTCATTCCGATCCGCATGGTTGCGCCGACCTCGCACGATCGCATCCGGATGATTGCTTCTTCCGCGAAAGGCTTTTTATACTGCGTTTCCTCAACGGGCGTCACCGGAATGCGGAGCCGGTTTACTACAGATTTCGGCAAATTTTTCGGAACCATCCGGAAATACGCGAAAATACCGTGTGCCGTGGGGTTTGGAATATCCAACCCGGAGCAGGCCGGGCGAATGGCATCCTACTGCGATGGGGTAATCGTCGGAAGTGCCATTGTGAAAATAGTGGAGCAGAACGGCCGGAACTCCGTACCGAAAGTCGCGTCCTTTGTAAAATCACTGAAAGAAGGCATTCAAAACGCGACTGACGGCACTTAAGTTTCAAGCGGGCGGTATTTTTTTACCGCGCTCATTTTTCCGATAAGTTTTGAAACGGCGGATGTGGCTCGACGGGTGAAATCCTTTTCTAAGGATTTCTTCCTCTGGAGCCACACTTTTTTTTGCTGTAAGTTTTAACCCTAAAAATGCCGGACGTTTTAAAACAGAGAGAGAGTGAGAGCCCTTACCGGCACAGAGCGCCTTTCGCGGAAGGAGCGGACCACGATACGATTTCTAAGATTGACAGGCGCCCGGATAAAACAGAATGATAAGGGGGAACCGGGAATCCCAAAGGATGTAATGAATAAATTATATCTCATAATTTCATATTTTAAAAAGACCAGAATTTAGGAAAAAACTCTTCCGAGATTGACAAGTCCACGGGGATCTGATAGAATAAAAAACGAATCGTGCAATATAATGCATTTTTATGAAAACGTATCATCTTCTTTGCGATACGGACGGAGGATTTTTATGGATTATCTGAATAAAAATGTATCCATCAATCTGCGCCGGATTCGGAAGAGCAGACAGATGAGCCTGGACACGGTCTCCACCGAAACCGGGATCAGCAAGAGCATGCTCGGTCAGATCGAGCGCGGAGAAGCAAATCCGACGCTTGGAACTCTCGGAAAAATCACCAGCGGCCTGCGGGTCAATTTCATGGATCTGATCTCTTCTCCGAAGGACGAGAGCTACCTGATACGGAAATCCGATATTTCTCCCGCGAAAGAGGAGAAAAAACGGTTTCAGTGCTTTGCCTACTTTCCCTATGAATCCGATCGGAGCTTTGAGATTTACAACATTTTCGTACAGCCGGGCTGTACCTACCGCTGCACCTCCCACGGGGAGAAGACCACGGAATATCTTGTCGTGGAGGAAGGACAGCTTCTTCTGGACCTTGGGAGCGAGACTTTTTCCCTTAGGCAGGACGACGCCATCCGCTTTCAGACCGACTGCGCCCATCAGTACAAAAATCCGGGGGAAAAGGTGCTGCGCTTCCTGGTTGTCTTTACCTGGCAGAGTTTCCGAAAGAGTCAATAAAAATATTTCAAATTTTTTGGGCAGAAGGATTGACAATATATTGCACAAGGCATATAATACAACAAGACAGATTTTAAAAAACAATTCCATGTAATCCTTCGAACAACGGCGTTCGGAAAGAAAATCCGGACTGCCGCCTTCTTTATTTATGAATTATATTAGAAATATAATTCATTTCTTCGAGTTACGTGGAAAATAAACGGGGGGAATCTCCTTATGAGATTAAAAGACTGCGGTGTGGCTGCTGAGGATGTAAAGGCTCTGGTAAAAAAATATATGATCGAGACGTACGAACGGTATGATTTTGTCTGCGAGCGCGCGGAAGGCATGTATCTCTACGACAGCGAAGGAAACGCGTATCTCGATTTTTACGGAGGCATCGCCGTGAACAGCGCGGGGAACTGCAATCCCAAAGTGGTAGCGGCTATCCGCGATCAGGCGGGTGATGTGATACATACTTTCAATTATCCCTACACGCTTCCCCAGGCTCTGCTTTCTAAAAAAATATGCACGACACTCGGGTTTGAGAAAATTTATTACCAGAACTCCGGCACGGAGGCAAATGAGGCCATGATCAAAATGGCCCGCAAATACGGCGTCGAGAAATATGGTCCCGAAAAATACCGGATCGTGACGGCAAAAGACGGGTTTCACGGCAGGACCTATGGTGCCCTGTCCGCGACCGGCCAGCCGGACAACGCCTGTCAGATTGGATTCAAGCCGATTCTTCCGGGATTCTCCTATGCGGAATACAATAATCTGGATTCCTTCCGGTCCAAGGTTACGGAAAATACCATCGGGATCATGATTGAGCCGATCCAGGGGGAGGGCGGCGTCATTCCGGCGACTCAGAGTTTTATGGAGGGCCTCCGGGAGCTATGCGAGGAAAGGCACATTCTTCTGATGCTGGATGAGGTTCAGACCGGCTGGTGCAGAACGGGTGACATCATGGCGTTCATGCATTACGGAATCAAACCGGATATGCTGACCATGGCGAAGGCGATGGGCGGCGGGATGCCGATTTCCGCGGTCGTCACCAGCTCCGAAATCGCCAAGGCTTTCTCGATGGGTTCCCACGGGACCACCTATGGCGGAAATCCCGTCTGCTGTGCGGCTTCCCTCGCGCAGATCGGGGAACTTCTGGACCGCGATCTGGCGGGCAACGCGAGAAAAGTGGGGACTCATCTGATGGAAAAGCTGCGCACTCTTCCGCATGTGAAGGAGGTCCGGGGCCGGGGACTGATGATCGGCGTGGTCTACGACCAGCCGGTCGGACAGAAGGTAAAACACGGCTGCTTTGACCGCAGACTGCTGGTCACGCTGATCGGCGACCACGTAATCCGGCTGATTCCGCCGCTGATCGCGACCGAAGAGGACTGCGGAAAAGCCTACGAGATTCTGAAAGAAGTCTCGGAAGAAATCTGAACCGAAACAGAAAATCTTAAATCAAAAGCAAAGGCGCTTTGAGAAATCCAAGGATTTCCGGGCGCTTTCGCTTTTTTTATCGGCCTGACATTTTAAATCGGTCTAACAAAGAAAGAATGGAGGAAGCGGCCATGGGTGCAACCATTCGTCTTAAGAACATTGACAAAAATTACAAGCAGGTTCCCGTCATCAAGGACGTGAATATTCAGATCAAGGACGGTGAGTTTCTGACCATTCTCGGGCCGAGCGGAGCGGGAAAAACGACCCTGCTGAAGATGATCGCCGGCTTTGAGAGCCCTACGAAAGGGCAGATTCTGATAAATGGCGTGGATGTTTCTCAAACGCCGATCCATAAGCGCAACATCGGCATGCTGTTTCAGAATTACGCTCTGTTTCCCCACATGAATGTCTATAAAAACGTGGAATACCCGCTTTCCATCCGAAAGATTCCGAGGGCCGAGCGGAAGAAAAGAATCGACGCGATTCTAAGGAGAGTGCGGCTTTCGGAATACGCTTCGCGGTATCCCCGGGAACTGAGCGGAGGGCAGCAGCAGCGTGTCGCTCTCGCGAGAGCGCTGGTTTTCGACCCGATTATTCTGCTGCTGGATGAACCGATGGCCGCGCTCGACAAGCAGTTAAGAAAGCAGATGCAGCTTGAGATCAAGGAGATCCACCGGGAACTTGGAATCACGACGGTTTCCG
>DAITAP010000079.1:1813-4786 GCA_036824225.1 Caproicibacter sp. | reverse complement strand
CAGGATCTGGGCATAACCATCGTTTTCGTCACTCACGATCAGGAGGAAGCCCTGACCATGGCCACGGAAATCTGCATCATGAGGAACGGGCAGATCGAGCAGATTGCCACTCCGACGGAAATCTACGAAAGACCCGCTTCCGTCTTCTGTGCCAAATTCATCGGGGAAGCAAACGTCATCCCATGTCCGGTGACCTCCATAAACAGGGACGGGAGGGCCCTCATCAATCTCCACGGTCTTACCGTACCTGCGCCGGAAAACTCCATTTCGTATTCGGAAAATGACATCGTCAACGTCGTGATTCGGCCGGAAAAAATCAAACTTGTAAACGAATCCTACGGCGGACTGAAATTTCCGGGTGTGATTGAACAGTGTGTGTATATCGGCGACTCTCTGAAACTGAAAGTCAGGCTGCGGAATGGACATCATCTGAAAGCAAAGGTCTTCACCAACCGTTCTCTCTCCTTAAATCCCGGGGACGAAGTCCTGCTCGGCGTTTCGGAAGAAGATATCGTAGCGGTCATGCCATAGACAGCGGAACGGAATAAAAACGGAATTTATGATTGGAGGATCTTTCCATGAAGCAGAAAATCTATCGAGGATATTTCTTTCGGACTGCCGCGGGATTTTTGGCGGCGTTGCTGGTTCTTTCCGCGTCTGGCTGCGGCGGCAGTCCCGGTGCCGCCTCCGCCGCGCTTCCAGCGTCCGGTACCGCGGTTTCCGCCGGAAGCGCGGCAAAGGGAAAGAAATGGAGCGGCAAAACACTGACTGTCTGCAGCTGGGGCGGCGCGATCCAGGCGGCACAGAAAAAGATCATCTTTGATACGTTCGCGGAAAAATACGGCTGCACCATCAAGGAGGATACCGATCCCACCCCGGCAAAGGTGAAAGCCGCCGTTCAGGCAAACAAAATGGAGGTGGACGTGTGGGATGTCGACACGGATTTTGCTTTCCGCGGCGAGAAGCAGGGGCTGTTTGAAAAGCTCGACTTCAGCGTGATCAAGAAGGATGGGTTGATTCCCAATTTTATCACGGAATATTCCGTGCCCTCCGAATGCTCCGCGATCTGTATCTCGTGGAATACTCAGAAGTATAATGACAGCAACCGCCCGAAGAACTGGACCGAATTCTTCGATACCGCGAAATTCCCGGGAAACCGCACGCTCTATTCCAACCCGATGTCCATGCTGGAAGCCGTTCTGATGGCCGACGGCGTCGCGATGGATCAGCTGTATCCGCTCGACGTGGATCGCGCGTTTCAATACCTCGACAAACACAGGAAGGACATTCAGACCTTCTGGGATTCCGGGTCTCAGTCGGTGCAGCTTGTGTCAAGCGGCGACGATCCGCTCGGCGAAGTCTGGGCCGGCCGCATCATCAAGGCAAAGGATGAGGGCCAGCCGGTCGATTACGACTGGAATCAGGCAATCATCACATCCGATTCCTGGGTGATCGGCAAAGGATCCAAAAATGTGGAAATGGCTAATGATTTCATCTCCTACGCGACTTCCGCGCAGATCGTGGCGAATTACGCCATCGAATACCCGGGCAACGCGCCCTGCAACAACGACGCTTACAAGCTGATGACGAAGGAGCAGGTTGACAAACTGGCTTCTTCCACGGAGAAACAGAAGAACCAGGTTTTCTACGACGTAAAATGGTGGGTCGACAATTACGATGCCGTTTATCAGCGTTTTCAGGAATGGAAACTCAGTTGACTTTTATACTCCGCAGCGTCGGGCCGCGCCGGATCGGCCAATTTCAAAGGAATATGCCGGCAAGTCAGGAGGGATATTATGCTGCAGGATATTGATATTGCCTTAAGAAGGGCGGAAGAAAGCACGGAACGAACATCAAAAACCGCCGGGATGAGAAACTTTTTCAGACCGTGGATGCTGATTCTCCCGCCGGCCCTGTTCTTTCTGGTCTTTCTGCTGGTGCCGCTGGCGCAGATTTTGATGATCAGTTTTACAAACGCCTCAGGCGCGGTTTCGGTGGAATCCTTCGTAAAATTTTTCAGCAGCGACGTCTATCTGAAAGTGATCGCCACTACATTCCGGATCAGCCTGATCGTCACGGTGGCCTGCCTGCTTCTCGGGTACCCGGTGGCCTACGCGATGACGGTCAGTTCCAAACGGGTAAGCTGCCTTATCATGATCGCGGTGATGATTCCGTTCTGGACCAGCCTGCTGGTACGGACCTACGCCTGGATGATCCTGCTGCAGACAAACGGGGTAGTCAACAATATTCTGAGAGGGCTTGGACTAATCCAGCGGCCGCTGGAGCTTTTGCACAACGAAATCGGGATCACGATCGGAATGACGCATATTCTTCTCCCGTATATGATTTTGTCGCTGTACCCGGTCATGAAAGGCATTGACCGCAACCTGATGCTGGTTTCACGCACGCTGGGGGCAGGGAAAATATACACCTTTTTCCGGATTTTCGTTCCCTTGAGCATGCCCGGAGTTTCATGCGGCACCATTCTGGTCTTTGTCAGCAGCATCGGCTATTATATCACGCCGTCGCTGCTGGGCGGTACGAAAAACATGATGATCTCCCAGGCGATCCAGGTGCAGGTCAACCGGCTGATGAACTGGCCGTTCGCTTCCGCGATTTCCGTTGTCCTGCTGATCCTGACCTACATCATTCTTTTCGTTTCCAAAAAATTCATGAAAGTAAAAAAACTCTGGTAAGGGGGCTATGACATGCTGTGGGTTTTTACTGTGCTGGTACTTCTTTTCCTGGTCCTGCCGGTTCTGATTATCATCCCGATGTCTTTTAGTTCGTCCAGGTATCTGGAATTTCCTCCCCCGGGTTTTTCCCTGCAGTGGTACCAGTCCTTTTTCAGCGACCAGCAGTGGGTGGACGCGCTGAAAACCAGCATGGAACTCGCCGTTGCCACCACCGTCCTCTCGCTTTTCCTGGGTGTGCTGACGGCGGAGGGAATTTCCAAATCGGAATTCAAGGGCA
>DAITAP010000079.1:0-1803 GCA_036824225.1 Caproicibacter sp. | reverse complement strand
AGCGCCGTGATCGAGACGTTCATGATGCCAATGCTGGTTCCGGGCATCATCATCGGAATCGCGGTCTACCGCTTTGAAGCCGGCTTGAGCCTTTCCGGAAGTTTTACCGGCCTTTTGATCGCGCATGTGCTGATGGCGGTTCCCTTTGTGATCCGGACGGTGCTCGCGCGCCTGGAGGGGTATAGTCCGGACTTTGAACTTGCCTCGCGCAGTCTCGGGGCGGACAGCCTGACCACGTTTCTGCGCGTCACCGTCCCCATCATTCATCCGGCTCTGTTTTCCGGAGCGATGTTCGCGTTTGCTACCTCGTTCGACGAGATCGTCGTTTCCCAGTTTATCTGCGGCGTCAACGTGACCACACTTCCCAAGCGGATCTGGGATGGACTGAATCAGCAGCTGGATCCAACCATCACGGCCATCTCCGCTATCGTGATCGTGCTGATTACGCTGGCGATGGTCTTTTCCAACTCGAAGACCCTGTTTGGCCGGGAGCCGAAAAATCAGGTACAGGAAGAGATTGCGGAAGACGAATAGCCCGCGGAGGTTCCAAATTGCGGAAAGGGAGGACGCACATGACGGAATATAAGAAAAAGATTCTGCGCGAAAGCCGCGAATACTGGAATCCGAGCAAGGTTGAGGATTGGCACCAGAAAGGGATCGATCTCGTGATGGGGTGGCGGAGCGGATACCGCTTCCGCGATATGGACGGAGCGGAATTCATGGACGTTCATCTCAACGGGGGGACCTACAACCTGGGTCACCGGAATCCGGAGGTGATCGAAGCGCTGATCCACGCGACGGAGGAATTTGATGTGGGAAACCACCATTTTCCCTCCATCGCGCGGGCGGAGCTCGCGGCTCAGCTCGCGGGACTCTGTCCCGGTGATTTGAACTATTCGGTGTTTTCCACCAGCGGCGGCGAGGCGGTGGACGTGGCGATTAAAAGCGCGCGCTATGCGACGGGCCGCAAAAAGGTGATTTCCATCAAGGGCTGTTACCACGGTCATACGGGGCTGGCCGTTTCCGCCGGGGACGACATGTTCAAGGTGCCGTTTCACTGCGAAGGAGAACCCGGTATGTTTGTGCAGGTGCCCTTAAACGATATCGGCGCGATGGAAACGGAACTGAAAAAGGAGGATACGGCCTGCGTCCTTGTGGAGACCCTGCTCGCGACGTACGGGTTCCCGCTGCCGAAGGCCGGATATCTGAAAGCGGTCAAACGACTCTGTGAGAAATACGGTGCGCTGTATGTGGCGGATGAAGTCCAGACAGGCCTGATGCGCACGGGAAAAATGTGGGGGTTTGAACACGAGGGATTCGTTCCGGACATGCTCGTCACAGCGAAGGGATTCGGCGGTGGCATATACCCGATCTCCGCGACCGTGATGAACCGGAAGGCGGCTGCCTGGCTGTTTAAAATCGGCCGTCTGCACGGTTCCACCTGCGGGGGCGCGGAGTTAGGATGCCGCGTGGCATCCAAGGTGCTGGAGATTACAAACCGGCCTTCCACGAAAGAAAATGTCCTGCGGAACCAGAAATATCTGAAAGAAGGCGTCGAGAATCTGATGTCCCGCTACCCGGATTTTCTGACAGGGTATACCCAGCGCGGTGTGATCATGGGACTTCACTTTCACTGCGAGGATGCCAGCGTTTCCGTGACAAAACCGCTTTACGACCATGGCGTCTGGGCTCATAACGCGAGACTGAACCCCAGTGTTCTTCAGCTGAAGCTCGGGCTGCTGTGCGACAGAATTAATTTCGATGCAGTAGGCCTTAGGCAGGACAAGGGCTGCTGGGAGGAAG
>DAITAP010000078.1:3793-9331 GCA_036824225.1 Caproicibacter sp. | reverse complement strand
TATCTCATTTTTGGTAGGCTTTTTCGATACGCCGGTAGGATTGACGCTTACGTTCTATCGTTTTCACCTTCTAAATCACGCTTGCTGCTGGTTCGCAGTGTCTGACGTTATCTAAAAAAAGCGCTGAGATACCACCAAAGAGGCACAAACTGTGAAAATATCCTTCCTCACTCGATATTTTCACTTCTTTTCTTATCCATTAGTATACAGTATATTTAGGGCAAAGTCACCTTAAGAAGCGGTTCCTTTGCTTTTTAAGGCCTTTTCGCTTCTTGTTGATTGCAGCGTTCAGCTCTTGGTCAGGGGAAGCCCCGCGTCCCGGGTATGTTCATCTTTCTATGCCCTCCGAGCTGTCCCTCTGTCTCTGCGCAGAATGCGGGGCGATGGACATTGTCTGTTGCCCCGATTTTCCTTCTCTTGCATGCCGCACTTTGAGTTTAGTGGGCGGCAGTTGACGACAAATCGGTATTCTGGGCCGTGTATTTTCTGTTGCCAATAGAGGCGATCAGCGCGCCGATGGGGATTTCAAGATAATAGGTCGCCGTCCGCCAGAGCGTAACGGCAGGCATGATCCGATCCCCGAAAAAGCTGTGGAAGAACAGGACGAAACCGCCTTCCATTCCGCCGGAGGAACCGGGGAACGGAACAAACGACGCGGCCATGGTCGTAAACGCGTCGCCGGCTATCATGGTGAGAACAGACTGTCCTTTCAGGTTAAAGCTGCGGTAGACAAAATAGGAAACCATTCCCGAGATGGTGACCTGGGCGAGAGTCAGAACGACCGCGTAAAGGTACAGGGGGAGGGAAGTGCCCATGAGATTGGAGCTGTCGTGAAAAATGAGGAGCTGATCGTGAACCTTCCGGTAAAATTTTGAGGACAGCTTCTGCATCTTCATTTTGTTCATGATCCGCACGATGACAAGCAGAATTTTCTCCGTCAGGGTCTGGTTGATGATAAACAGCAGAACCGTGATGATGAAGATGCTGTTGGTGATGAGGCCGAAAATTGTGATGAAGGAAAAACTGGAGATGGTGGTCTGAAAATAGTGCAGTTTCAGGAGGACGAGCACGAGGGAATAAAAGAAGGTCACACCGTGGTGCACGAGGGACTTCACCGCTACGATGGAAGTAGCGGCGCCGACGTCCATGCCGATTCGCGTCATGTCGTAGATTTCCATCGGCTCTCCCATGGAAAAAGGGGTCAGGTTGCTGTACAGCAGTCCGACCATGCCGATATAGAAGGAACGGCCGAACGTCCAGTGGTGGTAAAGGTGCCGGCAGAAAAGGTGGAGCACAGACCCCTCGAGAACCCACCCGGAAACAACGCCCAGCACGACGCAAAAAAGCCAGCCGGGCCGGAGATCCAGCACGGCTTTCCACAGAATTTTGAGACCGTTGTCTTTTACGAGAAAATAGCTCAGAATGCCTATCGAAAGGGCAATGGTAACGATGGAAAACAGGTTTTTCCAAACCCAGGATCTTTTTTTCCCCTTCATATTCCACCTTCACAAGGGAGACTGAATATTTTTTCGGCCTTTGAAAACCGCTCTCTCTCCGCTCACTTCGAAAGATAAAAAATCACCAGTGCGCCCGGGCCGGCGTGGGTTGACATGGCGCATCCGGCCCGGGAAGTCAGAACTTTGCGGAATTTTCCGCTTTTTTCCACCATGCCGACGATCTCATGAAACAGCCGGCTGTCCATCCCCGTAGTCGTGACAAACGCGCGGCCGGAGTCCGCGTCAGGCCGGGCCAGGACAAACCTCGCGTATTCCCGGCAGACCTGCGCAAAATTTCCGCGGAATTTCTTCACGACGGAAAGCCTTCCCTCCGTGTCAAGAAGGAGGCAGGGCCTGAGCCGGAGAAGGTTGGCTCCGAACATCTGGAGCATGGAGGCGCGGCCGCCCCGATAGGCATAGTCCAGCGAGTCGAGCAGGACATACGCGCGAACCCGCCTGCTGTCTTCCTCTGCGGCCAGATATATTTTTTCCGCCGGCATGCCGGCGTCGCGCCGATCGGCGGCACGGAGAGCAAGAAGGCCCTCCGCGCTGCTGAGCGTATGGGTATCCACTACAAAAACATTCTGAAATTCTTTCGCGGCAATGCACGCGTTCTGATAGGAAGAAGAAAACCTCGAGTTCATGGCAAAGTGCACGACGCTCGCACCGCCCTGCGTGCTTTTGCGGAACAGTTCGAAAAAATCAATCGGGGGCGGGGCGGAAGTTTTTGGAAGAGGACTTTTCCCATCCGCGGAAAACAGTTCGTCCGGGCTGATTTCAAACATGTCCCGGCGGGTTTCCCCGCCCAGGGAGATATAAAGGGGAACCAGTTCGATCCCGCGCTCCCGATAGAGGGAGGGAAACAGGTCACACGCGCTGTCCGCGCTGATGACAACCGGCATTGCTTCGTCCCTTTCACTTTTTGCACAATTATAGCACCCGCGTATCTGTTTTTCAAATGGAAAATACATGTCGCAGACCGCGTTCTGCTTTTTGGAATATCCAGTTGTATTATTTGTCAGGTTTATGATATGATAAGAATGCCTTCGAATGCATTCGGATTTTTAGAGAGGTTTGCGGAAATGGTGAATCGGAGAAATGAAAATTACATATCCGTCCTTCTGCTTGCGGCCTTCCTTTTCTTCTGCCTTTTTCCCGAGCCGGCCTCTGCGGAACCGGTGTCTTCTTCGGGAAACAGCCTTTCGGTTTCTTCCGCATCCGGCGTTTCGGCCGATTCGGGGAAGGAGACGGATCCGCCGGGGGACGGAGATCCGTCGGGGGTTTCCGGGATAGGCGGGGGATCGTCCTCGGAAAGCGGGGAAGCTCAGAATAAGACGGCGACTGTGACGTTTGACCTGAACGGCGGAACCGGCGTTCCGAAAAATCCAGACCACGTCCCCATCGGGACAAGCATTTCGGAAATGGTCCGGCCCACACGAAAGGGTTACCGCTTTTTAGGATGGATATCCAATAGCGGGGATGAGGTCATCCGAAAGGATACGGTGCTGACGGCACAGTGGGAGAAAATTGCGCCGGCATCCTCCGCGGTTTCCCGGCTTACCCTGTCTTCGGCCGGAAATCCTCCTATCGACACCCATGAGAGCGAGATCGAGCAGGCCGCTTCGGAAGCAGAACAAGCGGCGAGCGATCCGGACGCGCTTTCCTCGCAGGACTGGAGCACCGTCCTTTCCCCTTCTTCGGAACAGGAAAGCAGCCTTATGCAGGCGGGCGGGACAGTCTCCCTGCCGGCGTCGTCCGTCCCGGCCGTCCAGAATGGCGGACCGTCGACTCTGCTCTTCGTCGGGATCCTTCTTCTGATTGCCGGGCTGGGAGGGATCGGGGCTTTTGTCTATCTTCAGTTTTTCCGGGGCAGGCGTGGGCAGAACGCCCCGAAGGGCCCGTCCGGCGGGGAAGGAAAGGGAGACGAGACTGCCGGGTTTACCGATATCAGCTCGTACAGCGACGGCCGCCGCGGCAGGGATTCCGAAGAGCTTCACCGGCTGATGAAGACCGGGGAAAACGGTTCCGGACAACCCCGGGATTCGGGCAGCGATTCCGACTGGGACGCGTTTTTTGTGGGAAAATAAAGAATGAGGACCGGGGAAAACCGCAAAAAAATGTCTGAAGCGGCATCAAAAGCCGCTTCAGACATCCGCCGGATTTTTTCTTTTTCTGTCTGCTATTTCGGAGCTGTGCCCTTGTCCCCGAACAGATTGAACCGGAACAGCTTGGATTCGTCTTCCGGTTTTTCGCATATGATGTAGGCTTCGGCAATCTTGCCGCCCTCGATCAGTTTGGTCAGGCCGACCAGCTGCGACAGCTTACTTTTCAGATTCAGATGGTCGCCTTCCCGTGTCACAAGGTACACTTTTCCCTTGCACTCGTCCAGAACCTTCAGAAACCCCGGAACATCGACATCGTGCAGCGCAACCGGAGATTTTGGCATTCGGAACCCCTCCTTCGGCAAAGCCGGTTAACAGTTGAACCGGCGGAAAATTCCGCCAGTTAAATTATAACATGTGGGCGGATGTTGTCAAGCAATCCCAATCGGCGATCCCGACAAAATTGAGCGTCCTTTTCCGTATCCTTTGACAGGGGGGCGGATCCGGCGGTCATATTCCACTTTTCCGTCGCACAGCCTCATGACACGGTCCGCGCTGCCGGCGATTTTTTCATCGTGGGTAATCAGGATAATCGTGCGGCCTTCCCGGTTCAGGGAGCGGAGAATCTCCATCACCTCTTTTCCGGAAGAAGAGTCGAGGTTTCCCGTCGGCTCGTCGGCGAGCAGGATGGGAGGGCGCGCGGCGATGGCACGGGCAATCGCCACCCGCTGCTGCTGCCCGCCGCTCATCTGAGCGGGGAGGTGCAGTGCCCGGTCGGAAAGGCCCACCTGCCTGAGCGCCTCGAGCGAAAGGCGCCGGCGTTCGGAACGATCCACGCCCCGGTATAATAAGGGCAGCTCCACGTTTTCGAGGGCGTTCATTCCGCCTATCAGGTTGAAGCTCTGGAAAATAAAGCCGATCTCCCGGTTTCGGATCCGCGTCAGACGCTTTTCGCTGAGGACGGCGACATTTTCGCCCTTCAGCAGGTAATCTCCGGAAGTCGGCGTGTCCAGACACCCGAGAATATTCATCAGGGTTGATTTTCCGGATCCGGATCGGCCTGTGACGGTGACAAATTCCCCTTCCGCGACGTCGAATGACACCCCGTTGAGGGCGGGAATCCGGTTTTCCCCCATGGAATAGATTTTGAAAAGGCTGCGGGCCATAATAAGATTTGACATAGATCCCTCATTTTTCCGGCCGGGTTCCGCCCGGCCGACATGATTTGGAATGGAAGGAGAAACGGACGTGCTTACAAAATACTGGGAAAAATTCAAAAGCGGAACGGATATCCGCGGCGTGGCAAGTGAAGGCGTGCCGGGGGAAAAGGTCCTTCTGACGGACAAGGCCGTCCGACGCATTGCGGGCGGCTTCGCGTTCTGGCTTTCGGAACGGGCGGGCAGGCCGGCGGATACCCTTATAATTGCGCTCGGTCATGATCCCCGCCTTTCCGCAGGACGCCTGCGGGAAGATGTGGAAAGCGCTCTGACAAAGTCCGGGGTCCGCGTACTGGACTGCGGCCTTTCCTCAACGCCGGCCATGTTTCAGGCTGTTGGCGGCCTCGGCTGCGACGGATCCATTCAGCTCACGGCAAGTCATCACCCATGGAATCGGAATGGTCTTAAATTCTTCACGCCCGGCGGGGGCCTCAGCGGATCGGATATCGAGGCTGTTCTGCAGTGCGCGCAGGACGGGAATATACCCGGACCCGCCGAGGGCTGTGTGGAAAAAGTCAGCTTTATGCCCCGCTACTGCGCCGGGCTGCGGGAAATGATACAAAAAGGCGTGGACGCCGGAGACTTTGCGCATCCGCTCCGCGGATTCCACATCGTGGTGGACGCTGGAAACGGGGCGGGCTCTGCCCCTGCAGGTTCTGGACTCCCATTTGAGTAATAGAAAAGGCGGATCGCAGAGGCGGTTCGCCTTTTTGGTGGGGAGGG
>DAITAP010000078.1:0-3783 GCA_036824225.1 Caproicibacter sp. | reverse complement strand
GGGGATTCTACGCGGCGGATGTGCTTGCGCCGCTTGGAGCGGACATTTCCGGCAGCCAGTTTCTCAAACCGGACGGACGGTTTCCAAACCACATCCCGAATCCGGAGAACGAAGACGCCATGCGGTCCGTCTGCGGCGCCGTCATCCGGTCAAAAGCGGATCTTGGAGTGATATTCGACACGGATGTGGACCGCGCCGGGGCCGTGGATGAAAAAGGGGAGGAAATCAACCGAAACAGGCTGATTGCCATCGCTTCCGCCATTGCGCTCGAACACTGTCCGGGGGGGACTATCGTCACCGATTCCGTCACTTCGGACGGACTGAAAGAGTATATTGAGAAGACGCTCGGAGGCCGTCACCGCCGCTTCAAACGCGGGTACAGAAACGTAATCGACGAGGCGATCCGCCTTAACAGGGCAGGGGTTGACTGTCCGCTCGCCATGGAGACTTCCGGCCACGCGGCCATGCGGGAAAATTATTTTCTCGACGACGGCGCCTATCTTGTGACCAAGATCATTATTTTTCTCGCCAGACTGCGTTCGCGGGGGAAAACGCTGGAGGAGCTCCTCCGGCCATTAAGGGAACCAAAAGAATCGAGAGAACTTCGGTTCCCGATTCGCGCGGAAGATTACCGAGCGGCCGGGGAAAAAGTGATCGCCTCGCTTCAAAGATATTCCGCGGGACAGCCGGGGTGGACCGTTGCCCCGGACAGCTGCGAGGGCGTACGCGTGTCCCTGGATCGGGAGCACGGGGCGGGGTGGTTTCTTCTGCGCTTAAGCGTGCACGACCCGGTCCTTCCGCTCAATATCGAGAGCGGTAAAACCGGAGGCGTACGGGTCATTTTAAGGGAACTGGCTGGTTTTTTGAAGGACTGGGATCGGGTCCTCGATCTTTCGGCATTCCGGAAAGCGCTTTCCGAAAAGGCTGTCCCTCAAGCTTTGAGGTAGATAAGGTGCGCGACGCTTGGAACGCTTTCCCCTTGCTGAGAGGAGGTGGGCGACAGGAGCGCCCCGGTTCCGAGGAACAGGACTTTATGGAGTTTTCCCGCGTTCATCCGCTGCAGAATAATAGAGCATAAAATCGCCGCGCTGCACCCGCAGCCCGATCCGCCCGCGTGGACATCCTGCTTTTCCCTGTCATAAATCATCAGGCCGCAGTCGTTGTGGACGGCTGAGATATCCATTCCTTCCTTGCGGAGAATTTCTTCCAGAAGGCTTCCGCCGACCATGCCGAGATCGCCGGTAAGAATCAGATCATAGTCCTGGGGCTTTGTCGCCGTATCAGAGAAATAGTCGAGCAGCGTCTGGGCCGCGGCAGGGGCCATCGCCGCGCCCATGTTGTTCGGATCCTTGATGCCGTAGTCGGTGATGCGGCCGAAGGTAACGGCCTGCATCCCGACTTTGGCGCCGGGGTATTCTTCCCGCTTTCCCAGAATGACGGCACCTGCTGCCGTCGCTGTCCACTGGGATGTGGGTGTTCGCTGGCCTCCGTATTCCAGCGGGTAGCGGTACTGGCGCTCCGCCGTGCAGAAATGGGAGGAGGTGACCGCCGCGGCGCGCCGGGCGGCGCCAGATTCTACGAACAGCGAGGCAATCCCCAGCGTCTGCGCCATGGTGGAGCACGCTCCGTACTGCCCGAGAAATGGAATGTCAAGACTGCGCAGGCCGAATGTTGAGGAGATGCACTGGTTCAGCAGATCTCCGGCAAAGATGCAGTCAATGTCGGCGTTCTGCAGGTTTGCCTTGTGAAGGGCCAGATGGACGGCTTCGTTCTGAAGACGGCTTTCCGACTTTTCCCAGCTGGATTCGCCGAGGGTAGTGTCTTTGTGGCATTGATCATAGTACTGGCCGCAGGGTCCTTCGCTTTCCTTCTTGCCGACAACCGACGCAAAGCCAAGCACGGAGGGGCTGTTCTGGAGCTCTATCGTATATTTTCCTATTCTCGAGGGCATTTTCAGGAAATACTCCTTTCTAAAAGCCGGTTTTCAAAATCAGTAGAGATGGAAGAACCAGAGAATCAGACCGTATATCACCGATGCCGTGGTGCTGTAAACAAGGACGGGGCCGGCGATCATGAACATTTTGCTTCCGATTCCGATCACGTACCCTTCGCTTTTAAACTCCATGGCGGGAGCGACGATGGAGTTGGCAAATCCGGTGATCGGCACGAGCGTGCCCGCACCGCCGTATTTTGCCAGGTTGTCGTAGACCCGCAGGGCCGTCAGAAGGGCACTTAGGGCAACCAGGGTAACGGATTCAAAAGTCATGGCGCCTTCTTCACTCAGGCCCAGGGAAAGATACAGGTTCTGGAACCCCTGCCCGATGGCGCAGATCCCCCCGCCAAACAAGAAGGCCATCAGCATATTCTTTCCGTAAGTGGTGCCCGGAGAGGCTTTTTCTGCCATGGTTTTGTATTCTTTCTTTGTGACTGTCAATTCAAGATTCCTTCTTTCCGTCTTACTTTCCCTGTTATTCTGCCAGAACCGGCCGTCAAATATGCGCCGGCTTCAAGAGAATGGAAAATGAAAAACGGCAGAACCTATTCCAGAAAGTTTCAAGAAGGAGGGAACAGGATGAGCGGCTTTCGCGGACTGGGAAAACGCGGTCCCTATTTTGATGGATGGTATTTCAAACAGCAGAACGAAACGGATACGGTTGCGTTCATCCCGGCGGTTCACAGAGACCCCGGTGGAAAGATGGAAGCGTCCCTGCAGGTCTTGGAAAATGGGAATTCTTACTGCTTCGAGTATTCGGAGGGATCGTTTCGAACGGGAGAGGGGGGATTTCCCTTTGTTCTCGGGAAAAACGTATTTTCTCCCCGAGGGTGCAGGCTGAATGCCTGCTCTCCCGAATTCACCGTAACGGGATCTCTCCGCTATGGACCGCTTTTTCGTCCGCGGAACGACATCATGGGTCCCTTCCGTTTTCTGCCGTTCCTTGAATGCCGGCACAGGGTTCTCAGCCTACGGCACCGGGTGGAGGGAATCGTCTCCATAAACAGGAAGAGTATCGTTTTCCAAAACGGGATCGGCTATGCGGAAGGAGACTGCGGCAGGTCTTTTCCCCGGAGTTATGTCTGGACCCAGGGATCTTCGGACCGCTTTTCCGTGATGCTTTCCGCGGCTGAGATCCCGCTTCTGGGAAGACGGTTCATCGGATGCGTCGGGGAAGTTCTTGCCGGGGAAAGGGAATTTCGCATCGCCACGTATCTTGGGGCAAAGGTGCTGCGGGCGGACGCGGAGGGACTGGAAGTCCGGCAGGGCGGGAGGATGCTTCGGGCAGTGCCCCTGAGTTCCGGGGGTTGCCTTCTCAAGGCACCGGAACGGGGCAGGATGACGCGGACCGTGCGTGAAAATGTCGCCTGCCGCGTGAAGTATGTCTGCACCGAAGGGGGCCGGCCTGTTTTTGATTTTGTCGGCCCGCAGTCTTCCTATGAGTTTTCCGGGCTTCGGATTCCCGGCCGAAGAAGGTGACAAAAGTCCTTTTTGGGGGATCGGGTGGGGAAAAGCGGCGCTTTGCTAACATTCCGGCGATCCGCTGTTCCATGGAAAGAAAAGCACCCGTTGGGGGGGTGCATCCGCTTTGCCCTTCCCCCGGAGGGGAGTTTTCTATGACGTCCTTCCGCATTCCTTCCCATGGCTACTGCGGCGGATGTTCCTTCCGGGGCAGTTTATCCGCCTCTCTGCGCGCCGTCTTCCCAAGAGAGGGCGGCTTTTCCCGGCGTCCGGATCGGAAAGGGTTGACAGAAGCGATTTTTCGATCCGGCCGCCGGGAAAAGCCGCCC
>DAITAP010000077.1:0-9408 GCA_036824225.1 Caproicibacter sp. | reverse complement strand
AAGTCTGTGCTGTAGACTCCACCTCACGCAGTGCTTATGGAAATTCTCTTACTGACATCAAATGGGGTAAAAACAAGGAACGGCTTCCTCTGGAACAGACGGTTGAAGTTGTTGTATATACACTATCGCAGCATATGCCGGTATACTACCGGACGTTTCCAGGAAACATTCCAGATTCTCGGAGCCTGGAGACCATTCTGACTGATTTGAAACATGCGGGATTTTCTGACATCATTCTGGTGACGGATCGTGGTTATGAGAAAATCCGGAACCTGGAGAAATACATTCTAAAAGGACAAGCAATGATTATGGGCGCAAAAGTTCAGCAGGAAGAGATATTATCCCGTATCGCGGAACTCGGTAATTTCAATACCCGGCCAGAAGAAATGAATATTGATCCGGCCACACGGCTTTATTATAAACAATATGATTTAAATTACGAATTACAGGACAGAGGGAAGTCGGGAAAAAATTCAGACCGTTTGAAATTGAACCTGTATTTTGATCCAGTCCGCAGAAGTGAAGAACTTGTACAGCTTGACATAGAAATTAACAGTCAGAAAACAGTATTATCGAAAATGCTGAAAGAAAAATGTGTCCTTGACGATGATATATCGATTCAAAAGAATTACGGCTATTTCAAGGTTCATTATAATCCTGGCACACGGGTTCTGGAATCTTATGAGCTCAACAATAAAAAAATAGAAAGGAAACGTAGAATTTCCGGGTTCTTTTCTAACTTTACGCATAAACTGGATTTTTCCGCAATGGAAGCATTTAATATTTATCGACTCCGCGATGAACAGGAAAAGTACTTTCAGCAAATGAAAGATCAATTGAATTCCGATAGACAGCGAAACTGGTCAGAAGAAGGAAAAACGGGCAGACTTTTCATTCTGTTTGTTTCTCTGATTCTCAGTTCTTATGTTCGCCACATCTGGAAAAGTACGGAACTTCATGAACATTTTTCTTCTTCGCTTGAGGTTCTGGATGAAATGCGTTCTATCCGCTGCATTGAGCATAAAAACAGGGCAAAGTTTATTACGCCGTTTATTGGTGATCAGATTAGAATCTGCAAAGCATTTCATATCGAAATTCCAAAAGGCTGTTCGCCGGATTATATTTCAAAACAGGGAATCACCCATAAGTGTGGACGCCCTAGAAAAAATAAAACAATTGAGTACGATGATTGAGTTTATAGTATAAAACCTTACAAAACTTAGAATTCAATAGCTAGAGCATTGGTTTGCAGTATTTCAGCTAATCTTTACGCATCCGGAAAACTTATACTACCAATGGTAAATGTGGTTGAATTTTAAAAGGAAAAATTTAAGGTAATACAGAAAACAAAAAAAGATTAAAAAATCATCGAATAAAGAGGAGAAATCAAAGGAAAATAATATAGATCTGTAGGTATGGCTTTAACTTAGCATTTTCTTTATATTCGGTGACCAAATTGTCATCTACATGTATTTCTCATAATTTGATTCCCATAAAATTCAGTGATATACTATTTACCGTTTATAATAACGTTAGTAACTCCATATATGCTATATAAAAGCTAGGTGGCTGTTATGACAGATCCATATAAAATTCTGAACGTCACAACTAATGCTTCTGAAGAAGAAGTGCTTACAGCATACCGGAAAATGATGGAAAAGCATTAACCCTGAAAATTCTATTAAATGGCCAGCTTTCATGATTCAATATCGTTTATTATAAATGACTCATAACAGCTTAGTATGACAAAAACTACTTTCTTTATGCTTAAAAGGATGATGAAAAATGGAAATAAGAGAACCAGATTTCCAGACTATTTACTATGAAGGAGGTTCTTCTACCTTAATTTCCGGGTTAACGGCGAAATGGAACGACATAACGCTTACATATATTCCCAGTAAGAAAAATAATACGCTTGCAATAATGCTTACTGCTCAGCATACTGAACTAAAATTCCTTCGGCTAAGGTGGAACTTTTCTGCTGAAGAACAACCAAAGCGTCCTTTTCATGTGTTGGGAGACGAATGGGAGCGGGGATATGGGACAATGGAATGGAGGGGTATTTCTCCGGAACGCAGCATGCCCTGGTATTTTCTGATAAGCAGCGAAGACCGGGAAACCCAAGACAGGCACAACTGCGTTTTGGCGTATGGCGTAAGGACTCGCCCGCATGCGTTTTGCTTCTGGCGGTTGGATGAAGCAGGTGTGACATTATGGATAGACGTTCGAAATGGCGGGAAGGGAGTACAGTTAAACGGAAGGACTTTGCATGCGGCAACAATTGTTTTCCGGAACTATGAAGGAATTTCCGCTTTTGATGCCGCCGAAAAGTTTTGCCAAACCATGAGTACGGATCCGCTACTGCCAGAAGTGCCGGTTTATGGTTCCAATAACTGGTATTATGCGTATGGGGACAGCTCGCAGAAGGAAATTCTGGAAGATGCCGATTTCCTTTCAAAAATGACAAGCGGCTTTCCAAACCGGCCGTATATGGTCATCGACGATGGCTGGCAGCCAAACCGCTGCAATGGACCTTGGTGTTGTGGCAATAAAAAATTTCCGGATATGCCCGGCTTAGCCGCCAAAATTCTTGATAAAGGTGTCCAGCCTGGAATCTGGGTGCGTCTGCTTGCTGATTTAGGGCATACGGAAACGGATTTATCTGATGAATGCCGGATGCAAAGGGATCGTGGAATCCTCGACCCTTCTCATCCAGCTGTAATCGATCATGTCAAGAAAGATGTACGGCGTCTGGCAGGGTGGGGGTACCGGCTGATAAAACATGACTTTTCATCCGTAGACATGGTTGGTGCATATGGCTTTTTAAGAAAGGATTTTATCGTCCCAGTCTCTGAGGATTGGTGCTTTTACGATCGGAGCAGAACAACAGCAGAAATTGTGATGGATTTTTACGATGCAGTAAAAAGCAGCGCGGGGAAAGCGCTGATTCTCGGATGCAACTGCTTTTCCCATCTCTGCGCTGGCCTTGTTCACCTCAACAGGACAGGCGATGATACAAGCGGTGTTTCCTGGGAAAGGACCCGCAGGATGGGTGTTAATACTTTGGCGTTCCGTATGATGCAGAATCGATCTTTCTATCTTGCCGACGCTGACTGCGTGGGAATTACGGAAAAAATTCCCTGGGAACTAAACAGGCAGTGGCTTTATGCCGTTGCGCACAGTGGTACTCCTCTGTTTGTGTCCGTGAGGCCCGGGACGCTGAATATAGAGCAGGAAAAAGAACTGGAAAAAGCCTTTGCTGCAGCTTCCATTCAGAAAGACAGACTGATTCCGGTGGATTGGATGAATAATATCTGTCCATCCATATGGATGTTAAACGGAAAAATGGTAAGGTTCCACTGGATCAGAAAAGAAGGTCCGGACTCTGAATGAAAAGCAAAAGAGATTTTTAGGATGAGTGGGGAGAAAAAGACTGAAAAGCCAGAATGGCTCTGGGAGATCGTTCCGTTCTGAATTGTGCTCGGAGAGGTAGCGGATTATAGAGCAAAATCCGCCGTGAAGTCATAAAACGGAGCCTTTCTCGGCCTCGGAAAAAAGAACCATTTGATTGTAGAATGCCGGAGAGGGTTTTGCCGCCGGGTTTTGTGACTGCAGGACAGCTTTTCCGAATGGCTTGAGTCAGAGAAAGAGAGAGGGCCGGTAAACCGGCTGAAGGGGGCTTAAGTACTGGGAAAGGAGTTTTCTAAAAGGGGGACGCTGATTTCCCTTGTGTTTTACCAAAGCCCGATCTATAATAAAGGCAGATTATGATTTCAGAAGAAGAGCGGCAAAGATTGGCCTTGCTTGGAAAAAAGAAAGAGTGGAACAGGTAAGCCTGAGAGGGGCCTCTTGTTCTCACCCTTTTTTATTATTCGAAAGGCACGGGAGACTTTAAAAAACTTGGCTGGGGGAAATCGAATGTTTGACGTCGGTATCATCGGCTGCGGCATCATCGGGGCGGCGGCGGCTTTTGAACTTTCGAAGTACCGGGTTTCCACACTGATTCTGGAGGGGGAAAACGATGTGGCGGACGGCACGACGAAAGCCAACAGCGCAATCCTTCACGCGGGATACGACCCGGAACCGGGGACACTGATGGCGAAGCTGAACGTGGAGGGTTCTTTTCTGGCGGAGCGGATCTGCAGGGATCTCGATGTCCCGTACCGGAAAACCGGGTCGCTGGTTCTCGCGTTTTCCGACAGGGACTGTGAAACGGTAGAAAATCTGTACCGGCGCGGAAAACAGAACGGGGTGCCGGGGCTTTCCGTCCTGAATGCGGAACAGGTGCTCGGGATGGAGCCGAATCTCAGTTTGAAAGTGAGGGGCGCGCTGTACGCGCCGACGGCGGCCGTTGTGAGCCCCTGGGAATATTGCCTCGCACTGGCCGAGACCGCCGTGGAAAACGGAGCGGTTTTAAGGCGGGACGCGCGGGTGACAAAAATCGAGAGGATACCGGAAGGATACCGCATCACCGCGTCCGGCCGCCCCTATGAAGCGAGATATGTTATAAACGCAGCGGGCGTCCATGCGGAGGAAGTCCACAATCTGGCGGCCGCCCCCTCGTTTCACATTATCCCGATGCGCGGCGAATACTTTATCCTCGATAAATCGGAGGGCCGGACGGTTTCCCGCGTCATTTTCCAGTGCCCGACCGAGCGAGGAAAAGGGGTTCTGGTGGCTCCCACGGTCGGGGGAAACCTGATTGTCGGGCCGAACGCGGAACAGCTGGATCGGGGCGCAGGGGAAAATACGGCGACGACCGCTTCCGGAATGGCGTTTGTGGCAAAAACCGCGAAGGAATCTGTCCCCGGCCTTGATTTCCGTCAGACAATCCGGAGTTTCGCGGGGGTCCGCGCGGCTTCCGACCGGGATGACTTTATCATTGAACAGGCAAAAGGCGCGCCCGGATTTCTGGATCTCGCGGGGATCCGATCGCCGGGCCTGACGGCGGCGCCGGCCATCGCGGAAACGGCGATCGGCATTCTGGAGGAGTCGGGGCTGAAAAGGGAGAAAAAGACGGACTTTCGGGCAAGGCGCCGGCGGATCCGGTTTGCGGATCTTTCCCCCGAAGAAAAGGCGCGCCTGGTGAAGGAAGATCCCTCCTACGGAAGGGTAATCTGCCGCTGCGAGACGGTGACGGAAGGGGAAATCCTCGCCTGCATGAAAACGCCCATCCCGCCCTGCTCCGTAGACGGGGTCAAGCGGCGCGTCAACGCGGGAATGGGGCGGTGCCAGGGCGGGTTCTGCGGACCGCGCGTGGTCGAGATCCTGTCGCGGGAGCTCCATATCCCGCCGGACCGTGTCTTAAAGGACAAGGACGGCAGTTATATTCTGACGGGAAAGACCAGAGGGGGCGGCGGGAATGTATGATCTGATTGTGATAGGCGGAGGGCCGGCAGGCCTCGCGGCCGCCTGCGAGGCCTGGAAGAAGGGCCTAAAAAAGATCCTGCTGGTGGAGCGCGACCGGGATCTCGGAGGAATCCTGAACCAGTGTATTCACAGCGGCTTCGGCCTCCATTATTTTAAGGAAGAGCTGACGGGACCGGAATACGCTGCCCGGTTCATCGATCTGCTCCGGAAGACTGGCGTGGAAACCTCCCTGGACACGATGGTCCTGCAGATAACGCCGGACCGGGAAGTGCATACCGTCAGCAGGCAGGACGGGTACCGGATTTTAAAGGCAAAATCGATTGTCCTTTCCATGGGGTGCCGCGAGCGCACGCGCGGGGCCATTTCCATTCCCGGAACGCGGCCGGCGGGCATTTTTACGGCGGGCGCGGCCCAGAGGTACCTCAATATCGAAGGGTATATGGTCGGACGCCGGGTGCTTATCCTGGGGTCCGGGGATATCGGGCTCATCATGGCGAGGCGCCTGACCCTCGAAGGGGCGAAAATGCTCGCCTGTGTGGAGATCATGCCGTATTCCGGCGGCCTCCGCCGCAATCTCGTGCAATGCCTGCAGGACTTCCATATACCACTTTACCTTTCCCATACGATTACGGAGATCCGGGGAAAGAACCGCGTGGAACAGGCTGTCGTTTCCAAAGTGGGTCCGGACCGCAGGCCGATCCCCGGAACCCGGATGACGTTCGACTGCGATACGATCCTTCTTTCGGTGGGCCTCATCCCGGAAAACGAGCTCACAAGACAGGCGGGGATCCGGATGGATCCCCGGACGCACGGAGCCGTCGTCTATGAAAACATGGAGACGTCTCTTCCGGGCGTCTTTGCCTGCGGCAACGTCGTCCACGTCCACGATCTGGTCGACTTTGTCACAGAAGAAAGCCGGCGCGCCGGCGCCGCCGCGGCGGATTACGTGCTTCGGGGAGGGGACGGCCGGGGAACCGGATCCTCCGCGATTCCCTTAAAAAACGGAACGGGAGTTTCCTATACGGTCCCGCAGAAAATCCGGCCGGATCGTATCGGGAAAGCGGCCGGCGTGTTTTTCCGCGTCAACCGGGTCTACGGGAAAAGCTTTATCCGCGCTTCTGCGGACGGGAAGCCCGTCGCCCGGTATCCCCGCGAGCGTCTGGCGCCCGGGGAAATGGAGCATATCGTCCTGCCGGCGAAACTACTGAAGACCGGCGTAAGGGAAATCAGGATATCCGTTGAGGAAGGGGAAATGGAAAATTGAAGGAGCTTATCTGCATTGTCTGTCCCAGAGGCTGCCGTCTGCGTGTAGACGAGCAGAACGGGTACCGGGTGACCGGAAACTCCTGTCCCCGCGGCGCGGCCTACGGAAAAGCGGAGCTTTTGAACCCGACGCGCGTGGTGACTTCAACCGTCCGGATCGAAGGGGCTGCCTGCCCGCGCTGCCCGGTCAAGACCAGGGATCCCATTCCCAAGGGGAAGATCTTCGACGCGGTCAGAGCCCTGGATTCGGTCGTCCTTCATTCTCCCGTGCGTATCGGGGAAACCGCGGTCAAAAACGTCTGCGGGACAGGGGTGGATTTCGTCGCGACGCGGAATCTCTGATCTCCCCTCTGCCCGGAAACCGAACCTTTTTTTGAAACATCCGCTCTTTCCGGCCTCTGTTCGGAACTTTCTCCCGGTCTTGATGGCCGGAAAGAGCGGATCCGCAGATATCCGGCAGATTCCGGCCGCGTGGAAAAAAAAGAGAGGCGGCCGGTGACATTCCAGAAAGAAGGGAGTCCGGTGACATTCCAGAAAGAAGGGAGTGCAGAAGGCGTGGGAAAATATATTCTGGCACTTGACCAGGGGACGACCAGTTCGCGCGCAATCCTGTTTGACTGCGAGCAGAATATCGTGGGGATTGCCCGGAAGGAAATTACCCAGCATTACCCGCAGGAGGGATGGGTCGAACAGGATCCGATGGAGATTTTTTCTTCCCAGTATTCCGTGATGATGGAAGTCCTTACCCAGAGCGGCGTGCCGGTTTCAGATGTCGCGGCGATCGGCATTTCAAATCAGCGGGAAACCACCATTCTCTGGGATCGCGCGACCGGGCTTCCCATCTATAACGCTATCGTGTGGCAGTGCAGGCGCACGGCGGATCTTGTGGACGATCTGAAGAAGCGGGGCCTTTCCGAAAAGATAAGGCGGAGCACCGGCCTCCTGCCCGACGCCTATTTTTCCGGGACGAAAATCGAATGGATCCTCGACCACGTGCCCGGTTCGAGGAAAAGGGCGGCCGAGGGAAAAATCCTGTCCGGGACCGTCGATTCCTGGCTTATCTGGAAGCTGACGGAAGGCTGGGTCCACGTCACCGATTATACGAACGCTTCCCGGACGATGATCTACAATATCCACACCTTGTCGTGGGATCAGGAACTGCTCGATGCCTTGCGCATCCCAAGGGCAATGCTCCCCGA
Source organism: Caproicibacter sp. (assembly GCA_036824225.1). Lineage (GTDB taxonomy): Bacteria > Bacillota > Clostridia > Oscillospirales > Acutalibacteraceae > Thermocaproicibacter. The sequence continues at coordinate 1,576 of DAITAP010000077.1, read as the reverse complement.
AGTCCGCAGTTCCAGCGAGATTTACGGATATGCCGAAATTCGGGGATGCAGGATCCCGATCGCCGGGGTAGCCGGTGATCAGCAGGCGGCCCTGTTCGGTCAGCGCTGTTTTCGGCGCGGCGAGGCGAAAAACACGTACGGAACCGGCTGCTTTCTCCTCATGAATACGGGAGATACCCCGTACACCAGCAAAAATGGGCTCCTCACGACGATTGCGGTCGGGTTAAACGGCAAAGTGCAGTATGCGCTCGAAGGGAGCGTCTTTGTCGGCGGCGCGGTCATCCAGTGGATTCGGGATGAAATGCGCTTTCTCAGCGAAAGCTGCGACGCGGAGTATTATGCGCAGAAAGTGAAGGATACGGGCGGGGTTTACCTTGTCCCGGCGTTTACGGGGCTCGGGGCCCCCTACTGGGATATGTACGCCCGCGGGTGTATCATCGGAATTACCCGCGGAACGAAACGGGAGCACATCATCCGGGCGGCGCAGGAATCCATTGCCTATCAGAGCCTGGATCTCGTCCGCGCCATGGAGCGGGACACCGGAATCCGATTAAAGGAATTAAACGTCGACGGCGGCGCCTCCCGCGACCATTTTCTGATGCAGTTCCAGGCCGATATTCTCGGCATCCGGGTCCGCCGGCCCATGATCCGGGAGACTTCAGCCCTCGGCGTGGCCTATCTTGCGGGCCTCGCCGTCGGGATGTGGAGTAGTCAGGAGGAGATTCGGAACCTGTGGAACTGCGACCTCTTCTTTAAGCCGGAAATGGAGCCGGCTGAAAGGGAGAGGCTTCTCCACGGCTGGCACCGGGCGGTTCAGCGGAGCATGGGATGGGTGGAACATGGAGCGGGACCGGGGAAGACGGAAGACGGGAAAAGAGACGGGGAATAGGAGAGGAAAGGACATGCCGATCCGGGGTGCGGATTCTTTCTGCGGTTTTTTCTCCCAAATGTCCGGAAAACTTTCCGCCCCCTTCCTTCTCCTTCTCCGGATCGGGTCCTTTTCCCCGGGTGGCGGAATCCGAACCTCCTGGAATTTTATTGATTTCGCCGGCCGGGGATCTCTGGACAGCCGCGGGGAAAAGGGGTAAACTAGGACTGTCTTCTCCAGCTGCTTTTTCCCGGAAGTCCTGGAGCACTGCCTTCCGGGACTTTCTGGGATATCGCCGGCCGGCGGCCGGCTTTCCCGTTCTGTCTTCGGGGTCCCAAGACGGGAGAAGCCCCGGAGATGTGTCAAAAGGTCAAATCAGATTCCGGAAGGGGTGTTGCGCATGAAACGCGGGGCGGCCGCACTGGCGGCGTTCCTGCTTCTCGCCGCGCTTTCCGGCTGCTCTTTTGCCGGACTGGACGCGAAGGATCTGATGCACGCGCCGCGCCCGACCGGGGAAAACGAGGCGGACATTCAAAGCCTGCTCGAGCAGACGGCGGGCAGCGGAATGATCTTGAAATACCCGGCGGCGGGGCAGTACCGCTCCGCCGTCGTCACGCACGATTTTACCGGGGATGGGAACAGCGAGGCCATGGCGTTTTATCAGAAAGACGACGACATGCCCGGCACCAGCGTCGCCTTTATGCAGAA
>DAITAP010000076.1:0-9539 GCA_036824225.1 Caproicibacter sp. | reverse complement strand
GCGCGCTGTCCCTATCTACGCAAAGTGCAGTTCATCGGACATTGCCCGTTGTCCACTACCCTGCACGCCACTGACTTTAGTCAGTGGCAGTTGACCAGTTTTTCGGCGGCAGCGAGCTGGACGGAGATACAGAATAAATCCATGGCCTTGCTTAATTCTTCAATCGGCGGATAGGTCGGGGCGATGCGGATGTTGCTGTCGGCCGGATCTTTCCCGTAAGGGAACGTCGCACCCGCTCCGGTCAGCTTGACGCCCGCTTCCCTGCAGAGGGCGACGACGCGTTTCGCGCAGCCGGGCATGACATCCACGCTGATAAAATACCCTCCCCGGGGCCGGGTCCATTTCGCGACGCCCTTGCCGGAAAGCTCGGAATCCAGCTTCTGGAGAACCGTCCGGAATTTCGGCGCTATCAGGGCGCGGTGGCGCGCCATCTGATCCCTGACCCCGTTGATGTCCTTTAAAAAGCAGATATGCCTTAGCTGGTTTAACTTGTCGGGTCCTATCGTCTGGTAAAAATAATGTCTGCGGATGTCCTTTAAGTTTCCGTCCGCCGCGGCCATGGCCGCCACACCGGCTCCGGGGAAGGTGATCTTGCTCGTGGAAGCGAAGAAAAACGCGAGTTCCAGGCTTCCCGCCTTCCTGCACTCGTCCCAGAGGCTTAAAAGCCGGTCGGGGGTCTCCGTAAGGTCGTGCACGCAGTAGGCGTTGTCCCAGAAAATCCGGAAATCCGGTGCCGCGGGTTTAAGGCGGGCAAAACGGCGGACCGTTTCGTCCGAAAACGTGATGCCAGTCGGGTTCTGGTATTTGGGCACGCACCAGATTCCCTTGACGGATGGGTCGCGGACCTCGTTTTCGACCGCGTCCATGTCGGGACCCTCCGGAGTCATGGGAATGGTGACAAGGTCAAAACCAAAATACTCGGTGACGGCAAAATGGCGGTCGTACCCGGGGGAAGGGCAGAGAAAACGGATATGCCCCTGACGCCCCCACGGCCTGCAGCCTGCAAATCCGTTCGTCATCCCGCAGGATACCGCGTCGAACATCATGTTGAGGCTGGAGTTCCCGCCGACGATCACATGATTTTCATCGACATTCATCATATCAGCGAACAGGCGGCGCATCTCCGGCAGTCCGTCCGGCAGTCCGTAATTGCGGCAGTCGTCTCCCGTCGAAGCAAGGCAGTCGGAAGAGGAGTTGACGGCGTCCAGCATTTTGGCGGACAGTTTCAGCTGATCAAGTCCCGGTTTTCCCCGCGCCATGTTGAGGTTCAGCTTTTCCGCCTGAAAATCCCGGTATTTTTTCTCCAGGCTTTTTTTGACTTCCTCTAATTTTGGCTTTGGAAGCGTCGTAAAGTTCAAATATGAGCATCCCTTTCACTGATATTGCAGATTTATACACAAAGCAACATATAGTTTAACTTAACTAAATCAAAAATGCAAGCACAAATTTCAAAAAATTCATTTTTACCAGAAATGAACTGGATTTCCCTGATGGATCCTGCCGCGGAAGGGAAAAAAAGCAGGAAAAAGTAGACAAGGAAAAAGGGAAATCCGCTTTTCCTTAAAGGGCTTCCTTTTCCCCTGGAATCCCCGGGGGGTTCGTGATAGAATAGGGGAAAGTCCGTGAAAAAGCCGCCTTTGAGGAAGAAAACCCTGGGCGGCGGGGTTTTGGAGGAAAAGATTTTGGACAGAACGTTAGTTTCAGAACTTTATGCCGATGCGGCGTCCTTTGCCGGAAAGACGGTGACGGTATGCGGCTGGATCCGTTCCATCCGGGCCTTAAAGAAGTTTGGATTTATTGATCTGAACGACGGCAGCTGCTTTCAGGGCGTGCAGGTTGTTTTTGAGAAAGGGAAAATCGGGAATTATCGGGAAATAGAAAAGCTCAATGTCGGCAGCGCGCTCGTCCTTACGGGGGAACTGGCCGTTACTCCGAAAGCAAAACAGCCGTTTGAGATCCACGCTGCCGAAATCAGCGTGGAAGGCACTTCCACGCCGGATTACCCGCTTCAGAAAAAGCGCCACACGCCGGAATATCTTCGCACTATCGCGCATTTAAGGCCGCGGACGAACCTTCTGGGGGCGTCGTTCCGGGTGCGGTCGGCGGCCGCGTACGCTATCCACCGCTTTTTCCAGGAACGCGGGTTTGTCTACGTCAACACGCCGCTCATCACCGGAAGCGACTGTGAAGGCGCGGGAGAGATGTTCACGGTCACCGCGTTTGACTTGGACAGCGTTCCCCGTACACCGGAAGGAAAGGCGGATTATTCGAAAGACTTTTTTGGAAAGCATACATCGCTGACCGTCTCCGGACAGCTGGAAGCCGAGTGCATGGCCATGGCTTACGGGAAAGTCTATACGTTTGGTCCGACCTTCCGGGCGGAAAAATCCTATACTCAGCGCCATGCCGCCGAGTTCTGGATGGTCGAGCCGGAAATCGCGTTTGCCGATCTGAATGACGATATGAATTTGGCGGAAGCGATGCTCAAGTCCGTCATCCGGGAAGTGAAAAGCCGCTGTCCGGACGACCTTGCCTTCTGCAGCCGGTTTGTCGACCCGGGACTGCCGGATCGCCTGAATCAGGCGTCGCAGTCAAAATTCAAGCGGATCTCCTATACGGACGCTGTCGGAATCCTCGAAAAGAACAACAGAAATTTTCAGTATCCGGCAGAGTGGGGCGCCGAACTTCAGACCGAGCATGAAAAATATCTGACGGAGCAGGTTTTCCACGGCCCGGTCTTTGTGACGGACTATCCAAAACAGGTGAAGGCGTTTTACATGCGCCAGAACGACGACGGGAAAACCGTGGCGGCCGTTGATCTCCTGGTCCCGGGAATCGGGGAAATCATCGGCGGAAGCCAGCGCGAAGAACGCCTCGATGTTTTAAAAAAGCGCATGAAAGAGCTCGGCATGAACGAAGCGGGATACCGCTGGTACCTCGACCTGAGAAAATACGGTTCGGTTCGGCACGCCGGATTCGGTTTGGGATTTGAGCGTCTGATCATGTATCTGACCGGGATCTCCAACATCCGCGACGTGCTGCCGTTTCCGAGAACGGCGGGATCCGCGGAGTTTTAGCTCCCCGGATGCCGCCTCTCCGGCTTTCCGCGGATTTCTGCGCGCCGTCCGGAAGTTTTCGCCCGGCGGGAATTCTTCGGCATCCTCCCGATTTCCCGGGGATTTTCGCAGGAAAGGGCGGACTTCCCTAATTTTCAGTCCGCGCTTTCTCTGCTGCCGGGCGCGCAGGGTAGAAAGTCTCCGGCCGGATATTCCGGCCGGAGACTTTCTTTATCCATCAAACAGGGGGAAAGGAAGAACTTTTCCCCCCAGAGCAAGAGATTTCCTTCCCCCGTTTTTAGAAAGGCCGGGGCCTCATTTTTAAAAACCAAGCGGTTCCCCGACCAGAATTACCTTAATCCGCCCGGGTATTTTGCTCATGCGCGTTTTGACAATATAGGAGCAGATGCACTCCCGGGTCCTGCAGTTTTCGCAGGTGCCGGTGACGGTGCACGGCGTCCCCTTGAGAGACAGCCGGGCCGCGTTGATGGGAGCGGCGTAAGTCCTTGCACGGCGCTCCGCGTCTTCCGGCGTTCTGCACACCTTATTCATTCCTACTACGGCAATCACGCTTCTGGGGCCGAAAGTGACCGCGGCGGCCCGGTTTCCAAGACTGTCCACATCCACGAGGATGCCGTCTTCGCTTACGGCGTTGAAACTTGTCAGGAATACGTCGCATAACAGAGCCTGCCGCATCCGTTCCAGGCGCTCTTCCGGAGAAGCGGCCTCATCGCGGTCGAGGACTTTATAGTTTCCCCTGCGGACCCGGTCGAGGAGACCGATTTCCCGAATCGTTTCGGATCCGCCCCACGAGACCGTGGACCCTTCCGGAATCAGCGACAGGGCCTTGGAAGCAGCTTCCGAGGCTGTCCTGCAGTAAAAAGCCTCAAAATTCCTGCTCTGCAGCGCGCGGATCAGTTTTGGAGCCAGAAAGCCGCTCCTTTTTGCAAAGCTGTCGGAAAATATGCTCAAAGTTATCCCGTCCCTTGTTAAATTTTGATCGTAAAAAAGAAAGCCGGGGAGCGGTCTGCCTGATTTCATCCTGCCGTATCCGCAAAGAAAGTTGTTTTCAGTCCGCTTTCTGCCTTTCCGGCGTCCCGAATCGGACAAACCGCGAGATGACAAACGAGACGATCATCAGAAGAAAAGGAAACAGAGAAATCATGGATCTTGCCGCAAGATCCGGGTGATCCCCGGGATTGGTACTGTCCACGAATCCGAACAGGAGCGTGATTAAAAGAAAGATGAGGCTCCGGACGAATCCGGAAAACCGGGTTACAAAACTGATCGTGCTCGTATAAATGCCTTCGCGCCGCAGGCCGGAAACGGCGGCGTCTTCGTCAATGATTTTCGCGTTGATGAGGTCGATATTGGCGGTGACGCCGGCGATGCCGATTCCCATAAACGCTCCAAAAACCATGGCGGCAGCCATGGACGTCACAAAGAACATCGGCACGACGGAAATTCCCAGAAAAGCCAGGGATATCTGCCACATCTTCAGGGAACCAAACCGGTTAATCAGCCTGGCCCACAGAATCATGGCGGGAATCGCCGGAATAAAAACGGCTGCCGTCAGATAGGTGGCGGATGTGTCGCTTTGCCGGAGGGCGTATTTGACATAATAGGGAATCGAGGCCAGGAGCAGCCCCGCCGTAGCCTGGTAGAAAAAGTTCGCGAAACTGACTGTCCAGAAATTCCGGTTTCCCAGCACAGCCTTCAGGGATTCCCTGAGGCCGGGAGTTTCCGTAACAAGATAATTCGGGTCCTCATGGCTCCCGAGAACGGAAAAAATCAGAAGGGCCATGCCCACCGTGGAGAGAATGGCGGCGGTAGAAGGATAACCGACAACGGAGACGATCATGGGAGTAAGGGAGATTCCGATTATCATGCCGACAAGCTGAAGGGCCTGGCGGAGAGAATTCGAAAATGTCCGGTCTTTCGCGGTCCGGAACAGTTCGGGAAACAGGGAATGGTAATTGGTCGCTGCCACCGTGCCCATGGTTTCGAGAAGCATCAGAAAAACCGTAAAGTAAACAGCCAGGAACGCCCCTTCTCCCAGACTGGCGGGAGGAGAGAAAAAAAGAATATAGAAAAGGCAGAACAGGGGAGCCGCGGCGAGAATCCATGGCCTTCGTCTGCCGACTTTTGTCCTTGTACGGTCGGAAAGGTAACCGGCGAGCGGATCGTCAAACGCGTCCCAGATGGTATACAGCATGGATCCGAAAGATATCAGGTAGAGCGGCAGATGCATTTTGTCATTGTAGTAATAGGTCGCGTAGGTCGTGTACATTTGGCTGGGAATGGTAATGCCCAGCATGCCGATTGCATAGACGACAGGATTGGTGGGAAGTACTATTTTTCCTTTCGGACTGTTCGTGTTGGAAGGCGTCCTCATCTTTTTTTCCTTTCTGCTTTTTTTGCCCTGATATTTTTCTGGACGGGCGTCCTGCACGGAGGATTCGCTGTGCTTACAGGTCGACGGCATCCACACACATATGCATGCAGACAGGAGGGAGAACCTTAAAGGCCTCGGCCCGCTTAAAATCTTTTCCAGCAGCGTACCGGCGCGCCTTGTCCTCAAAGTACATGCCGATCAGCCGGAACGACTGGGGGGTAAACTGGCTTTTATGGGCGAGAATCGCCTTGATTTTCAAGTCCCAGGTTTCGTCGACGCCGATAAACGAGTTGGGATGTGCCGTCGTATGGAAGGCGACGGCGCTGACCTTCCACTTTTTCGGAACACCGCCGGCGTCCGCCTCCTCGGCAAAATGAATATTGGGGCTGAGAAGACAGGCTTCCGCGACGGCCATGCCGACTTTCCGGTGATCCGGATGCACTTCATAAAGAAGAAACGGATCGATGGTCATGACAATTTCAGGCTTGATTTCCCGGATTACCCGGACAATGCCTTCACAAAGGGCTTTTTCGTCGGGAAAACTGCCGTCTGCGTAATTGAGATATCGGAATTCAGAAACGCCGAGGATGTTTCCCGCGTCCTCTGTTTCCTTTCTGCGGATTTTTGAAAGTTCTTGAGCGGAGACTTTTGGATCGTCCGTTCCCTTGCTTCCGTCGGTTACCGTAAGGTAGGAGACACGACATCCGGCTTTTGCCAGTTTTGCGATGGTGGCGCCTGCCCCCACTTCATTGTCGTCGGGATGAGGCTGGACGCATAAAAGATTCCGGCAGCGGTCAAGATCCGGAAATGGAAGATAATCCCTGATATTCATTGCAATCTCCTTTTCTGCAACTTGGGTGGTGAAAAAATTCAAAATACAGCAGATTTCTCTTATCATAGTATCGGCCGGCGGGCTGTGTCAATAGCAATTTTATGAAACTGCTTTTAAAAAAAATCAGAAAGCGCGGGCAGAATGAAAGCTTTTTGTTCGAGTTAACTTATTATTTTATCCTGGGATCCCACAATATTATTTACAGTGAAAGCGGGAAGATAGGGAAATCTTAAAATATGATGAGAAAAAGATTGCATAGATGAAGATTGACTTTTTCAAGAAATCCTGACCGGAGTTTCTTTCAGATTCCCGACATGGAAACGGCCCAAAAAAGGCCGTTTTGCAGAAGTTCCTGTCTTAAAATCCGGGAAATCATTCGGAAAGCAGAGAGAGAGGCGTGCCTAAAATCAATCCGCGGAAGTTTTTTCCCTTGCCGCTGCCTTTTTTTCTGGTCTGTGCCCGGGGGAATGCCTTCCGGGCGGATGCCCGTTTCATAAAATGAATTTACAGGCCTTTCATGGACCGCGGGAAATCGTTTCCGCCTGAATTCTCGAAATTTCACTTTAAAGCGGGGAAAACGGCTGAAATTTTCTAAAGAAGAGGAAAAACCGGATCAGGGGACAAAAATCCGGATGATTCCGGAAAAGAATTGGAGAAAGGGAGATTGCCAGGTTCTCCCCGGGCGGCATAGTATATCCTTAAGAAACCGGAAAAGGGGGGTAAGCCGATGTGTCGATATTGCCGCTGCCGGCGATGCTGCCGCCGTCCGAGAAGGTGCTTTTCCAGGCGGAGAGGATGCTGCCGCGGATTCAGAAGGCGCTGCTGCCGCTGCCATTAAGGTAAGGCGGGAGTTCTTTCTCTTCTTTAGAGAAGTGAATTTTTCATTTTAAAACGGGAACGCTGATTTTCGAGGTGATGTTATTTTGTCTTCCTATGTAGCCCCGGAGATGCGAAGCCGCTTTGAATCTCTTTCCATTGACCTTAAAAATGAAATTCTAAAGCGCAACGTGAGAATCTGTACTTTGCAGGACCTCATCCGCTGCCTTGAAAAAATTGTGAGGGAAAGCTGAGAAACCGGGGGATTCCCCTCCCCCCCAGAAAAGAACCCCGCGGATTTTTCCGCGGGGTTCTTTTCTGGGAAAGGATCGGAAGAAGGATCCCACAGAGCGGGCTTTCCTTAGATCTCCAGAGGGAGATGAGGATCCCAATTGACTTCAAACGGGCGATAGGGTATGATGAAAGGGATAAATTTAGCTGGAGAAGGCCGCGGGGTGTTGATTTTGGCGGATGAAACTCGTTCCCCGCTTGCCGAATACTCGGACGGCAAGCTCGCGGAGCTTGTAAAAGAGGGAAATTCCGAGGCGTTTGCGGAGCTTACGGCGCGGTATATGTCGCTTGTGAGGGCACGGGCCCTGCCGCTTGGCGGCTTTGCGGACCGCGAAGATCTCTGCCAGGAAGGGCTGGTCGGACTTCTGAACGCGGCGCGCACCTATCATCCCGGAAACGGCGCCTCGTTCCGGACCTACGCCGGGGTCTGCATTACCAACCGCGTCCTTACGGCCTGCCGTTCGGCGGCGGGCCGTAAAAACGACCCGCTGCGCGATTTTGTCTCTTTAAGCGAGGAGGGATCGGACTATCCTGCCCTCGATGGGGAATCTGATCCGGCCGCCCTTTTCGCGGAGCGCGAGGGATTCCGGCTGATGTGCCGGAAAATCGCGGAGGCCCTTACTCCTCTCGAGCGGAAGGTGCTCCGGCTGTATCTGGGCGGCGGGAGTTACGGGGATATCGCGAAAGCCCTTTCCGTATCCCCGAAAACGGCCGACAACGCGCTTCAGCGCGTCCGGTTTAAGCTGAGGCACCGTCTGGGGAGAGAAGGAGAGGGGGATTCCGGCTAATAGGATTCGAGACGCCGCTTCTGCCGAAGCTCGCGGCGCTTTTTCCCCGCCTCCCATTCCGCTTTTTCTTCGGGCGTATCGCAGATAAGGCGGGGCACGGGAGCCGGACGGCCTTCGCCGTCGAGGGCAACGAGGACGAGGTAGGCGGTGTTGACGAGTTTCCTTTCGCCGGTGATTTCCTCCACGTAGCTGTCGACCCGGACTTCCATGGAGGTCCGGCCGACAAAGGTCAGTTTTCCGTGCAGAACCACCAGGCTGTTGGCGGGAACGGGCGACTTGAACTGGAGGTTGTCGATCTCGGCTGTCGTCACGCAGCGGTTCGAGTGCCGCCGCGCGACGGCTCCCGCGACGACGTCAATCCACGCGACGAGCTGACCGCCGAACAGGCGGTTCTGGGAATTGAGCTGGGCGTAAAATACGGGCTCTATCTGCTCTGTTTCGGAGTCTTTTACATGTTTTGCGGCTGGAACGTTCATTTTAATATCGTTTCCCCTGTCTTTTGATATTTCTGCCGTTTTTTCTACTATATCCTGATTTTCTTCGGATTGCAAGTTTCAGACTGTCCCTTATAAAATAAAACAAGGAAGGCCTTTCTTTTGAGTTCCAGCGGTATCTGCTGCGCGGTAATCGCCGCCGCGGGGGCTTCCACGCGGATGGGCGGAAAGGGATCCAAGCAGTTTCTTCCCCTTCTGGGGGTTCCGGCTGTCGTCTGGACGCTAAGGGCGTTTGAAAAGGCCGGCACGGTGTCGTCCATCGTCGCCGTCTGCCGGAAAGAGGACGCCGCCCTCATGAGGGAATGCGCGTCCCGGTATGAAATCCGGAAGCTCTGCGCCATCGTGCCGGGCGGGAAGACAAGGCAGGCTTCCGTCGCTTCCGGCGCGGCGGCCGCCCCGCCGGAAGCCCGCTATCTCGCCGTCCATGACGGGGCGCGTCCGCTTGTAAAGCCGGAAGAAATCGACGCTTGCGTGAGAGAGGCGGAGAAATGCGGCGCCGCGGCGCTCGCGGCGCCGGTTAAGGACACCATCAAGGTTGTGGACGGGAAACAGTACGTCGTTTCCACGCCGAAGAGGGATTGTCTCTGGGCTGTGCAGACGCCGCAGGTTTTTCGGCGGGACCTCTATTTCCGGGCACTCGAAAAAGCGAAAAAGGACGGGGCCGACTATACCGACGACTGTCAGCTGGTAGAACGGCTTGGCGTCCGGGTTCGTCTCTGCCGGGGCGGAAGCGGGAACTTTAAGCTGACGGAACCGGCCGACCTCAAGGCCGCGGAAGCCGTGTTGGGGGAAAGGGAGAACGCCGCGGAAATCCGCGGGAATTCAGAGCTCTGGGAAAAGGAGAAAGGGGAGGAAATGAGAATCGGG
>DAITAP010000075.1:1442-9563 GCA_036824225.1 Caproicibacter sp. | reverse complement strand
AGGCTGAGCTTCTGGGGAAACTTTGCCTCTATGCTACCGGAAACGGTCGGAATCTGAATCTTGATTCCGGAAAGGCGGGGACATTTGGAAACCGGGATCCGCATTTTGTCATAATCTTTTGATCCCTTTTTCGGTGTAGTCCCGTCCAGATAGGCAAAAATAGAATCTTCCGACTGCACTTTTTGAAACGTCTCGTCGTCCGTAAGAAAGATCATGCTGGTTCCCGAACTGATATCCGCGACAAATTTTGTCTGATAGGCGACCAGCGCCTGGGGATCCACCACGGACCCGGACGGCAGATTTTTTTCCGCGTAGAGGACGTAGGGGGCAACCTCCACGACCACCCGCCCGTCGCCGTTTTGATCTTTGCCGTATTTCGCAATTTCATTCTCCAGGGCATCGGTCATCTGGGAAGGGTAAGCTGTCTGAGTTGCCAGCCCGACCGTGTAGTCCGGCTGGACGGCATGGGCGGTATCATAGATCATATATCCGGCAACTGCCGCGATCAGGATACCGATAATCACATGCTTTTTATGGTAAAACCAGAAATTATCCCATTTTTCCCGGGGAGTTTTCAGCTTGATTTCCGCATTCGGGTCATGGATTGTATCTTTCCCGGCATTGACAAGATATCCTTCCCTTGCCATAGCGCTATTCCTCCTTTGGCTTCATGGTCGGAAACAGCAGGACATCACGGATGGACGGACTGTCCGTCAAAAGCATCACAAGGCGATCGATTCCCATTCCCATTCCGCCGGTAGGCGGCATTCCATATTCCATGGCCGTCAGAAAATCCTCGTCGATCAGATTGGCTTCCTCGTCGCCTTTTCTGCGCAGCTCCATCTGGCGCAGAAAGCGGGCGCGCTGATCGTCCGGATCATTCAGTTCCGAATAGGCATTGGCAAGTTCCAGCCGCCCGGCAAAGAACTCGAAGCGCTCGACCAGCTCGGGGATTCCGCGCTTCCGCTTCGTCAGCGGGGATACTTCGACAGGATAATCATACACAAAGGTCGGTTGAACCAGCTGGTTCTCAACTTTTTCGTCAAACACCTGCGCCATGACATCTCCCCACGCGGCATCGGCCTTTGGTTCCAGTCCGAGCTTTACGGCGGTTTCCCGAGCCTTTTCCGCGTCGCCGCGGAAGGACAGAAAATCGATTCCGGCATATTTCCCGATGGCGTCGTTCATGCTGATTCGGCAAAACGGAACCGAAAGATCGATCGCATCCCCCTGATACGTGATGTGATCGGTTTTTCCGACGGCCAGCGCGCATTCGTGAATCATGCGTTCCGTCCGGTCCATCATGCCGCGATAATCGGTGTACGCCTCATACATCTCGAGGGTTGTGAATTCCGGATTGTGCCTTACATCCATTCCCTCGTTCCGGAAGACCCGGCCGATTTCATAAACGCGCTCCATCCCGCCTATGATGAGGCGTTTGAGATGGAGTTCCGTCGCGATTCGAAGGTACATGTCGATATTCAGCGTGTTATGATGCGTAATGAAAGGCCGCGCGGCGGCCCCGCCGGGGATCGTGTTCAAAATGGGGGTTTCCACTTCCGTATAGTCGAGGCGGTTCAGCATGTCGCGTATCGCCTGGATGATACGGCTGCGCTGGAGAAAAGTTTCCTTGACTTCCGGGTTCACGATCAGGTCAAGATACCTCTGCCGGTAGCGGAGATCCGTGTCTTTGAGGCCGTGAAATTTTTCGGGCATCGGAAGAAGCGATTTCGAAAGGAGGTGAATTTCCTTCGCATGGATGGATATTTCGCCGCGCCGGGTTTTAAAGACGTATCCCTTCACACTGATAATGTCGCCGACATCCCAGTAGTTTTTCAGATCGGAATAGCTTTCCTCCCCGACCTGATCGATTTTCATATAAACCTGCATTTTTCCCGTGCGGTCATAGAGATCCATAAACCCGGCTTTGCCCATATCCCGCCAGCTCATGATTCTTCCCGCGATACAGACGTCCTTGTTTTCCAGCTGCGCAAAACCGTCCCGGATTTCCTTCGCGGTATGATCCCGCGGGCACAAGGTGATAAGGAACGGATCCTTTCCGGCTTTTCGGAGGTTCTCCAGTTTTTCTCGCCGGATTTTCGCCTCACTCTCTTCGGATCCCCGGGGCGCTTCTGTTGCCTTGCTCATTTCTTTTTCCTGCCTTTCTAAAAATCTAGCTTACCGATAAAAAAGAGGGCGGAATCTGTCCGCCCAGCCCTGTCCGGCGTTTACTTGGAAATGGTCAGAACCTCATAGTCCACTTCTCCGGCAGGCACTTCCACCTTGACTTTATCCCCGATGCCATGTTCCAGGAGAGCTTTTCCGACGGCAGATTCATCCGAGATGCAGCCGTTCACCGGATCCGCTTCATTGGATCCCACAATTTTGTAATTCACGACCCGACTGCTCCCGGTCTTGGGACTGGTAACCCGCAGCTCCACTTTCGACCCCATATGGATGGTCCCGGTGCTGAGCTCACTTTCATCCAGGACCTTGACATTTTTCAGCATGGCCTCAATATCCGCAATCCGCGCTTCCACAATGGCCTGCTCGTTTTTCGCTTCGTCATACTCGCTGTTTTCAGAAAGGTCGCCGAAAGAAAGAGCCACCTTGATTTTTTCCGCTACTTCTTTCCGCTTGACGCCCTTGAGCTCATCAAGCTCAGCCTCCATTTTTTCGAGTCCTTCTTTTGTCAGAAGAATCTGCTTTGCCAAATAAAAAAACCACCTTTTCAAAGCCGCAGTAAACTGCGCGCCATAATATTCCGGAAGATTAAGAATAATTATAGTAAAAGCGGATCAATCTGTCAACAGGCCCCGGATGGAACCCGCTGCAGAATTCCCCGGTTTCCCCGGGAAAGGGAGGGGAAAGAACCCAAAAAGGATTCCGGCGTCCGTGCCGCCGGAATCTGCCTTTTAGTCAGAGAGAAGAGATTTTCTGTTTTTCGTGGATAAGAACCCCCGCGCACGAATTTTCCTCCGGGAAAGAGAACCGGTCCGCGGGCTTTTCCCTATCAAAGCCTGTTTTCTCCCGAGGGTCCGGATCATCCAAACCACTTCATCGGGTTCTGGGCAGTGCCGTTTACTCGGATCTCAAAATGAAGGTGCGGGCCGGTAGCCTGTCCGGTGCTTCCCACATGACCGATGACCTGGCCCTTGCTCACCTGCTGCCCGGCATGGACGGAAACGCTGCTCATATGGCCGTACAGCGTAGAATATCCGCCGCCGTGGTCAATGGCCACCACATTTCCATAACCGCCGTAGCCGGTGCCGTAGAATCCCATGCCCGCCTGGATCACGCGGCCGGAATCCGCCGCGACGATAGCCGCTCCGTAAATGCCGCCGCGTGAGATATCGATTCCCTTATGATACTCGCTGCCGCCCCCGATATTTCTCCATCCGAATCCGCTCGTGATGTTCGTGCAGCTCGGCACGGGCCAGGCAAAATGGCCGCTGCTGACATATCCGCCGCTGCCCGCGCCGCCTGCCGATCCCCCGGAACCACCGCTGCCTCCGGATTTTCGCCGCTTCTGTTCCTGTTCCTGCTGCTTTTTCTTCTGCGCCTCATAATAGGAACGGTACCAGTCGTCGATTGCCTTGTCCGCCTGTTTCTGCTGTCCACTGATTTTCTCACTGTCATAGAGCTTTTGCTTTTCCTCGGCGGAAAGGCCCGCGATGACGCGGTTCACCTCGTTTTCCAGCTGCGTCAGTTCTTTCTTATCCTGCTTGCACTCAGACTTCGCATCCGTTACGGACTTCCTGCTGGACTGTATCTGCTCCTTTTCTATCTTCACGCTTTCCATGTCGCTCTTCAGACGGTTGATTAACTGCGTGTCGTGCCTGGAAATTGCCTTTAGAATTTCCGCCTTGTCCGCGAGATCCATGATGCTTTCCGCGTTCAGGATGATTTCGAGCTGGGAGGCTTCTCCCGTCAGATACATCGCCCGCACACGTTCCTTGAATTTCTCGGTATCTGACTGGATGCTCTTCTGTTTGTCGGCAATCTGGGCTTCCTTTTTCTGAATATCCGCGTCATAGCCGGCAATCTGCTGATTCAGATTGTCGATCTGATTCTGTTTCACGGCAATCTGGGAATCCAGCTTTTTCTTATATTCCACTTTTTGTGTTTTATTATTCCGAAGCGACTTGAGATCCCCCGATATCTGCTCCTGCTCCCGCTTCAAGCGGCTCTGCTGCTGACGCAGCGAAGTGAGGGAAGATGCGGAAACCGGCGCGTCGGTAAAAGCGCCCATCGAAAGGATCAGCAGTGCCAGCGTCACCGTCACTAATTTCGTGGTCCACCTGCCCGTCAACGATATCGCCCTCCCTTTTTGTTCCCCTTTTCTGTTTTTCTGTTGCTCTCCCCCGATGCAGCGAAAACATGGGACAGCTTTTCTAAAAAGCGGACAGTAAAAAATATTCCTCTTCCCTTCAGGGCAGACGGCCGTAAGAATCGATCCGGCTGTTCCAGTAACCCGAAAGGCTCACGGTTTCAACCCCCGGCTCGGAATGGGTCTGATCCCCGTCACACTGAATCGCGCGGCCGCCGCCGACATAAATCCCGACATGATCATAGTCGGAATAAAAAATGAGATCCCCCGCCTGCGGCGTGGAAACCGGACTGCAGAGAGCGTGGAGGCCGCCGACATCCGCCCGGCCGAAACTCCATCCGCTCCGGGCCGCTACATAGGACACAAACCCGGAGCAGTCGAACGTGTCCGGTCCCTCCGCGCCCCATTCGTACTTGCTGCCGATATACTTTCCCGCTACCGAGACCATCTTGGAGGCGCTGCCGCCGGAAGAACGGCCGGAACCGGAACGGACAGACGGTACTACCGGATTTTCCCGGCTGCTGCCGGTACTGCCGGCCGTTCCTCCGCCGGAACCGCGATCCGGGGACACCCTCGATTTGGTGGCGGAACTTCCGGCCGGAGCGCTCCCGGAACTCTCCTGAGTACCGCCGGAGCTTTTGCCCGAAACACTCCCGGAACTACTGCCGACCGTGCTGCTTTCCCGGGACGCGTAATAACTGGAAAGCCATTCCCGGATCGACGCATCCGCCGTCTGAAGAGCCTCCTTATTATCCGCTCTGGCGGATTCCACACCCTGCTGGTTCTGATCCAGAGCCGCGACCGTCTTCGCCGCTTCCCCGGCAAGAGCCGACAGCTGCTGCCGATTCTTCTCCAGCGAGTCCTTCGCGTCGCTGACCGATTTGCGGTTCCGCTCAATCGCCGCTTTCTCCGCCTTCACGCTGTTCAGATCGCTTTTCAGCGTATTGATGAGGGCTGTGTCATGCTCGGAAACGACCCGCAGGATTTCTGCCTTGTCGGCGAGATCCATGATATTTTTTGCATTCAGAATAATCTCGAGGTCGGAGGCTTCCCCGGCCTCATAAAGAGCCCTCACCCTCCCTTTCAGTTTTTCATAATCCGCCTTAATGTCCTTCTGCTTTCCGGCGATTATTTTCTGCTTTTCAAAGATATCGGAATCCAAATCCCAGATCTGTTTGTTTTTGCTGTCAATCTGCCGCTCGAGGTTTTCCCCCTTTGCCTCCAGAGCTTCCTCATACTGCAGCTGCCGTGCCTTATCATTTTTCAGCTTCTGCAGCTGACTGTCAAGCTGCGTTCCCTGCTGCTGAAGGGAAGACTGCTGCCGGCGCAGATCGTCGAGGGAGGCGGCATGGGCCGGCGCTGTTCCCGCGGAGGCAGCCAGCACCAGGCTCAGAACGAGGGTGGACGCCAGAATGCTCTTTAAGACCCGTCTACCAGTCAACGATGTCGCCTCCTTCTTTCCTAAGGTATTTCCCGATGGAGATAATCCCGCCAAGGGCCCCGAACAGGCATCCCGCTAATAGGAAAACCAGCGTCAGCCTGCCCCAGATGGAGCCGCCGGCAATCGGGGAAAAACGGACGATGGAAGTCAGCGTCATCGTGAGGCGGCTGTAGAGAAGCCGCAGGATCCCGCTGCTGAGAATCCCCGAAATCAGACCGATCACCATGCCTTCCACGACAAACGGGATTCGGACGAACCAGTTTGTCGCGCCCACGGATTTCATGATGTTGATTTCAAGCCTCCGCGAAAACATCGTGGCGCGGATGGTGTTGGAAATAATAAAAAGCGACACCAGGCTCAGCAGCAGGACGATCCAGAACCCCCCCGTCGTAACGATATGATCCAGTTTTGTCAGCTTGGCCGCAATGTCGGAATAATCATTGACACTCCCCACCCCGCTGATTTTCTGAATTTTCGCGACGGTGTCCTTATATTTCGAAAGATCCCGAAAGGACACCTGATAGGCGTCGGGCAGGGGGTTGTCCTTTCCGGTCATCCCGTTCAGCAGAGCGGCATCCTTTTCTCCCAGCATCGACATCACCCGCGCGATAGCATCATCCTTCGGGATGAATTTGCAGCTTTTGATGTTGTCGAGCTTTTTGATTTCGGATCCCGTTTTGACCGCGGAGAGAACCGGCAGCCCCTCCTTCATATAGACCCTCACCGAATTTGTGCCTTCAATGCTTTTCATGGCGGCGTTGATATTGAGGGAGAACAGCACGGCCGCGCCCGTAAGGAGAAGACACGAGACAAGCACCCCCACCGAGGCGAGCGACATGGTCCGGTTGCTCCAGATATTGCGCACGCCTTCCCCCAGCAGATAGCGTAAGCTTTTCATCATTGCGGCACCTCCCAGTTGCAGCTGTCCGCAACAACGGCGCCCGAGTTGATCTCCACAACTCTGCGCCGAAATTTTCTCACCAGGGAATGCTCATGCGTAACCATCAGGACCGTCGTCCCGCGCTTGTTGATTTCATTCAGAAGGTCCACGATCTCAAACGAAAGCGCCGGGTCCACATTGCCCGTGGGCTCGTCCGCAATCAGAATCTTTGGATTATTCACCAGCGCGCGCGCCAGACCCACGCGCTGCTGCTCTCCTCCTGAAAGCTCGCGCGGGTGGCACCGCGCCTTGTCCTGCAGGTTCACAAGGCCCAGTATGTACGGCACGCGCCGCCGGATCTCGCGGCTGGAAGCCCCAACCACGTGCATCGCGAAAGCGACGTTTTCAAACACCGTCATATTGCTGATCAGTCGAAAATCCTGAAACACCATGCCCATCATGCGCCTGAGGTAAGGGACTTCGCTGCGCCGCAGCTCCGTGAGTTTCTGCTCCCCTACGAGGATCTCGCCTTCCGTCGGCCGCTCCTCGCAGGTTATCAGCTTTAGAAAAGTACTCTTCCCCGCGCCAGAAGCTCCCACGATGAACACAAATTCACCGTCGTCTACCCGCAGGTTCACGTGGTTCAGCGCCCGCGTCCCGTTCGGATAAACTTTGCTTACATCCTGAAAGACTATCAATGCAATCCGCTCCAATGTCTCGATGAAATCCCTGTTGCTTCATTTCCCAGAGGAGCGGGCCAATGGCGCAGCCCGCCCGCAGTTTGATCTTTCTTGCAGTTTGATCTTATCAACAGGCAAGGCATTTATAATTCTAAATTGTAATTATTTTGTAATATTTCTGTAACTTTTTATTTCCAGTAAGAAGGAGGAAAAAAATGTCCCTAAAATTTCGCCGGGTTGGAAGAAAGATACTTTTTGACCATCAGGGCGACCTTGAAAACAATGGCGTCTTCAAAATTCCTCAGATCCAGGCCGGTGATCTTTTTGATTTTCTCCAGCCGGTACACGAGGGTGTTGCGGTGGACAAAGAGTTTGCGCGACGTCTCGGAAACGTTCAGATTGTTCTCAAAAAAGCGCTGGATGGTGAACAGCGTTTCATGATCCAGGGAATCGATGGAACCGCGCTTGAATACTTCCTTGAGGAACGCCTCGCAGAGGGTCGTGGGAAGCTGATAAATCAGCCGCGCGATCCCGAGGTTGTCATAGCTGACAATCGCGCGCTCGGTATCGAAGACCTTTCCAACTTCAAGAGCGATCTGCGCCTCCTTGAACGAGCGCGCGAGATCCTTGATGCCGGTGACAATGGTTCCGATTCCGACGACGCAGTGGGTATAGAATTCGCTTCCGAGGGTATCGACGATGGATCCCGCCAGCTTGTCGATATCGCGCGGCTCAATCCCGGGGCGGACTTCCTTGACCAAAGCAATGTCCGTTTCATTGATGTTGATGA
>DAITAP010000075.1:0-1432 GCA_036824225.1 Caproicibacter sp. | reverse complement strand
CATCAAGGTGACCAATAAGACGGATATCTCCGCTTATGATGTGATAAAGTCCTTGTTTTTGTCCGGGAAAAGATTCTGAATCACATCATAAGCGGAGATATCCGTCTTATTGGTCACCTTGATGAGGAGGCAGACGCGGCTGACATCGGTATTGAATCTCAGTTCCCGCGCCTTGAGATAGATATCGCCGGGCAGAATATTGTCGAGGATGACGTTTTTAATGAAATTGCCCCGGTCATACTTTTCATCATAATATTGTTTGATGCTTCCCAGCGAAATAGCCAGAATGGAAGCGTAACGCGCGGCTTCCGGGTCGCTTCCGGAAACAAAGACTGCATACTCGGGGCGCGGCCGGTTTCCAAACGATTTAAACGTATATCCGTTGACGACAAAAGTCCCTGGCGAGACGAAAGAATCTCTCGTAATGCTGTCGTTGACTTCACCGATACGCCCCAGTTCGCTGCATGCGATGATCACCGAAGTTTCATCAATAATTCCGATGGTTCTGTCGATAGCATCGCGCATCTGGTGGATCACGCCTTGGAACAGTCTGTTTGACATGGCACTCCCTCGCTTTTATTTAAATTCTAATTTCCAGTATGGTCAAATAAAAATGCTTAAAATCATTCTACATAAATCTAATGCGAATTTCAACCTTATTTTCTATCTTCCCCGAAATTATTAAGAAAGGAGACCGGAAAAACCGCAAAACGCAAAAAAAGCCGTGCAAACGCACGGCTTTCCGACTTGTACGACCTCTAAAAGAGCGGGGACAGATTCCTCCCCGGGGCATGGCAGAGGCAGGGTCCGGATCTTTAGTTGAGGATCGCCTTTTCGGTATCCTTGTCAAACATGTGCATTCGGCTCAGGTCAAACGCGACCTTGATTCTGTCGCCCGTCTTGGCCGTGGTGGCCGGATTGACGCGGGCCGTAATCGGCACGTTCTCGCAGCTAAGATACAGGTAGGTCTCGGAGCCCATCAGCTCGGTCACGTCAACGTCCGCCTCCACGATGCCGTTGCCGTCCTTGATCTTTTCGAGAATTTCCGGCTCATCGTGCACGTTTTCCGGACGGACGCCCAGGATGACACTTTTGCCGATATAATCTTTCAGGACATCGTCCTTGTTCTTCTCTTTCGGCACCCGGATGTTGTAGCGGCCGAACTTAAAGAAATAGTCGTCGCCGTCCTTCGCTATGGTTCCGTCAATAAAGTTCATCTGAGGCGAGCCCATAAATCCGGCCACAAACAGGTTGGTCGGATAATCGTACAGATTCTGCGGCGTATCCACCTGCTGGATAAAGCCGTCCTTCATGACCACGATGCGATCGCCCATCGTCATGGCTTCCGTCTGGTCGTGGGTCACGTAAATAAACGTGGTGCCGAGGCGCTGGTGCAGCTTGGAGATTTCGGTCCTCATCTGCGCGCGCAGCT
>DAITAP010000074.1:0-9810 GCA_036824225.1 Caproicibacter sp. | reverse complement strand
AAGTTAACCCTTATGTTGTAATTCAGCCGGGTGAGACATTTTCGATGGCGGAAATCGACGGCCCGGGTGTGATCAACCATATCTGGATGACTCCGACAGGCGTTTGGAGAAATACAATTCTCCGGATTTACTGGGACGGACAGAAATTTCCGTCTGTCGAGTCACCCGTCGGGGATTTCTTTGCCTGCGGTTGGGGAAAGTATTCGCAGATTTCCTCCTTCGCCGTCTGCGTCAACCCCGGCAGCGCCTTTAACTGCTACTGGCAAATGCCGTTCCGGAAGCATTGCCGCATGACGCTGGAGAACAGGGACGAAAAACCCGTCGTAATCTATTACCAGATCGACTATACGCTCACAGAGGCTACAGAAAACCGGGCTTATTTTCACGCGCAGTTCCGCCGTGTCAACCCGCTTCCCTATAAAAAAGTGTATTCTATTCTGGACGGTGTCCATGGGAAAGGTCAGTACGTCGGCACTTACATAGCCTGGGGGAGCCACAGCAGCGGATGGTGGGGAGAAGGCGAGATAAAGTTCTATCTTGACGGGGACCGGGATTATCCCACCATATGCGGGACCGGCACGGAGGATTATTTCTGCGGTTCCTATAATTTTGAGAACAGTGAGACGCACCAGTACGAGCCGTTTACCACGCCGTATTCAGGCCTTCCCTATGTTTCCAAGCCGGATGGACTTTACCAGAGCCAGCAGCGGTTTTCCCTGTACCGCTGGCACATATTTGATCCGGTCCATTTTGACAGCGATCTGAAAGTGACGATTCAGGCGCTCGGCTGGAGATCAGGCGGAAGATATCTGCCGCTCCAGGACGATATTTCCTCTGTTGCTTACTGGTATCAGACGCTCCCTGGCACACCGTTCCCGGTGCTTCCGGGGAAAGATTATATGGAAATCAACTAACGCGCTTCCTAAAAAGGTTTGGCAGTGAAAGAAGGAAATAATATGAAGAAAAGGCCAAAAATTCTGGTTGTCGGAAGCCTTGCAATGGATCTTATTGTAAGTACGGAAAAGTTCCCGGCTTCCGGAGAAACGGTATTGGGTACAAACTTTCGAACGGCGCCTGGGGGAAAAGGCGCTAACCAGGCGGTGCAGGCCGCGCGGCTTGGCGCCGATGTGACGGTGGCTGGCAAGGTCGGTGAGGATGATTTTGGGAGAAAACTAATTTCTTCGGCGCGGCAAGCCGGAATCCATACCGAGCACGTCACCGTGGATCCGTTGGTATCTTCGGCGGTCAGCAATGTTCTGCTGGAAATGCACGGGAATGAAACTCGGAACCGCATTATCACCGTTCCAGGTGCAGATGGGACAATTTCATCTGCGAATGTCGCATTTCTAAAAGACTCTATTAAGGAATATGATGCCGTGATTTTACAAGATGAAATCCCCATCGCAATTAACCGAATAATTGCAGGTTATGCTTGGAAAAAGGGTGTGCCGGTTATGCTGAATCCGGCGCCTTCGGCTGAACTTCCGGAAGATCTTCTGGAGCACCTTACCTGGATTTCTCCCAACGAGCATGAAGCGGCGGATCTGACGGGCATAAAGATCCGCCGGGAAGGGAAAACGGCTAACCGGGACGATCTGAAAGAAGCGGCGGAAGAACTGCTGAAAAAAGGTGTGAAGAATGTTGTCATTACTCTAGGAAACGCGGGCGCTGTGGTGGCAAACCAGAAAGAGTTCATCATTGAACCATGCGCCGACGTTGTAGAGGTCCGGGATCCCACGGCGGCGGGAGATTCCTTTGTGGGTGCCTTTACGGTTGCAGCCTGCCTGGGCTTAACTTCCAAAGAGTCACTCCATTTTGCAGCTTACGCTGCTGCGCTGACCGTTTCCAGAATGGGCGCACAGCCTTCCCTCCCAACGCTCCAAGAAGTTGTGAAACTGATGCAGAAGGAAAAGGACATCGGTTTTGATTTGTCGAAACTGGAACCCTTAAAAGGAGAAAAATAAACAGGGACTGAAAACGTCTGTTTTTAAAGCACCCGGATGCCTGAGGGAAAGCAGGAAACTAGGTCGGCGGTTTTCCCCAGGATAACTTAGGCATATGGATGTTTTGCCGGTTTCCTAGGGCAAATTAGAAATTGAAAATTTTGAAATGAGGGAAGAGCTTATGACGAGCTTGGCGGAAAAATTCAGAAGACTGAAAACGTCGGTCGGCGGAAACCGCGAATCGGTTCGGTTCGAGTACAGTTTCGGCATGCCGAAGGAGGAAGAATACCATATTACCCGCCCCACGAGGGCGAATACGCGGATTCTGGGGGAACTTGAATTTGCTCTAGGTCTTTCCAGGGTTCAGAAAGGTGAATACGACGGGGTCCTGGGAAAAGCCCTGGATTTCCTCCTTGGCCGTATCAAGGAGGAAGGAGTGCTGTCCGACATGGACTGCGCGAGGGCCGAAGAAATCCTTGCGCCCCTGGAAGAAGAAGCAAAAACCTGGCAGCTTATTCTCGTTGCCCACGCGCATATCGATATGAACTGGGAATGGAGCTATTCGGAGACGGTGGCCGTAGTTCTCGCAACTTTCCGGACCATGCTCCGTATGATGGAAGATTATCCGCAGTTTTGTTTTTCCCAGTCGCAGGCGGCAGCCTACCGGATGGTGGAGCGGTATGATCCCGCGCTGATGGATCAGATAAAGGAACGCATCCGGGAAGGACGCTGGGAAGTAACGGCCTCTTCATGGGTGGAATGCGATAAGAACATGCCGTCGACGGAATCTCTCCTCAATCAAATTCGATATACAAGGGAATACCTCTCGGAAAAATGGGGGGTGCGGAATTTTGATCTTGACTTTTCCCCCGATACCTTCGGACACAGCGCCAACATTCCGGAAATCGACACATTCGGGGGAATCCGATACCTGTACCACTGCCGCGGCATGAAGGAAAACCACATCCTGTACCGGTTTCGCTCGCCTTCCGGAAAGGAGCTTCTCGCATATCGGGAGCCTTACTGGTATAATGGCGGGATTACACCCCGGATAGGCGCCGGTCTTATCGGGATCTCCGAAAAATGTGCCGGGCTCAGGACCGGACTTGCAGTTTACGGGGTCGGCGATCATGGGGGCGGACCCACGCGCAGGGATATAGAACGCGCCCTCGAGATGCAGACGTGGAAAATCTACCCGAGGATCCGGTTTGGAACGCTGCGCGAGTTTTTCCGGGAGGCGGAAAGTGTCCGGGATCGTCTGCCGGTCATTTCCCACGAGCTTAATTATTTTGCACCCGGCTGCTATACGACACAGAGCCGCATCAAGCGCGGAAACCGGCGTGCCGAGGCCGCGCTTTACAATGCGGAAGCTCTTTCCGTATTTGCAGGCAGGCGGACGGGCTATCCCTATGCGGCCGGGCAGTTCCGGGACGCATGGAGAAAAGTCTTGTTCACTCATTTTCACGACATCATCACCGGATCCTGCGTACAAGATTCCCGTGAGTTTGCCATGGGCCTTTATCAGGAAGCAATGGCGGCTGCGGGTACCCAAATCCAGAATGCCATGCGATCGCTGGCGGATAATATCGATACGTCAGCCATCCAGACAGATCCGGACTCCTATGATTCGCAGTCGGAAGGAGCCGGGGCAGGCTACGGCGCGGGAAATTTTACGGGCGTCTCTTCTCCGGAACGCGGAAGCGGCAGGACTCGGATATTTCATATTTTTAACACCCTTCCCGCCGGACGCCGCGGCGTTGCGGAACTGACCGTCTGGGACTGGACCGGAGATCTCCGCTGCATTTCGGTAAAAGACTTTGCGGGAACCCCTCTGGACTTTCAGCTCGAGGATTTCTCCTTAAAGCAGTACTGGGATCATAAGTATTTCCGAATTCTCGTCGACGTTACAGTACCGCCCCTCGGCTATACGACGGTGGTGCTTTCCGAAAAGGATCTGCAGCGCTATCCGCTTTATTACCAGACCGACGAACAGACGGCGCCCGTCTACGACGATTTTGTTCTGAATAACGGTGAAATCCGGGTTCAGATTGATTCTTCTGACGGCCGCATTCGTTCTGTCCGGAAAAGTACCGGCGAAGAAATGCTGAAGGAAGGGGAGACTGCCGGATTTTCCCTTATGGATACGGAAAAATACACCTCGAACGCATGGCAGATTGGACGGTATATCCGCGAAAACCCGGTCACAAAGTGCGTGAAAATCGAGAAGCTCCCATGCGGCAGCCTGCAGAGCGGTCTGAAAGTTACCTGGCACATTCGCGCGTCTACCATTGAGGCAATTTATCTTCTTGACAAGTACCAGTCTGCCCTTCGAATCGGCGTACGGATAGACTGGAACGAAACGGGAAGCGGGACGATTCCGGTCCTCTGCTACCGTGTGCCGCTCTCTTACCCTGTCAAGGAATATCTCTATGATATCCCCGGGGGAGCGATACGCAGGACTCCCCGTGCCAACGACGTACCCGCCCTTCGGTACGGAATCGCGGTAAACCGGGAAGGAGAAAGCGCCTTTCTTGCAAGCGACTCAAAATACGGATACCGCGGATGCGGGAAGGATCTTTCTCTGACGCTCATCAACAGCTCGACAAGCCCGGATCCCTACCCGGAGCGCGGGATTCACGAATGCTCGATTTTTCTGGGATTTTCCCCCGATGCGGAAAAAGCGGCAGAAGATACGGCGTACCGCTTTACTCATCCGCTGCTTTTTGTGCCGTCCGGTTCCCACAAAGGTTCCCTTCCGATGAAGGACAGTCTTCTTTCCCTCCAGGCGAGCAGCACCGTCCTTTTATCCCTTTCGGAAGTAGACGGCGCCGCCGCGGTCCGGCTGTGCGAAGTTTCCGGACGTGACGACGAGGTGAGGATCCAGTTTGGATTCCCCGTTCAGAAGATTCAATCCGTCCTGTTGAATGGAGATCCTTCCAGCGTCCTTTCCAAACTGCACGGTAGGACCGCCGTAGTGCACATGCCAGCCTATTCTCTTGCTGAAATCCGGGTATATCCCTAAATCTGTATTTAGGGATTCCCAAGAAAGCGGCCTGCAGGGAATTTTCAAAACCCTGCAGGCCGCTGGCTTGTTATCGGACTGGAATCCCGGTATTTTAATCAAAAGAGAAAGGGCAGATTTCCTCTGCCAAAACGATAAAAGGCAGACGGCTTATGCCCAAGGTTATTCCTTCTTCCTATTTTCTGTTACCCATGATACGCAGAAATGGCTTTCCGGCCTGCCATATCATGAATAATCCTTGCTGCCACAAAGAGGACAACATGAAAGCATGATTGCTTTCATGAAAGATTCAGTCAAAACCTTTTCCGGCGATATCTTAAGATCCGCCCGGGAGGAGAAGGCATGCCGAAACCTCGAACTGCGGACTGGATAGGGCAGAGGCCGTCTTTATTTCCCTTGAAACTCAAAACTGCCCTTTATCCATCCAGCCTGCAAAGCGGGATTCCATTCCTCTTTCATTATCGGACTAGAAATGCTAGCGCGATAGATTGATGGTTACTGCCGCCTTACCCAGTCTGTCGCTTTCCGCATATAAGGTCAGAGGACCTTTTTCATTTCCGGCGCGCACCGCGACAGTGATTTTTCCTGCACGCATCCGGCGTTCCGGGCACGACGGCGGAACAGGGTCGCATACGTCGGATCCTGTCGCAATCACCCGGCCGTTTTTGTTGCATGAGAAACGGACATATGCTTCCGCGTCCGGCACAGCGCGGCCTTTCATATCCAGACATTCGCAGGTGAATAGCGCGATGTCCCGACCGTTCGCCTCTGCCTTGTTCATCGGCGTCAGGCGCAGGCTCTGCGGTTCCCCTGTCGTTTCCACGGTATCGGTGGCCGCGCGTGCGCCTTTTCGGTATCCAACGCATTTCAGAGTGCCGGGACGATAAGTGACGGTCCATTCTCCGTGCCCGTACTGATCAATGGTCTGTCTGCCAAGGCTTTCCCCGTTCAAGAACAGTTCCGCCTCACAGCAGTTGGTATAGGCCCAGACATGGATTTTCCGGCCTTCCAACCCCCGCTGGTTCCAGTGCGGCAGAATATGAATCATCGGCTGATCCGTCCAGTGGGACTGGTTCTGGTAAAAAGCGTCCTTCTTCTGAAGATACAGATCGATCGCGCCAGACTGGGAGCAGAGGCGCGGCCAGTGGGTTTCGCCGCGGTGTTCAAAGGCATCCCACTGAAAACCGCCCATTACATATTTCCGGGAGGAAAGAAACTTCCATGTGGCTTCCCGGCCCCGGAACCATGTGCTGGAATCCTGGTCATAGGCCGACAGATATCCCCTTTCCGGGGAGTCTGGAAAATACCAGCCGCGTGTGGTGCTGGCCGCACAGCATTCGGAGGAAAAAATTGCTTTGTGCGGATGCTCGGCATGGATTTTATCGAACAGATCAAGGTTATAATTTATGCCGATTAAATCGAGATCCGAAAGAATGGTAGCCTGGTCCGGCTGAACGGAAATCGCGCAGGTAATCGGCCGCGTCCGGTCCAATTTCCGGATGACGGAAATCATTGTCCGGTTGATCCGCCGGCCCGTTTCCGTGATATGGCCTGGTTCTTCGTTGCCGGTGGACCAGAAAACAACGGAAGGGCGGTTCCGATCGCGCCGGATCAGCATTTCAAGTTGCCGCTTTCCCTCATCGGAGGAATCAAACCAGCGGGTTTCGTCCATGACGAGGAAACCCTGTTCGTCGAAGGCGTCCATCGCCGCTTCCGGGTGGGGGTAATGGGTTGTGCGAAACCCATTGGCTCCCATTTCTTTGAGCAACTGAACCTTATACCGAATGATGTTTTCCGGTACGGCGAGGCCGGTCAGGCCAAAATCCTGGTGCGCGCATACGCCTTTGATCACGACATGCCGTCCATTGAGGAAAAAGCCTTTGTCCGGATCGCAATGAAACGTCCGAAATCCAATTCGGGTTTCCTCCTCATCTGACTGCGCACCGTTTTCTGATGAAAGGGCTGTCCGGACAGTGTAGAGATAAGGGTCGTCGATATCCCAGATCCTGGGGGAGGAGACTTTCGCCGTATAGCGCACAACGGCCTTGCCGAACGCCGGGATCAGGCCTTCTCCGGCCGCTGAGGCAACTGTCTTGCCTGTCCCGTCGCAAATTTCACTGAGCACCGACGCTTTTACGTCATGCCCCGTCCCGTTTAAAACCGTCGTTTCAAAATCGACCGCCCAGGCGGTTTCCGAAAGCTTTCTGGGAACGGCGTAGACCCCCCATAAGTCGATCGCGACCAAGTCGGTCTTAATCAGCCAGACATTCCGGTAAATGCCGCCGCCCTGATACCACCATCCCTCAAATTCGTCGGTGCTTACATAGACAGCCAGTACATTTTCCCGGTCAAAGCAGGCGTAATCGGTAATGTCCACTTCAAACGTAGTGTAAGCGCAGAAATTGCGCTTGAGCAGACATCCGTTCAGGTAAATGACGGCATGAGTAGCCACGCCTTCAAACAACAGTGTGAGCCTCCGGTTTTTGTCTTCAGGGTTTAGTTTGAAATGCTTGCGGTACCATGCATTGCAGTAGTGAAAATAACCCGTTGTGTTGTTCTCGTCTTTACTGGGTGTTTGATCAATGATATAGTCGTGCGGCAGAGTGACGGATCGCCAGCCGCAGCTGCGGATTTCAATATCCGTCCGGTAAGTGTCCGGACTGTCAAAATAATGGCGGGCCGCAGGCCCGCAGAGCTTTCGCTCCGTTTTGGACTGCATGTAGACGGGGCCCTTGTCGGTTGGACGGGGCGTATTGATATCGCCTTTATGGAAAAGCCAGCCGTCGTTCAGCCGTATTTTTTCTCTCATTCCGCTTGCCTCTCTATAATTGATTTCTTAGTAATTTTCCACATCAGAATGGTTCTGCCGCCGACAGAATATCCCCAGGCGGGCTTATCCACGGGAACAACCGGTTCCCTGTTTCGATGATATCAGGATGGTGGCAGCGAATCATTTACTTTTTAAACTGATATAATATTATCATATTAAAACCAGAATTTCAATTATTTCTAAATTAATTTTTATAATTAATCCATATTTTTTATTAAATTTTACATGATTCGAAAATTATTTTCGAATGTGACGATAAAAAATGGCCTTCGATTTGAAGAATCTGTGGATTTGCCCGCATGCCAAAGTTTATAAAAAACGATGGAAGCAGAAATTTCCACATCACAAACGGAGACCGCAAAGCGAACTGCAGTGCGGAATACGCCGAAAAAAGCACAGTTCATGTCACAGCGGATATTTACGAAAATACATTTTCCTGCCGCACCATGGAGCACGATCGAAACTGAAAAGCATCCATCCCATAACGCGGGGAATTTTTCGGCTGCAAATCATTCTTAAAATATTTAAAATTCAAGGGCTGTGTCCGCTGCTTCAAGTTTCGGCCGCCATCCCAAATTGATTATGTGGTTTCCCCGAATCAGCAGGGATGATGTCCTGATAACCGAGCTGCTTTAAAAGCTCGGACGTTTTTTAAATAAAAATCTAAAAGTTGTCCGTTATTGGCAGCACGGCGGCAACGGACTGGAAGAAGAGGAAGTTCTGTCCTGCAGCTCTGGTATTTCTTTTTCTGCGGAAACCAGGTTTGATGAGAATATATTTTCAAGGCTGTCGTCTGTTTTGTCGATATACCACTTGCCGTCAGTCTTCACGCATTTTATTTTCACAGCTTTATTGGCGAATGTCTCTTTGGTGGTCTTGATTTTATCCTGCATCCGCTTGGCAATTTCCGCTTCAGAATCACCGGAACTCTGAGATCCTGACCGAACATCATCGGCAACGGAATCTTCTAAAATTTTAGAAGCGTCCACAAATTGGAAGCTGACGGTAACGGAAGCGGAACCGCCCTGGTTTTCTGTGTTTTGTATGCGGTAGATCACTTTTTTATTGTTGCCTTTTATATAATCGGAAAGACTGTTCCACAAAAAAGTCTCTTCCCTTACTTCAGAAGAAGTGCCGGAAGAATTCCTGGCACTGATATTTCCGGGATTAAGGAAAGAATTCATTTTTCCCTTGTCGGAGGCCTTTGCCGCTTCCAAATATCCAGTTACAGCGTCTTCCGGTTTTGAAACGCCCTGGCAGGATGAAAAGGCTGCGGCAATCAAAACGGCAGCAAGTAGGCATAATATTTTTTTCATGTTATCCTCTCCCACTTATACATATATAGATAGTATAATAATATAGTATAGCATGAATCCAATCATTCTGCAATCAAACTGACGGCTAGTGAATTGATTTCGATGCTGGAAACCCAAAATAGGGCAAAAGCTGCCGGGAGTGGGGAGAAAACAGATCGAAAGAGAAAAGAGCACTTGAAATCAGTTTAAGACCGTTTTCAGGGATTCCTTCGCATTATTCAAAAAATATGCGCCATATTGTAAAATTAAAGGTTGGAGCGCCTTTTGACAGATAGGGCAAAGTTTATATTACCCTTTCTCAGCCTGAGATTTCGGGCGGCGACAGACGTTGGCACCTTGCATCCGTGTTCTCCGATAGATTCTTTACAGAGTTCTCAAAAAAACACTGGAATCAGGTGCTTTTCCACAAGGGAAAGGGGTTGTCGCAAAACTTTCGTTTTGAACAGCCCCCTTGCAACTACTTTTTCGCATCCGAAGAATGTTCTTTACAGGAAAATTAAGCGGCGTGCGAAACTAAGAATTTATGAATCCCTTTTGACATCATCAATTTTTAACAAACAACCGTATTGCAATTTTTTTATTACCAATTTTCCAGAGCGAAATTCTATGGAAGAGTGTCAATTCGGCATATCTCGGGAAGATATGCTTGCAAATTTTCCCTTTTTATAGCATAATTATACTATAAAAAGGAGGTGATGC
>DAITAP010000073.1:5477-9891 GCA_036824225.1 Caproicibacter sp. | reverse complement strand
TCCGTGGTATTTTCTCCAGTTGGTCCCGCGCCATCCCGCGCCGCGCCGAAAAACAAGGGAGCTTAAAAAAAAAAGCGCCTTCCGCGTTTTTTTTTAAGAACAGGTTTTCCTAAAAGGGCGCCGGAACCCGCGAAAAAACCGGGAGATTCCGCTGATCCGCGGTTCGGGAACGGCTCCTGCCCGCTTGACAAAGGGCCCGAAAAGTTGTATCATACCTTAAATATAACCATATTATAGTGAAACATATATTTATACTATCTTAAATTCTGTCAATCTGTCTAAATTTTCAGAATGAGGGAGAAAAGGAAGTTGCGGGAAGAAGGACTGGACGGCAAGATGCTGCCAAATCCTTTTTTAGGAGATAAAAAGTATACTAAATTAGTATCCGTTTATATTCTTCCGACATACCCCGACGCCTGGGAAGTTTCCGGAAACCCGGCAAAGAAGCCGTTTTTTTAGGTTTCTTTGCCGGGGGGTGATTTCCAGGCGGCCGGGGAAAAATCATGCTTCACGATTTTATTTAAGAGACAAAAGGAGAATTTTCATGAAAGCGAATCGATTCTTTTGGAAGCGGGTTCTGGGAATGGTGCTGGCCGCGGCAGCGGCGGCTTCCGTAGCCGGGTGCGGATCGGGCAGTTCCGGCGAAAGCAAAGCGGAATCTTCCGGGCCGGAAACCAGCAGTACGGCGGCGAGCACTCCCGCAAAATCCGGGAAAAGCATCGTCAATATCGGCGTCACCGATACGCTGGGGACTCTGAACCCGTTTGCCATCGATCAGACGGAAATCAACAAATATTCCACCGCGATGATGTTCCTGCCCCTTGTGGAGCTGAACGAAAAGATGGAATTTGAGAGCGCCCTCGCCGAGTCCATCACGGTAAAGGATAATAAGGTATTTACGATCCACGTCTCCAAAGACGCCAAGTGGTCCGACGGCAAGCCGGTCACTTCCGACGACGTGGCCTTCACGATTACCCGGCTGTGCAGCCCGGTCATCGCGAACCCGACGCTTCAGATGTCGGCCTTCGAGGGAACAAACGACGACGGGTTTATCGCGAAGGGCGCCGACACGTTTTCCGGTCTCAAGGTTCTGGACGACAAGACGCTCACGCTCACGACGAAAAGCCCCATGAGCCTTGTGACGTTTGAAAACACCTACGCGCGCTATATCATGACGGTGCCGAAACACATTCTGGGGACCGTCTCCGAAGAAGCGCTCGCAAAAGACCCGTGGTTCAACAAACCCACCGTTGTCGACGGTCCCTACCAGGCGACCGCGGTCGACACCAACCATTATATCTCCTATGACGCCAATCCAAACTACTGGAAGGGAACCCCGAAGATCCCCAAAATGAACATCAAAATCGTTTCGGCCGATCAGATCCTTTCGGGTCTGAAATCCGGGGAAATCGACTTTGTCCAGCCGACGATGGCCGCAACGCCCCAGGAAGATCAGGCGGGCATCGAAAAGCTCGAGAATGTCAGCGTTGTCTACAGCGATCCCGTAACCACGCAGTCGATGTTCCTCAACACGAAGAACATCCCGGATCCGAAGGTCCGCAAGGCCATCCTCTACGCGATCGACCGCAAGATGCTCCTGCAGAACCTTCTGAACGGCAAAGGGGAAATCGACGACGGCTTTGTGACCTCCGTAAGCCCTTACTTTGACAAGTCCATCCAGGCGACGGAATACAGCCCGGACAAGGCGAAGTCTCTGCTGGAGCAGGCCGGATGGGACAGCGGGAAAACTCTCACCTGGTATATCAATTCCGGGGACTCAACCTTCGTCAACGGCAGCAACGTGATCAAAGAGGAACTCAAAGCGGTCGGCATCAATGTGGATATCCGGACCGTCGATCTCACGACCCTCATGGAGAAGGCGAGTTCGCAGGCTTTCGACCTGATGACCGTCCAGTACACCTACGCGCCGGTCGATCAGTATCCGGACATTCAGTGGCTGCTCGGAGGGAAAGGAAGCTGGACCAATTTCAGCTCCGACGAAATGAACAGCGCGCTCTCCAAGACTCAGACGTCCCAAAGCGCCGATGAACTGAAACAGCAGTATACGGCGATTGACAAAATTGTTCAGGATCAGTGCCCGATGATCAATCTCTACGTCATCCGTTCCTTCGGCGCGGTCGGCAAATCCCTCAAAAACGCGCATCCGAACGTATACGGCTCGTTTACCAACATCCAGGACTGGGAGTTCCAGTAAGGCCCGCACGGCCCGCGCGCGATGCCCCGCATGTCCCGGAATCCGGAAGAGGGAAAACGAATGTCAGATCTGATGAAAGTCAGAGATTTGGAAGTCACATTTTACGGAGGCGGTTCCGCCGCGGTCCGCCTCGACAGAATCAGCTTTTCCGTGAAAAAGGGGGAAATCCTCGGCATTGTCGGGGAATCCGGATGCGGGAAAAGCGTGACCGCGCTCGCCGTCATGGGCCTTTTGCCCCCCAACGGGAAAGTGACTCACGGCGAAGTGCTCTTCGAGGGCACGGATCTGCTGAAACTCCCGGAGAAAAAGCTGGACCTTCTCCGCGGCAACGAGATAACCATGGTGTTTCAGGACGCCATGACTTCCCTCAATCCCGTATTCACGATCGGGAATCAGGTGATGGAGAGCATCCGCTCCCACCTGACGCTTGGAAAAGAGGAAGCGCACCGGCGCGCCGTTTCGATGCTCGGGCGTGTCGGTCTTCCCGATCCGCAGGAAATGATGAAAAAATATCCGTTCGAGCTTTCCGGGGGGATGCGCCAGCGCGTCATGATCGCGATGGCGCTCTCCTGCCACCCGAAGCTGCTGATTGCCGACGAGCCGACCACGGCGCTCGACGTGACCATACAGGCGCAGATTATGCTTCTCCTGCGGCAGCTGCAGAAGGAACTGTCCATGTCCGTCATCCTCATCACGCATGACATCGGGCTGGTGGCGCAGATGGCCGACCGCGTGCTTGTCATGTATGCCGGGCAGTTTGTGGAACAGGCGGAAGTGCACGAGCTGTTTCACCGGCCCGCCCATCCCTACACGCGGATGCTTCTCAATACCGTCCCGAGCATCCGGGATCCGGAAGACAGGGTGCTCGAGTCGATCCCAGGCACGGTGCCTGAAAATTACTATGAAATCCGGGGATGCCGCTTTGCCGGGCGGTGCCCCTGCACGGCGGAAGCCTGCCGGGAGCCGCAGCCGCTTTGCGCTGTTTCGGAAAACCACACGGCCCGCTGCTGGCGTTGCCGGAAGGCGTGCGTCCGGGAAAGGGCAGGGAAAGCATATGTCCGGTAGCGATCCGATCCTGAAAGTCGACCGCCTCAAAAAATATTACCCGATCAAGGGCGGGATCATCTCCCACACCGTCAGCCAGGTCAAGGCGGTCGACGGCGTGAGTTTTGATATCCGGAAAGGGGAAACGCTTGGCCTCGTCGGGGAATCGGGGTGCGGGAAATCAACGGTCGGCAGGCAGATTGTCGCGCTGGAGCGGCCGACGGCCGGCCGCGTCCTCTATGACGGCATCCAGATTTCCGGCATGTCGGAACGCAGCCTCGCTCCCCTGCGCACCAGCCTTCAGATGGTTTTTCAGGATTCCTATTCTTCCCTCAACCCCAGGAAACGCGTCTTCGACATTCTTTCGGAGCCGATGCTCTACCACAAAATCGTGACGCGATCCGGAGCGGACGCCGAGGTAAACCGGCTTTTGGGCCTTGTCGGTCTGCCGGAAAGCAGCAAAAGCAGGTACCCGCATGAATTTTCGGGCGGCCAGCGGCAGCGGATCTGCATCGCGCGGGCGATTTCTCTCCGGCCGCGCCTCATCGTCTGCGACGAACCCGTCAGCGCGCTCGATGTCTCCATCCAGGCCCAGATCCTGAACCTCCTTCGAAACCTCCAGAAAAAATTCGGCCTTACTTACCTCTTTATCAGCCACGGGCTCGGGGCGGTCCATTATGTCAGCGATCGGATCGCCGTGATGTACCTCGGAAGGATTGTGGAAACGGCAGACACGCGGGAGCTTTTCGCGCGTCCGGTCCACCCGTACACCAAGGCTCTCCTCCAGGCGGTTCCGGATCCTGATCCCGACCACCGGGGCGGTGGATTCGTTCTGAAAGGGGAAGTCCGCAGCCGGAGTGGGAGAACCGGCAGCCGGGGCGGCTGCCGGTTCTATCCGAGATGCCCTATCGCAGGGCCGGCGTGTCGGAAACGGGAACCGTCTCTCGAACCGGTTTTCCCCGGCAGCAGCCACCTCGCGGCCTGCCCGTTCGCCGAATACCCGGGGAAGGAGGGATGAGGAGGAAATGTGGAAATATATCGTAAAGCGCGTTCTGATTTCCATTCCGGTCCTTGTCGGCATCACGGTCATCGACTATTTTCTGATGAGCCTTGCCGGAAGCCCCCTCAGCATGATGGCGGGCGCGCGGTCCTCCA
>DAITAP010000073.1:0-5467 GCA_036824225.1 Caproicibacter sp. | reverse complement strand
GGCCCTCGCGGCAAAGAGCGTTCAGCTCGGGCTCGACAAGCCCGTCATTGTCCAGTATTTTCTCTGGCTCGCGCAGATCTTTGCGGGAAATTTCGGCTATTCCATCAAAAGCAAGGAACCGGTGGCAGGCATGATCGGGTCGCACCTGGGTCCTACTCTGCTGCTGATGGGCACGTCGCTTGTCTTAAGCATCGTGATCGCCCTTCCCGCCGGGATTTACAGCGCGACGCACCAGAATAAAAAGGGCGACTACCTGCTGATGGGCCTTTCGTACTTCGGAAGCAGTATCCCGAGCTTTTTCCTCGCCATGATGCTCATCTACCTTTTTACGATCCGCCTCGACTGGCTTCCGTCGAGCGGCATGTCCACGCTGGGCGCCGATTTGGGCGCCGGAGACGTGGCGTCGCATATGGTGATGCCGGTCATCGTCCTAGCTGTTTCGATGGCCGGCACCAATATCCGCTATATCCGGAGCGCCGT
Source organism: Caproicibacter sp. (assembly GCA_036824225.1). GTDB lineage: Bacteria > Bacillota > Clostridia > Oscillospirales > Acutalibacteraceae > Thermocaproicibacter. Next base: position 4,987 of record DAITAP010000073.1, on the reverse strand, counting down.
CCTCGAGATCCTCCAGCAGGATTATCTGCGGACCGCCCGCGCCAAAGGGATCGGCCGTTTCCGGGTGATCCACAAGCACGCGCTCCGCAACGCCCTGATACCGGTGATAACGGTATTCGGGATGGAAATTCCCGTGCTCTTCGGCGGAGCGATCATCGTGGAGCAGGTGTTTTCCTGGCCCGGGCTCGGGCTGCTGACCATGTCGGCTATTCTGGACCGCGATTATCCGGTCATTATGGGCGTCAGCCTGGTCGCGGCGCTGGTCGTGCTGCTTGGAAACCTGCTCACGGACATCCTCTACGCGGTTGTCAACCCGGAAATCCAGTATCGTTAAGCAAAGCGGAGGGAATTTGAGATTTTGATTCAGCTCAAAAAAAGAACCTGGAGCAGTGAAAGTTTCGGCCATATCGTGTGGCGACGTTTCAGCGAGCATAAATTCGCGCTGGTGTGCCTTGCCGTACTGACCGTCATGGTCCTCGCGGCCGTCATGGCTCCTCTCCTGGCCCCGTATGATCCGAGCGCGATTGAAGGCAAGTTCAGCGCGGCGCCAAACTCCCAGTTTCTGCTCGGAACCGACCAGATCGGGCGTGACGAACTCAGCCGGCTTCTCTACGCGTCCCGGGTTTCCCTTCTGGTCGGCTTCCTTGCGACGGTCATTTCCACGGCTGTCGGCGTGGTGCTCGGCCTGATTTCCGGATATTTCGGAGGGTGGGTGGACATGGTCATCATGCGCTTTACCGACATGGTCATGTCGTTTCCCTATATCCTGCTTGTGCTGGTGGCGGCGGCAATTTTCCGGCCCGGCATGTGGAACATCATCCTCATCCTCGGGTTTGTCGACTGGCCGGGCGTCGCCCGTCTGGTGCGCGGAAGCACGCTTTCGCTGCGGGAAACAAACTTTGTCAAGAGCAGCATTGTCGCGGGCATGTCGAAAAGGCATATCCTTTTTTCAGAGATCCTCCCCAATACCACGGCGCCCATCCTGATTTACTCGACGCTGGTGCTCGCCGTCTCCATGCTGGACGAAGCGTCTCTGAGTTTTCTCGGCATGGGAGTCCTGCCGCCCACGCCGAGCCTCGGCAATATGCTGAATGGCGCCCAGTCCCTCACGGTGCTGACAAGCAAGCCGTGGCTCTGGCTGCCGCCCGGTCTGACGATCATGGTCCTTGTGATGTGCATCAATTTTATCGGAGACGCGCTGCGTGACGCCATGGACCCCACTTCGATCCAGAAAGCCTGAGGGACCGCGTTCCAGAGAGAGGCGTCGTTCGGGAAAGGTTCCGTCTCTGCCCCAGAAGGAGTGTTGAAACATGATAAACAAAAAGCGGATTGCCGACCGGTTTTTAAGCCTCGCGGCAATTGACAGCCCTTCTTTCGGCGAACGCCGGATGGCGGACCGACTGACATGGGAGCTGAAAAAACTCGGCCTGACCGTCGAAGAAGACGGTGCCGCCGCGGAAATTCACGGAAACGCGGGCAACCTCTTTGCCCGGCTGGACGGCGGCAGCGGGGAACCGGTTCTTCTGGCCGGCCATATGGATACGGTGGATCCGTCCAGGGGGAAAAAGCCGCTGCTGCACGCGGACGGCACGATCACGAGCGACGGCACGACTGTTCTGGGCGCTGACGATCTGGGCGGTGTCACGGCCATTCTGGAATCGCTGACTTCCGTTCTGGAAGACGGCCTTCCCCGCCGCCCCCTTGAAATCCTCTTTTCGGCGGCGGAAGAGCCTTACGACCGCGGGAGTGAAGCATTTGATTTCCGCAGAATCCGTTCCCGAGAGGCGTACGTCTTTGACCTCGACGGAGAAGTGGGAGGCGCGGCCTGCGCCGCTCCTTCCATCTGCTCCTTTGCCGTCGAAGTGCGTGGGAAATCCTCGCACGCCGGCTTCGCTCCCGAAGAGGGCATCCACGCCATTTCCGCGGCAGCTTCCGCCATCCGGGATCTGAAGATGGGCCGTGTGGACAGCGAAACGACGCTGAATGTCGGCATAATCCGGGGAGGGTCCGCCGCCAATATCGTGCCGGACCTCTGCACCGTGAAAGGAGAACTGCGCTCCTATTCCAATGAAAAAGCGGAAAAGCTTCTCGACACTGTGGTCGACACCTTCTCGAAAGCCGCCGCGTCCATCGGTGCGGCGTGCCGGACGGAAAGCAGGTTCGGATGCCGCGCCTATCAGATATCCCCCGGGGAACCGGTCGCACGGGAATACCGCGAAGCGTGTAAAAAAGCCGGAGTGGAAGCAGACTTTTTCCGGACTTTCGGGGGAAGCGACGCAAATCAGCTCAACTCGCACGGAATCAGAAGCCTTGCGGCCGCGAGCGCGATGCACCGCGTGCATACCTGCCGGGAATATACGAAAGTCGGGGAAATAGCAAAGGTGGCGGAAATCATTCAGGCGCTGCTGCTCTGCCGGTAAAAGGCAAACGGCGTATTTTCCCCAGTCTGCAGGAAAGGCCTTTATGCTGTTTCGAAAAGACAAGCTGAAAACAAAGCAGAAAAGCGAACGCATCGGAATCCTGTTTTCCATGCTCTCCAATATCCTTTTTGTGGCGCTGGAATTCTGGATTTCCTGTCTCGCCAATTCGAAGGCTGTGTTGATCGACGGAATTTTTGACGGATGCGAGACGATCCTCCTGTTCTTCTCGCTGTGGTTCATGAAGTATCTGTACCGGCCGGTCAGTGAAAAAAGGCCCATCGGGTATTCCAACCTGGAACCCTTCTATATGATCCTCAAGGGTCTGCTGTTTTTTATGGTCACCGTCGTGATGTCGGTATCCAGCATCCGCTCTCTTTTCACCGGAGGGTATTCTGTCAACTTCAACTTTGTTTTTTGGTTTGAGCTGACTGCCGCCGGCTATGGCGTCGCCGCTTACCGTATTCTGCGCCGTCTCAACGAAAAAGCGGACTCGCAGATCCTCGGCCTGGAAGTGAAGGAATGGGCTTTTGACGTTTACAGCAGTCTGGGCACCGGCCTCGCGTTCCTGATTGCCTTTTTTTCTCAGTTCACAACCTTAAAATTTCTCTCCGCTTACTGCGACCAGATTATCACGCTGGCGGTCGCGGCCTATACGCTGCCGACCCCCCTCAAAGCAGTGAAATCCGGCGTGGAAGATCTGTTCTTCCAGTGTCCCAGGGAAAAGACTCTGGAGCAGGTGAAATCCATCGGCACCGAAGCGGCTCAAAAATACGGAATTCCGGCCAGCCGGCTTGATTTTGAGGTCAGCAAGACGGGAAGACGTCTCTGGATCAGCGTCTATATTGAAATTACAGAAGACAGCATCGACGTAAATCTGTTCCGCAGAATCCACTCGGAGTTGGAATCACGGTATGCCCCCTTAGCAGATATGGTCTATGTCGACGTCATCCCGGATTTATGAAATCACAGACAGGATCAGGTGTTCAGAATGAAAAATCCACTGCGCTATCAGACAACGAAATATGACTGCGGGCCGGCTTCACTGGAAAACGCCGTCAATTTTTTATTGGAAAGGGAAAAGATTCCTCCTGCGATTCTGAAGGGGATCTCCCTTTTCTGCATGGATCAGGACAATTCCCGGGGCGAGCTTTCCAAGGGCGGCACCTCCCGCATGGCCATGGAACACTTCTGCGTATGGCTCAATCGCTATCACGCGGTCCACGGATTCCCGGTCCACTGTGAGTTTATCACGGGCAGCGACGTCTGCATCGAAGAAAACAGCAAAATCGTCCGGTGCCTGCAGAGCGGCGGTGCGGCCGTCGTTCGGGTGTGGCTTGGCTGTGATCATTATGTGCTTCTCACAGGCATTGACCAGCAGTACGTTTTTCTGTTCGACCCGTATTTCCGGGAAAAAGCGTTCCGGAATAAAAAAATACGGATGATCCATGATCAGCCCAAAAAAATGAACCGGAAAGTCTCCATCGAACTGATAAATTCGGAAGGGACCGGCGCTTATGAAATGGGCCGAAAAGAAAGCAGGGACGCAGCTTTATTTTTCTATGAGGAACCGATGGGATCCGGACGTTAAGGGATCTCTTTCCGGTCTGCCGGGAAAAGAAAGGGAAGGACTGATCTGCCTTTCATGACACCTTTTCCGCCTGCAGAGAGGAAGCATGCGTCCTAGAGAAAAATGTCAGCATAAAAATTCTGTGCGGAACCGGGCAGATTGAAAAGATACGGATCCAAAAGATATGGATACTTATGGAAAAGGTGACATCAGTGGATATTCATGACTATATCGAGCCGAATCGCTTTTATCAGGATGACGCGGATAAAATCAAGCTGAACTGGTTCTGCTACGAATTCTCGAATAATTTTTATCAGGCCATAAAGGACAGCAAAGATCTTTCCGGATACCGGAAGAAACATTCAGAGGACAATATTTCCGAGTTCTGTTTATATTTTTCAAAACGCCTCCGGAAAAGTATATTCGACGCAGCGACGGCGAAGAAAAAAGGGGTTGAGTTCAACGGCCTTTATGTCTATGAGTTTTATCCCGGAATTTCAAAAAAGCTGATAGAGTTACTCCTGGAAGCGGCATTATCCGCATGGCAAGATCAGATTACCCTGTGTGCCGTCTGTCCAAACCGATGCCTCGAAAATGGATTTGATTTATGTATTGAACTGTTTGAGAATATTTAGGAAAAGCGCGTAAAATAGGAGTATAAAAAATTCCAAATAAATGTGTAAATGTCATTCCAAAGATGTCAAGTCATTAAATACATCTTTAAAATGTAGTGTAAGAATAATCATCATCTAAGGTTAAATGTATAAAAATCAGAAATATATAATTGCAAATGAATATTGTATTGTTAAAAATTCTTTTTAAACCATGAGAAAGCTATAACTACCCCTTACCCACCAGCAACAGCCTGAAAGGAATCCGTCATCTGGCTTTCTTTCTTTCCACTATGGCCTGACATACGGTATCCGGATTCATCACGGCTGACCATGGTTCCAAGCTTTTTTTTCGATTCAGACATTTTTCAAAGAAAGCTTTCGCTTCT
>DAITAP010000072.1:8797-9944 GCA_036824225.1 Caproicibacter sp. | reverse complement strand
CCATGAGAGGCATCAGCAGGGCGTCGGTTCCGCTGTCCGTCGAGACGCAGTATTTTCTTCCCGTATAGGCACAGAGCCGGTTTTCGAGCTCCTCCACCTGGGGCCCCGAAATAAACCGGCAGCCCCCGATTACTTCCGCGATACCGGCGTCGATTTCTTTCCCCAGGTGCCGGTACTGCGCTCCGAGGTCGTTAAACGCGATTTTCCGCATGATTCCGTTTCCTCCTTCAAGCCGCACGGATCCGCTTTATATTTTCTGCCGCATTTCGGGCACACAAGGTCTTCCCCCAGCTTCGCGCCGCACTCGCAGGCCCATCCGGTCTGCCGGGCGGGGCAGCCCATCACGACGGCATGGTCCGGAACGTCCCTCGTGACCACGCTCCCGGCGGCCACAAACGCGTTTTTCCCGATCCGGTGCCCGCAGACAACCGTCGCGTTGGCGCCGATGCTCGCTCCATCCCCCACGGGCGTGCGGACGTAGAACCGCGACCCGCGCTGGGGATACCGGCACCGCGGCCTCGGGACGTTCGTGAACACCATCGACGGGCCGCAGAATACGTAGTCCCCGAGCTCCACGCCTTCATAAATGGAAACATTGTTCTGAATCTTGCAGTGGCTCCCGATTCGGACGCCGGGGGCCACAAATACGTTCTGCCCAAGCGTACAGCCCTCCCCGATCTCGCAGCCGGCGCTAACATGGCAGAAATGCCATATCTTTGTCCCGGCCCCGATTTTCGCGCCGGCGTCTATCACGGCGCTTGGATGTGCATAATAACCTTGTCCGCTCAAATTCCATTTCGCTCCCTTAAATTTTTAAGGACAGACCCTGTCTTCAATCCGTAATATTATATCCCCAGATTTCCCCATAGTCAATCTCGGGTCCCCGCCTAACCCGCCGTTTGACTTTCGAAAGAATTGGCGCTATCATATCTTTCGTAAAATCAGCAGAAAAATAACCTCCTTCCCCTGATTTCACCGCTTTCTATAGAAAAGATAAAAGAAAGGAACCGCAATGAGTCAGTTTAGAAAAAGAGAGGACTTTATTCCTTATAACCGTCCGGATATCACCGAAAAAGAGATTTCCGCCGTGGTGGACACGCTCCGGTCCGGATGGATCGCCAAGGGACCCCGCACCGCGGAATTTGAA
>DAITAP010000072.1:4024-8787 GCA_036824225.1 Caproicibacter sp. | reverse complement strand
AATACGTCGGCGCGAAACACGCCGTCGCGATGAACTCCTGCACGGCCGCGCTGCACGTGTCGCTTCTCGCGAAGGGCATCGGACCCGGCGACGAGGTCATCACGACTCCGATGACCTTCGCCTCGACAGCGAGCACGATTCTCCACGTGGGCGCCAAACCCGTTTTCGCCGACATCGACTATCGGACCGGATGCATCGATCCCGCCGAAATCGAGAAGAAAATCACCTCCCGGACGAAAGCTATCGTCCCCGTGCATTATAGCGGGCAGGTCTGCGACCTCGATCGGATTTACGCCCTGGCAAAAAAATACGGGCTCTACGTGTCGGAGGACGCGGCCCACGCGCTCGCGAGCCGCTATAAGGGACGGATGATCGGGAACCGGCTCCAGGGCTCGGCGTCCTACAGCTTTTACGCGACGAAAAACCTCACGACGGGGGAAGGCGGCATGCTGGTGACGGACGACGGGGACATCGACAAAAAAGCCCGCATCTGGGCCGGACAGGGCATGAGCCACAACGCCTGGAACCGCTACGCGAAGGGCGGCAGCTGGCGCTATGATATCTGCGAGCCCGGCTATAAATACAACATGTTTGACATTCAGGCCGCTCTGGGTCTTGTCCAGCTTTCCCGAATGGATGAAATGCAGGCGAAACGACTTAAAATCGCGCAGAAATACCAGAAGGAGTTTTCCAGGATCGACGCGGTGGAAACGCCTTACGTTCCCCCTTACGCGACGCACTCGTGGCATCTTTACGTGCTGCGCATCGTCCCGGAACTTCTGACGATCGGGCGCGACCGGTTCATCACCGAACTCAACGACCGCAATGTCGGCACCAGCGTCCATTTCATCCCCGTCACATCGATGAGCGCCTATCAAAGGCGCTACGGGTTCCGCCCCGGTGATTTTCCGAACGCGGAAAAGCATTTTGAGCGGATTATCTCCCTTCCGCTCTATCCGACTCTGACGGACGAAGAGTCCGACTACGTGGTGGACGCGGTGCGGGACATCGTCGAAAAATACCATAAATAAAAGGAAAGATCGTGGATTCAAACCGCCTGTCCGGTTTCTAACGCCGCCTCGCGCGGCAAGAAGAAAGGGCGGATTCCCCCTTTTTGTGAAAACAGGGGATCCGCCCTTTTTCTTTTTCTGCCCTGCCGGCCTTTCGAGGGGGGAAGTCCTTCGCCTTCCTCTTTTTCTTTGGGAAACCCCGCTTCCCTGCCGGGAAAAGCCATAAGCAGGCGCTCCGCAGGGCAGGAACTTAAAAAAGCCAGCCCCCAGAGAAAAAACGAATGTCAACTTCTCTTTCGGAAAACCTTATGTACCGGGGATAGTTCATCCGGCACAGAACCGCATTTTATCCCTTTAAAATCCGGGAAAGGGAAAAGCCGTGCCCGCTTTCGCCCTAATTTCCGCTCTTTTCCGCTTCTTCCTCCGCCTTTTCCTCCTTGAGCCTGTTGTCGAGCTGCTCAAGGCACTTGCGGCAGATATTGTGGCCCTTGTAATTGATGATGCCATCCATGCTGCCGCAGAAAATGCAGGCGGGCTCGTACTTTTTGAGAACGATTTTGTCGTTTTCATCCACATAGATCTCGAGGGGATCCTTTTCCTTGATGTTGAGAGTCACCCTCAGCTCCTTTGGAAGCACAATCCGCCCAAGTTCGTCCACTTTTCTCACAATTCCTGTGAATTTCAAAAAGCACTACATCCTTTCGATTTAAAAAATAGAATTTTATCAAAACAGATCAATTATAGTATGTTATTCCATTATTGTCAATTAGTTGAAAGAATCCTTTCGAAACAGGGCGAAAAAAGAATAGAAAAACATACCGGCGAATAGATATTATACATGCCCTAAACCGGAAGAAGATGAACATTTTGTTAAATTATCTCTGGACCGGCATGATTTTAACCAGTATCGCGTGCGCGGCGGCGACGGGACGGATGCCGCAGCTTTCCTCCGCCGTCCTGAGCGGCTCGGAAAACGCCGTAAAACTTGTCTTTTCCATGGCCGGGATGATGAGCGTCTGGACGGGGCTCATGAAAGTCGCCGATCAGAGCGGGATCACGCGTCTTCTTTCGAAAGCGCTCTCCCCTCTCATGGGGCGGCTTTTCCCGGACTGCGAAAAGGGCGGGGCCGCCGTCCGGGCGATGTGCATGAACATCGCGGCAAACCTGCTCGGCCTCGGCAACGCGGCGACGCCGCTCGGCATCGCCGCCATGAAGGAGCTCAAGAAGAAAAACCCGACGAAGACGGCAGACAATTCGATGGTGACGTTCGTCGTCCTCAACTCGGCGTCCATTCAGCTGATCCCGACGTATAGGGCGACGCGGCGGGCGGAAAGCGGGGCCGCGGCCCCGTTCGACATTCTCCCCGCCGTATGGATTACGTCCCTCGCGGGACTTCTCTGCGGCCTGGCCGCCGCGAAGCTGTGGGAGGGCACCCATGGATAACTGGAGTTCCTGGGCCGTCCCGTGCTGTATCCTGATAATCGCGCTCTTTGGGTTTCTCCGCAAAGTCCCGGTTTTTGACACGTTCGTATCCGGCGCGGCGGAAGGCCTTCGGTCGTCGGCCGCCATTCTGCCTTCGCTTCTCGGCCTGATGCTGGCGGTCTCGATGCTCAGTTCTTCCGGGGCGCTCGATCTTCTCTCGTCGTTTCTCGCGCCGGCCGCAAGGGCAGTCGGCATTCCTCCCGAGGTCACACCGCTTATCCTCATAAAGCCCGTCTCGGGAAGCGGTTCCACCGCCGTGCTGTCGCAGATTTTCCGGGACTACGGTCCGGACAGCCTGATTGGAAGGGTCGCGTCGGTTCTTTCGGGCTCTACGGAAACGACATTCTACGCCGTCGCGGTTTACTACGGCGCGGTCGGGATTAAAAAGACCCGCCACACCGTTCCGGCCGCGCTGACGGCGGATTTTGCCGCCTGCATCTTTTCGGCCCTTACCGTCCGGCTTTTCTTCCGGTGATCCGGATGCCCGGGAAAGCCGCCTTTCCGCTTCCGACTGCCGGGAGGCCGGCAGAAGAATCCCGACGGCTCCGGGCTAAAAACTCCTCTTTCGGAAGGGATCCTCAGGAAAGCTCAAAATTTTCTCCCGCCTGGCCTTCATGAATCTCCGGATTTCTAGAAGACCAGGCGGGTTCTTTCGTAAAATTTCCTCTTTTTTGCATTGCATCCCGGGCTGGAGATTGCTATAATGCTTTTATCCCATTCCGTCTTTCAAAATTTCGGAATAACAGGAGCGAAATCTTATGATTCTAGTCCTCGATATCGGCAATACAAACATCACCCTCGGGGTTTACCGCGGGAAGGAACTTCTTCTGGTTTCCCGGATGGCAACGGACCGGATGCGCATGGAAGACCAGTATGCCATCGAGTTGAGGGAAATCCTTTCCCTTCACGGGGTTTCCATCAGCGACATCGACGGCGTCGCCGTCAGCTCCGTCGTTCCTTCGGTCAACCGGTCTCTCGTCCGGGCAATCCGGCGCCTGACCGGCGTCACCCCCGTCTGCGTCGGGCCGAAAACAAAAACCGGCATCCGCATCGACAGCAAAAACGCGGAACTGGTCGGAGCGGATCTGATCGTCGGATGCGTGGCCGCGGCGGAAATGTTCGAAGGGCCCTGCATCATCATCGACATGGGCACCGCGACCACGCTGGTCGTCCTCGATGAGGACAGGACCCTGCTGGGCGGCGCCATCGCGCCCGGGGTCGGGATCTCCCTGGACGCGCTGACCAGCCGCACCGCGCAGCTTCCCTCCGTCAGCCTCGATCCGCCGTCCCACGTGATCGGGCGCAGCACGTCGGAGTGCATGCGGTCCGGCCTGATTCTCGGCGCGGCCTGCATGATAGACGGACTCTGCGGACGCATGGAGCAGGAACTGGGAAAAAAATGCAGCGTCGTCGCGACAGGCGGGCTTTCCCGCGAAATCATCCAGCACTGCGAACGGAGCATCGTCCACTGCGACACCCTTCTGCTGGAAGGCCTCCGCATCATCTATGAGCGAAACTGCCGAAAATCATAAAAAAACCGCTCTCCTGAAAATTTTTCAGGAGAGCGGCGCGGTTTCCGGAGGTCTTCCGGGAAAGGAGTCTACTCGGCACGCCTGACTTCCGCTTCCTCTTCTTCGTCGTCGTGGAATAAAAGCCGGATGCACCAGAGCGCCGCGATGGCGACCAGAATATACACAATCCGGCTTCCCGCCGTAATCTGGCCGCCGAACATCCACGCCACCGCGTCAAAATTAAAGATGCCGATAGAACCCCAGTTGAGACCGCCTATAATCAAAATAATCAGAGCAATTTTATCAAGCATTTTCTTTTCCCCTTTCCCGGGTTAGTATACCCCCGTTCCGGGGAAACAATACAAAAAACACGGCGGACGCCATTTTGGAAGCCGTCCGCCGCACTTTTTCCGGTTTTCAGCCCTGCTGCTCTTTCATCTTCGCAAAGCAGTCGCTGCAGTAAACCGGCCGGCCTTCCGTCGGCTGGAACGGCACTTTGCACGGAGCTCCGCAGTTCGCGCATACCGCGTCATACATCACGCGCTGCGGCTTCTGCTTCATTCTGCGCGCCTTGCGGCATTCCGGGCACCGCTTCGGTTCATTGGTAAAGCCTTTCGTTGCGTAGAATTCCTGTTCGCCGGCAGTCCAGACAAACTCCTTCCCGCACTCCTGGCAGACCAATGTTTTGTCTTCAAACATAATTAACCCTCACTCTGTGTGAAAAAATTTGCCCTGGGACGGAGTTGAACCGACAACCTTT
>DAITAP010000072.1:1789-3878 GCA_036824225.1 Caproicibacter sp. | reverse complement strand
CCGGAGAGCTTTTCCGCTTCTTTTTCTAGAAAAAGAAGCGGAAAAGCTCTCCGGGAGGCGGAAACGGGTTGACATTTTTCCTCTCTCTGCTATAATCTTGACAATATTTTATCAAAGCAGTGTTTTGTTTTATTCTTTCTTCCTTTTCTTTTTTTAACCATGGATCCATGAAATTTATAAAAATAAAACCGGCTGGGTTTTCGGCAGAAGATCGTGTTTTCCGCGGGATTGGAGCTCGAAATGCAGTCGAAGGGCGGGGGTAAACGGCAAAATGGGACGACGATTCTGGAAAACGGCAGGCGCGCTTTTCTGTGCGGTTCTTCTTCTGGGGACCGCCGCGGGATGTTCCCGGAAAAACGCAAGGAAAAAAGTATGGAAAGTCGGCATGGAGTGCAGCTACGCTCCTTATAACTGGTCTCAGACCGATTCTTCGAACGGTGCCGTCAAAATAAGCAACGGCACCGAATACGCGAACGGGTACGACGTGAAAATAGCAAAGCGCATCTCGGAGCTCGCGGGGCTGGATCTCGAGATCGTCAAAACCGAATGGGGCGGTCTTGCCCCGGGTGTCGCTTCCGGGAAGCTGGACGCCGCCGTCGCGGGAATGAGCGCGACGGCTGACCGGAAGAAAACCGTGGATTTTACCGACAACTACTATAAGGCGAACATTTTCGGGCTGGTCCGAAAGGACAGCAGGTACGAAAATGCGAAAAGTATCGCCGATCTGCGGGGAGTTTCCTGCACGTCGCAGCAGAGCACCGTCTGGTATGATCTTCTGAAGCAGATTCCGGATGCCGAAATTCAGCCGGCCCTCGCGGACGCCTCCACGATGATCGTCTCGCTCCGGTCCGGCAAATGCGATCTTCTCCTCTGCGACAAGCCGACGGCGCTCGCCGCCGTCTACGCAAACCCGGGACTTGTGATGGTGGATTTTTCGGCCGACCCGGATCTGAAAGTTCCGGAGGAAGAGACCAATATCGGCATCGCGGTGAAAAAAGGCAATACCTCTCTCCGGACTACCTTAAACCAGGCCCTCGCCCAGATAAGCGGGGAAGAGCGGGAAAAAATCATGGACGAGGCCATCCGCCAGCAGCCGGTTGCCGGAAAGGCACCGTCAAACGAGGGCAGCGATTCGAAGAACTTCGGCTACTGGGTCAAAGCCCTCCTTAAGAAATACGGGCCGCTTTTCTGGCACGGCGCCGGCATTACGCTGGCGCTCGCGCTGGTCGGGACCCTGCTGGGTTGTGTGATCGGCCTTCTGGTCGGAGTTCTGCGCACGATACCCAGGCCGCGGAAAAAATCGAGTCTCATCCTGAAGATCCTTTACGGCCTTCTCCAGTTCATCCTGGCCGCCTACATTGAAATTTTCCGCGGGACTCCAATGATGGTGCAGGCCATGGTGCTCTATTACGGATCCATGTCGGTCCTACATATCGATATGAGCCCCATGTTTGCCGGGTTCTTCGTCGTGTCCATCAATACGGGCGCCTATATGGCGGAAAGCGTGCGCGGGGGGATTGAGTCCATCGATCCCGGCCAGACCGAAGCGGCGGAAGCTCTCGGCATGACGCACTGGCAGACCATGGCGAGCGTTATTCTGCCGCAGACTTTCCGGAATATCCTTCCCCAGATCGGCAACAACCTGGTGATCAACATCAAGGATACTTCTGTCCTCAACGTAATCAGCGTGACGGAGCTTTATTTTGAAGCGAAGAGCGCCGCGGGCGGAACGTATCGATACTTTGAAGCGTTTTTCATCATCAGCGTGATTTATTTTATCATGACTTTTGTCTGCTCCCGCCTGCTGCGGTGGATGGAACGCAGGATAGACGGGTCCAGCACCTACAGCCTGGTTGATCTGGACGCGATGGCGGATCCGACCGGCCTGAACCCGCAGAAGCGGAAACATCGGAACGGAGGGATGCATGGATGGGGCAAGTAAAGGAACCTGTTCTGGAAGTCCGGCATTTGAGCAAGAAATTCGGCGACAGGAAAGTTTTAAAGGACGTGGATTTTAACACTTTCAAGGGCGATGTCGTCTGTGTCATCGGAGCGCCCGGCTCTGGAAAGAGAGGCCGGGTTTTCCGAC
>DAITAP010000072.1:0-1779 GCA_036824225.1 Caproicibacter sp. | reverse complement strand
CCGGCTCTGGAAAATCCACCCTTCTTCGGTGTATCAACCTTCTCGAAACCCCCACGAGCGGGGAAATCCTGTTTCACGGAAAGAATATTCTCTCAAATCCCAACATCAGCGCCTATCGAGCGAGAGTGGGAATGGTTTTTCAGTCGTTTAATCTGTTTCACAACATGATCGTGCTGCAGAACTGCATGGTCGGCATGGTAAAGGTCCTCCGAAAGGACAAGAACTCGGCGCTGAAAAGCGCTATGAAATACCTTGACAAGGTCGGAATGGCGCGGTACATCAACGCAAGACCGGCTCAGCTTTCCGGAGGCCAGCAGCAGCGCGTCGCCATTGCGAGGGCGCTCGCCATGGAACCGGAGATTCTGATGTTTGACGAACCGACGAGCGCTCTCGACCCGCAGATGGTAGGGGAAGTGCTTTCCGTGATGAGGACTCTCGCGAAGGAAGGGCTGACCATGATTGTCGTCACGCATGAAATGGCGTTCGCGCGCGACGTTTCTTCCCGGGTCGTCTTTATGGACGGCGGCATCATCGCCGAGGAAGGCACCCCGGAAGAAGTCATCGGCAACCCGAAAAACAAACGGACCAGAGAATTCCTGTCCCGGTTCCGAAATTCCTAAAGAAAAGCGGAAAGAGAGGCGCCTTAAAATGACCTGCCGGACAAATCCAGAGGAAGAATACTGTCTTCTCTGCCGTCAGATGGAATCCCTTCTGGACGGGGAAGAGGACTGGGTCTCGGTCACCGCAAACGCCGCGGCCCTTCTGTACGGCGCCCTGCCGGACATCAACTGGGTGGGTTTTTACCGGGTAAAAGGCGGGGAGCTCCTTTTAGGGCCGTTTGAGGGAAAGCCCGCCTGCGTGCATATTCCCCTTGGAAAAGGCGTCTGCGGCACGGCAGCCTTCAAAGGCACGGTTCTGCTGGTTCCGGATGTCCACCGCTTTTCCGGGCATATCGCCTGCGACTCCGCGTCCGCGTCCGAACTCGCCATTCCCCTTCGCGGAAAGGGAAAAGTCATCGGCGTCCTGGATATCGACAGTCCCGTCCGGGAAAGATTTCAAAGGAGGGACGCCGATTCTCTTCAAAAAATCGCGGACATCGTTTCGGCACATTGCGTCCGGTCCATGGAAGGAACATAAAGCTCAGCTTTTCTCATAAAAGAAATCGGTTTCCATGAAAGTTTCCCCCGCTCCGCCTTGAATTCCGGGGCGCGGGGGGAATCTGTTTTTCCGTTCTGATTTAGACAATATGAAGTGACCTGCGATTTGTAAGATTCGTGGATTTACCTGTATCCTAAGAAGAGGGATTACCACATTACAAAGGGAGGCCACAAAATGAATCATAACACAGCGTACATCGGAAAAAGCACAGTTTATGTCGGAATGGATGTCCACAAAAACAGTTTTACCCTCTGCTGCGATACCATGGAAAGTTATAAAATAACTTATACGCAGAAGATTGACCCTGATTACAAATCAGTTATGAAATATCTGGAGTCCTTGCGTAAAGTGTTCGGCGATGACGCTGAATTCCTCTGCGGCTATGAAGCCGGCTGCCTCGGTCTTACCCTGTACCATCAGCTGACAGACCACAATGCCAGATGTATCATCCTGGCACCGACGACAATGCTGGTTGCCATGGGAAAAAGGCATTAGGCTAAACGGCGGCACCTTATTTCCACACGAAGCTGAAACAGGCTGTTTATTGTGAGCAACTGTCAGAGCGAGTATATTGAGACTTTTTTGAATTTCAGCGGCTTTGGCAAACTGTTTTCTGATTTC
>DAITAP010000071.1:3669-10104 GCA_036824225.1 Caproicibacter sp. | reverse complement strand
GGGCCGCGCGTTGCCGATATGAATGAAATTGTAGACTGTCGGCCCGCAGGCGTAGATCTTCACTTCATCCGGCACAATCGGCACAAATTCCTCTTTCTGTCTAGTCAGCGTGTTGTAGATTCTCATTTCTTTTTTCCTCCTGTTCCGCCGTTTCCATGCGGTGATTTGTATTTTCCCGCTGCCTTACAAGTTCATCCTGCAGCCTTTCAACCTGTTTCTGAAGGCGGCCGATCTCAAACCCCATATAACAGAGCTGTTGAGAAACCGGGTCTCCGATATGGATCTGGTCAAGGTTCGGCGGACGCACACCGTTGAGGCGCACGACGCGCGCCGGAACACCGACCGCTGTCGCGTTGGCGGGCACCTCCTCGAGCACCACGGCTCCGGCGGCCACGCGCGCGTTGTCTCCGACGCGGAACGGTCCCAGAATTTTGGCGCCCGCTCCGACCAGCACGTTATTGCCCAGCGTCGGATGGCGTTTGCCGTGATCTTTTCCCGTGCCGCCAAGCGTCACCCCCTGATACAGGGTGCAGTTGCTTCCCAGCTCAGCCGTTTCGCCGATTACCACCCCCATGCCGTGATCAATGAACAGACCCTTGCCGATTTTTGCGCCGGGATGAATTTCAATCCCTGTTTTATGGCGCGCCCTCTGCGAGATATACCGCGCGATAAAAGGATGGCCGTGCATTAAAAACCAGTGCGCCACCCGGTATGACCGGACTGCCTTAAAACCTGAATACAGAAAGAATACCTCCAGCCTTGAACGGGCCGCCGGATCGCGGTCCATAATGGAGTCAAGCTCCGCCTTCAGTCTCGCAAACATGCAAAACACCTTCCGAATTCCTCCGCCCGCGCGGGCGGAGGATCAAAAAAAACACCTCCGTCCCTCTTTTCCGCATCAAGGGACGGAGGCGGATAAATTCCGCGGTTCCACTCCGTTTTTTCACTCTTCGGCCGCTAACGGCGCCTTTTCTGCCGGGCGGGGATACTTCCGAGTTCCCCCCGCCTGCTCACGGATGCATTTCACCGCCTGCCCTTCTCGCAAAAGCGCTTCCAGCCGATGACGCTTTCTCTCTGCCGCACGGGCAGCGCGGTTACTTCTTCCGTTCCCAGCATTTCATAGGGATCTATTTCCTTTACAGTATAATCGGAAATCAGTCTTTCCGACACTGTTAGATTATAATACGAACCGGTTCTGATTTCAACCGCGCCGGAAGGCGCTTTTGCGCAGAACATCGAAAAGCATCGTTATTTTGCATTTTTTACGACATCAATATTCTGAGCAAAATAGATAAGGCCCGACGCTACGGTAAGAACGGCCGAAATCCAGAGAAGAACATTTCCCATATCCGCAAACGCCCTCGCGCTGGGCATGCCGAACACGGTGAAAGGCTCGAGACGGCCGCCATCGGCCAGTTCCTGGACAAACTGAAGCGCAAGGATGGTAAAGACCGCCGCCATCTGGCTGATCGTTTTTGCCTTGCCCCACCGGTTCGCGGCGATGACGCGGCCCTTTTCCACGGCGACGAGGCGCAGCCCCGTCACCATAAACTCCCGAGCAACAATGAGGACAACCGCCCAGGGATTTACGAGGCCGTCCGCCAGGAGACTGATAAGCGCAGAAACAATCAGCAGTTTATCGGCCAGCGGATCCATAAACTTCCCAAGGTCCGTGATCTGATTCCTGGCCCGGGCAATCTGGCCGTCGATCCGATCGGTCAGGGCAGCCGCAGAGAAAAGGATCAGCGCGAGAAGATAATGGTAACCCGCCGGCCAGCGCCCCAGCAGCGCGGCCAGAAAAAACGGGATAATCAGGATTCTTGCGGCAGTCAGCCTGTTCGGCAGATTCATAACCGTCCCCTCCGTCTTCCTACCGTACGGCCACCCCGGAAAGCTCCCCGTCCGTACAGTCCGTGATTTTCACGCGGATAAATTCTCCCAGCGACGGGGGCGCCCCGGCAGATCGAAAATAAATCTCTCCATCTACGTCGGGCGCTTCCCGATACGATCGTCCGAACCACCAGTCCGATTCCCTGCCTTCCACCAGCACGCGCAGGGTGCGTCCCTTCATCTGTTCGCCCATTTCCTGCAGAATCCCCATCTGAATTTCCGAAACAATCTGGGCACGCCGCCGTTTTTCTTCCCCGTCTATCTGTCCGGGAAGTCCGGCGGCGGGAGTCCCCTCTTCCTGAGAGTAGGCAAAGCAGCCCAGCCGTTCAAAGCGGTTCGCCTTTACAAAATCACAGAGTTCGCCGAACTGTTCCTCCGTCTCCCCGGGATACCCCGCGATCAGGGTCGTGCGCACGACAAGGCCCGGTACGGCGGCGCGCATTTTCCGGACAAGGGCCTCGAGCGACTTCCGGTTTCCCCCGCGCCGCATCGATCGGAGGATCTCCTCGTCGCAGTGCTGGAGCGGAAGGTCGATATAGGGTACGACTTTCCTTTCTTCCGCCATGGTCCTCAAAAGTTCATCCGTCACGGCGTCCGGATAGCCGTAGAGCACGCGGATCCACTCGATTCCCTCGATACGGCACAGACGCCTCAAAAGCGCCGGTAGCATCAGACGGCCCGTTAAATCCAGCCCGTAGCGCATCGTGTCCTGAGCTATCAGCACAAGTTCCTTTACCCCGCGGGAAGCAAGGGCACGGGCCTCTTCCTCAATCTCCTTCGGCGGACGGGAGCGGTATCTTCCCCGGATAGCCGGAATCGCGCAGTAGGAGCAGCGGTTGCCGCACCCTTCCGAGATCTTAAGGTAAGCCGTCCACGGAGGAGACAGAAGCTCCCGTTCCCCGCAGAGGGGCAGAAGCGTTTTGTCGGGGAAAACCTCTTCCTTTTCCCCTCGGAGGGCTTTCCCGACAATGTCGGCAATCTGACCGTCCGCCCCGATTCCCGCGACCGCGTCCACCTCGGGCATTTCTTTCCTGACCTGACGGCGGTACCTTTCGGCAAGACACCCGGTCACGATAACCGCACGGATCTTTCCCTCTTTTTTCAGGCGGGCGCACTCCAGGATTTCGCCGATGGCCTCGCGCTTAGCGGCGTCGATAAACCCGCAGGTATTGACCACCACGGCGTCTGCGCGGGCGGCGTCCGGCTCGATGCGGTATCCCGCCTTATGAAGGGCGGCCAGCATCCGTTCGCCGTCCACCTGATTTTTCGCGCACCCAAGGTTCACCAGCCCGACCGAATATGACACTCTATTCATCCTTGTCTGCATATTTTCGGAACGCCCCAATGATTTCTTCCCATCCATAGCCCAGGCGCCGCAGGGAAGCCGCGGCCCGCCTGCGGTCTCTTTCGGAGCGGAGAACCCCGGGATACTTCCGTTCCAGGATAACCCGGATCCCTTCTCCCGGATCCTCCGGCCGGCTTTGTTCCATGGCCTGTTCGGCCGTTTCCCGGCTGATTCCCCGGCGGGCAAGCTCCAGCCGCACCCGGCCGGCGCCATAGTGCTTTTCCCCGAAAAGTTTTCCCGCAAGCGACCGGGCATATTCCCGGTCGTTCAAAAATCCCAGGGTCTCCATCCGCTCGACAGCATGGGCAGCCGCCGCGCGCGGAAAGGAGCGGGCGAGCTTCCGTTCGAGCTCCGCGCGGGAATAAGACCGCATCCCTAAAAGCCGGAGCGCTTTCCGCTCCGCGCGGCGGGAGTCGCTTTTTCCGAGAAGCTCCCGGAGATCTTCCTCCGTCACGGCGGAACCCGGACGCAGCCCGGAATCCAGATAAACTCCCGTATCGACGGAAAACTGGAACTTTTCGTCGACATACAGGGCGGTCAGGCCCTTTTTCCCCGGCGCCGCACCCGAGATTTTCATCCGTCGTCGTTCTGGATATCGATATCCGCGTCATACCGGGGATCTTCCTTCTGCTCCTTGCTGCCGGGAATCGGAGTTCCCACGGGCTTTGCCGGATGTCCGGCGGGTTTCGCCGATCCGCCTTTCCGGTTAAACAGCTTCGCGGAGTCCGCGCGGATCTTCGCCTCGATTTCGTTCTGGGTGTCGGGATGCTCTTCCAGGTATTTCTTCGCATTCTCGCGGCCCTGCCCGAGGCGCATGTCGCCGTAGGAATACCACGATCCGCCTTTCTGAATGATGTCCAGATCGGCTCCGAGGTCCAGGACTTCGCCGACGTGGGAAATACCGTGCCCGTAGATCATATCAAATTCGGCGGTGCGGAACGGCGGCGCGATTTTGTTCTTGACCACCTTGGCGCGCGTGCGGGATCCTATCTGCTCATTTCCGGATCGGATCGGCTCTCCCTTGCGGATGTCGATACGGACCGAAGCATAGAATTTCAGCGCCCGGCCGCCCGTCGTGACTTCCGGGTTGCCGTAGATGACGCCGATCTTCTGCCGCAGCTGGTTGATAAAGATCGCGACGCAGTTGGACTTTGAAATCGCCCCCGCCAGTTTTCGGAGCGCCTGCGACATCAGGCGAGCCTGAAGGCCGACGACCGCGTCGCCCATCTCCCCCTCGATTTCCGCGCGCGGGACCAGCGCAGCGACCGAATCGATGACAATGACGTCGATCGCCCCGGACCGCACGAGGGCTTCGGTGATTTCAAGGGCCTGCTCCCCGGTGTCCGGCTGGGAAACCAGGAGGGAATCCACATCGACGCCCAGCGCCGCGGCGTAGTCCGGATCCAGCGCATGTTCCACGTCGATGAACGCGGCGTTGCCGCCGTTTTTCTGTCCCTGCGCCACACAGTGAAGCGCAAGGGTCGTCTTTCCGGAACTCTCCGGCCCGAATATCTCCACGATTCGACCCCGGGGCAGTCCGCCGATGCCAAGGGCCAGATCGAGCCCCAGCGATCCGGTCGATATCGCCTCGACGTGCATCGCCTCGTTCTGCCCGAGGCGCATCACCGCGCCTTTGCCGAACTGTTTTTCAATCTGGGCCAGCGCCGTTTCCAGCGCTTTCTTTTTATCGCTGTCCGTATTGACAAGCTTCACCGTCTTGCTTAGTTTCCTCGTTGCAGAACCTTTTTCCGACATCCCAAGCATGCCTCCCGTCCGCTTTCCGCTGTCCGATCCATTATAGACGATCCCGGATTCAAAAGCAATATAATAAGGGTCTGCCCTTTCTCAGGCGGGCTTCCGCCCGGATACGACCCGGGCGATTCCGTTCAGATCCTTCCGGACCCGGAGGTCCTCCAGGGCGCCGGCAAAGATCCGTAAAACCTCCCCGGCCTCCCCTTCTCCAACCTCAAAAGCCGCCATGCCGCCGGGCTTCAGCTTTTTTAGCCAGATTTCCCGGAATGCCCGGTAAAACCGCAGTCCGTCGGGGCCTCCGGAAAGCGCCTCGCGCGGCTCGCGCCGGACTTCCGGCTGAAGGCCCGCGATTTCTCCATCGCGCACATAGGGCGGGTTGGAAATAAGGCAGTCGAGTTCCGGAAGGAGCGCGGCCGAATCGGGCTCCAGCACGTCCGCCCGGACGATTTTTAACCCCGGAAGTCCGCTCCGGAGGGCGTTTCTTTTGAGATACCGGAGCGCCGCCGGGTATTTTTCCACCGACCAGACCCGCGCGCCCGGCATGAGGGAAAGAAGGCCCAGCCCCACGGCCCCCGAACCGGCACAAAGATCCGCTCCCCGCGGGGAAGGGACGTCCGCAAGCATCCCGGCCGCTGTCCGGACCAGCAGTTCCGTTTCTTCACGGGGAATCAGGACTCCTTCCCCGACTTCGAGCGTCATCCCGAGAAACGGCCATTCGCCCAGAATATATTGAAGCGGCCTTCCCTGCGCCCGTTCACGGGCCATGGCGCAGTACTGCCGCGTTTTTTCGGAATCCGCGGGTTCTCCCGATCGCAGGATGCGCTGTTCCAGGTCTAACCCGAATGCTCTTCGGAAAAGGCATCCGGCGTCAAACGCGGCGTTTTCGGTTCCGGCCTCTTTGAGGATCTTCCGCCCCCTGCGGTATGCTTCCCCCAGGGTCATTTTCCGACACGGTCCGATCCGTTCTCCGGGATCACCGCGCGTATGGCCGAAATCGCCACCTCCATCATTCCGTCGTCCGGTTCGCGCGTCGTCAGGCGCTGCATCCAGAGGCCGGGGGCGGAAATGACATGCGTCAGCGTGTTGTCATTCCGCCCGCAGTACCGGATAAGCTCATACCCGATTCCAACGGCCAGAGGGATACAGAGAATTTTTACGGCCGTCCGGACAAAAGGGTTGGAAAACGGAATGAAAAAGCCGATGAAAATGCCGATCAGCAGCATCAGCACAAGAAAGCTTGTTCCGCAGCGCGGGTGGAAGCGCTGATGCCTTTTTACATTTTCCACCGTAAGTTTTTCCTGATTCTCATAGCAGAAAATCGTCTTATGTTCCGCGCCGTGGTACTGAAATACGCGCTTCATATCCGGCATGGAAGCGCAGAGCGCGATATATCCGATGAAAATGGCAAACCGCATCAGCCCCTCCGCGGGGGAACGCCATCCTTCCGC
>DAITAP010000071.1:0-3659 GCA_036824225.1 Caproicibacter sp. | reverse complement strand
CGGCGAGGTTAAAGACCCAGGTGGGCAGGAGGAAAAAAAGGCCGATTCCAAGCGCGACTCCCAGCACGGTGCCGGCCGCCATCACGGCCTCCATCGCCTTGTCCCCGAATTTCCGTTCCACCCACCGGTCGAGTTTCGATTCTTCCTCTTCTTCCCCGGCGCCCGATTTCTCAGCGGAAAGGGACAGTGCCCGGTACCCGATCGTCAGCGAATCGATGAAAGCGGCGATTCCGCGGAAAAGCGGCAGCTTCCAGATTCTTCCCCGATCCCTCAGGCTGGAAGTCGAAAGCTCCTCCGAGGAAATGGAACCGTCCGGCATCCGCACGGCGACTTCCGTTTTTCGGGGGCCGCGCATCAGGATTCCCTCAATCAGCGCCTGCCCTCCGATCGATGTAATCATCTTTGTCTTTTCCCTACGCATCCGGTTTGGTCCTTTCCTTTTGTTCTTCCGGCGCGGAAGCCGACCGGGATCCGCTTTCCAGCTTTTCATAAGTCGGGATGCGGATGGTCACAGCCGTCCCGACGTTTTCATGGCTTTCAATCTCAAGGCTCCCGGAATGCAGCGCCACGATTTCGTCCGCAAGCGCCAAGCCGATTCCCGAACCGCGCACGGTCTGATTTGCCTTATAGAATTTCTTCTTGACATTGGGCAGGTGTTCCGCGGGAATGCCGCAGCCGTTGTCGGCTATCACGACGCGGATAAACCCGCCGTCGGAATCCGCCGTCACGGTGATGGTCCCGCCCTCCGAAGTATATTTTAACGCGTTGTCCAGAACATTGACGAACACCTGCCTTAAGCGGTTGATGTCGCCGAGGACCGGCGGCAGCATGGACGGCTCGTCATAGATAAGGTATTTATGCTCGTTCTTCGCGCGTTCGCTGAACATATAGACCGCCGCGCCCAGTTCGGCAAGCAGATCGATTTTATCCATTGTCAGGGTCATCCTGCCGCTCTGCATGCGGGAAAAATCCAGAAGCTCCTCCACGATTCCGGAAAGGCGCTCCGTCTCGCTCACGATGATGCTCATGCCGCGTTGAAACGTTTTCCGGTCGGTTTCGCCGCCCTGGATGGTCTCCGCCCAGCCCTTAATCGCCGTCAGGGGAGTGCGCAGCTCATGGGATACGGAGGAAATAAAATCGTTCTTCATCCGGTCGCTCTGGCCCAGCTCATCCGCCATGTTGTTGATGGTATCGCAGAGTTCCCCGATTTCGTCGTCGTCCAGCTTGACGACGCGCGCGCGGAAATCCCCCTGCGCGATTCGCTTGGCGGTAGCGCTGATGCTTCGGATAGGCGTCAGAATTGACTTCATGAAATACCGGCTCGACACGAATACAAACAGCACGATAAGCCCGCCTACCAGCATGAGGGCGGCCACGACGGTGAAGATCTGCCGCTCCGCTTCTTCGAGGGAAACAACATAGCGCACCGCACCGACCGGCGACCCGTATCCGCCGCGGATGACCCGCGTCACGGCCATCACCCGCTCCCCGCTTTTCAGCTGCCCGTTCCACGTACCGTAGCCCGAGGCGCTTTTGAGCGCGGCCGTGTAATCCGGCATCGGCTGGGTCCGGTCCGGCGCGAACCCGATGGAAGTGGTCACCACGTTCCCCGCCTGGCTTATCACCATCAGTTCCATGCTTTCCTTGTTCGGAAAATCCTCCACATAGCCGCGGGCCGCGGTGATGAATTCCGACGGAGACCGGTCTCCGTATCCCGCGAACATATTGGTCAGCTCGGCCGCGCGGCCGTCCAGGGCAGACTGGATGCCGTTATACACATATCCCTGCACCGCAAAGGAAAGCGTGGCGATCAGCGCGACGACAATCAGCACGATCGCGCCGAGACTGTTCCGGAACCAGCGCCTTGTGATGCTGTTTTTTGCCGCCAAGCTGATTCGCCTCCTTCCAAAAGCCGCCTCCGGCGTTCCTACGCTTCCCACTTATATCCGAGTCCCCAGACCGTTACGATATGTTTCGGGTTCGAGGGCTCATCCTCGATTTTCATGCGCAGACGGCGGATATTCACGTCGACAATCTTTTCTTCTCCGTAATAGGACTCCCCCCACACGTGGCGGAGGATGTCTCCTCGTTCCAGCGCTGCGCCCGGATTTGAGAAGAAATACTCCATAATCTGGAACTCCACCTGCGTCAGCTCAATCGGCACCCCGTTTTTCAGCAGGGACCGGCTCCGAAGGTTCAGTACGAAGTTCCCGGAACGCAGCTCTTCCCGGAACCCCCCGCTGTTTCTCTCCTTCTCCATCGCCACGCGCCGGTAGACCGCGTCCACGCGCGCCACCAGCTCGCTCGGGCTGAATGGCTTGGTCACATAGTCGTCGGCTCCCATCATCAGCCCGCCGACCTTATCCATTTCCTGCGTCTTGGCCGTCAGCAGGATAATCCCCATCGAACTGCTGCGCCGGCGCAGTTCCTTGCACACGGCAAGGCCGTCATATTTGCCGGGCATCATGATGTCCAGCACGGCGACATCCACGCCGGACCCTTCGCGATCGCAGATCTTGAGGGCTTCTTCCCCGTTTGCCGCTTCCAGCGTCTCATATCCGCCGCGCTTTAAATTGATGACGACAAACTCGCGGATGGCCTGTTCGTCCTCCGCAACCAGTATGGTCTTCAAAAGGACATCCCCTTCCGTTTTCAGTCCTGCGGGATTCGCTCGAAAGCGTCCCGGACTTCCTCTTCCGTCATGGCAAGAGGGTTCGCCGGCGAAGGACATGACGCGGCGAACCGGAGCCCGCCCTTTGTGTCAAGCAGAGAAAACCCCTTCGTGCCTTCGCCGGATTCCCATTCCTTCTGGGTAAAGGCTTCGATTTTGAGCAGCTCCGGCCCCTGAACTCCCGCCTCATTCTTCGACGCCGTCATCCACTGGTAAAAGTGCAGCGTCCTGGTCGCGGGATCCAGTTTGGTGGTGATTTTTCCTCTCCACCTATCCGGGATGGAAAACCAGTACCCATCCGCGTAGTCAATCACCATACTCATCACGCGCACGAACGTGCCCGTCGTGGTGTCATACCGGTGCCAGCTCGTGAGGTAGTCCGCCTCGTCCTCCTCCATGCCGCTGTAACCGGGCATCAGCGTGACGATGGGGATCTCGATAATCCGGTCGCCGTTGATGTCCCGGGAAAGGACAGAGGTCGCGCGTTCGGTGCTTTTGGCGGCCCTGGACTTCGGATCATAAAAAGGAGACGAAAGGCCTTTCTTGCTGTCCCAGTAGACCATTTCGGTTGTCATGATGTTGGCGGCCTTCACACCGTCCAGAACAACGCCGATCTGCTTTTCATTCACGAGCCCGGTCTTCATGGAAGCGTATTTCGTGACGCCTGTATCCAGAGGAGCGGTGCCCTTTACTTCAATCGACCCGTTCTTCACACTCAGAAGACGCGCCGCCGCGGGCTGGTCGCCCGAAGTCACGCTCGCGGTAAAAATCTCGGCGCGCCCGTCGCCGTCGAGATCCGCCACGGTCATTTCAGAATAGCTCTGGTTCAGCTTCTGCTCATTCATTTTTCCACCCTTGTCATAATAGACGCAGATGGTTCCGGCGCCGCTCAGGCCTCCGCCCCAGCCGACAACGGCCTCATCCCTTCCGTCCCCGTCCAGATCACCGAAGCATACCCGGTCCACCTGCGGCGCCGGGTTGCTGAAAG
>DAITAP010000070.1:4615-10276 GCA_036824225.1 Caproicibacter sp. | reverse complement strand
ATTGTCGCCCGCTGCGCGGAGCAGGAGTCCGGACTTTGTATGAAGATACCAGCCGACAATAGCCCTCACCGCCAGGCAGAAAAGGAACGCCGTCAGAAGAATGCGCAGCGTCCGGTCCGGGACCAGTGCCGCGGGGCCCTTCGAAAAGACCGTGGGGCGGTTGTAAAAGGCAAGCATCGCTGTTCCGCCCGTCACCACAAGGTTAATGCTGGTAAGGCCTGTCATGACAAGAATTCCGGAAAGAAGATCCGTGATATGCAACTTGACGTGGAGGAGACCCGTCACGCATCCGGCTGCCGCGCCGCAGAGAAGGGAAACGAGAGCCGCCAGAAACGGATCCGCCCCGCGGACGATCAGCGCTCCCGTGACGCAGGCTCCGAGTGGAAAAGTCCCGTCTACGGAAAGATCCGGAAAGTTCAGGACCCGATATGTTACATAGACGCCGCATGCCATGACCGCATACAAAAAACCTTCCTCAAGGATATTGGAGAGAAGCGAAAGGATAATATCCATAAAGCACTGCCTTCTTTGTGACTTTCCTTATTCAGCTGACCGCCTGGGCGTCTTTGTATTCGGAAGGCAGGAGAAGCCCGAGCTTTTCGAGAACGGATTTGCTGTAAACGGGCTTTCCTTCCCCGACCGTGTAGACGGGCGTTTCGGAAGCCTTTTCTTCGCCCTTCAGAATTTTTGCGGCCATTTCCCCGGTCTTCTTCCCGAGAGCCACATAGTCGATGCTCTCCGACGCGAGGCATCCGTTTTTCACCTGCTCGATTTCGGACCCGAATACGGGGATCTTCGCGCCGTTCGTCGCCTGCAGGAGAGTGCTCAGATTATTGACCACGTTGTTGTCCGTAAAGTTATTGACACAGTCTACCTTTTTGGCAACAAGGGATGCCGCGCCGGACGCGACCTCGGAAGAGTTTGTAATGCCGACAGCTTCCACCGAAAACCCATATTTGGGTGTCAGGCTGCGGAAACGCTTTAATGTGGAAACCGAGTTTACTTCACTTGTCGTATAGAGAACCCCGATCTTTTTCGCGTCAGGCAGAAACGCACGGATCATTTTAATCTGCGCCTCCAGGGGCAGGACGTCTGAAGATCCGGTGCAGTTGAGACCCGGCTTATCGAGGGACTGGACCAGCTCGGCGGCTACGGGATCGGAGACCGCGGTGAATACCACGGGGATATCGGTGTCCTTGGCGGCGCTGTAGGCGGACATCGCCGCCGGTGTCGCAATCGCCGCTATCATGTCGTATTTTTTTGAAACCATGTTCTTTGCCATCAGATCGGCGTTGGAGTTTTCTGCCTGCGCGTTCTGAAAATCGAAGGTGAGGTTTTTCCCTTCCTCAAAGCCTCCGGCTTTGAGGCCTTCCCGAAACCCCTCGTAACAGTTGTCCAGGGAAGGATGCGTCGCGTACTGGATCACCCCGACGGTCACCTTGCCTGATTTTTTCCCGGATGAACAGGAAACCGTTGTCCCGAGAGCCAGAATCGCAAGAACCAGAGTCAGAATTTTTCTCGCCGTTTTCATCATTGCCTTTTCCTCCCATAAAAAAACTCCTGTCCCTTAAAGATATCAGGGACAGGAGTAAAATTTCCTGCGGTACCACCCAGATTGGCGTTTTTCAAGCGCCCGCTTGTTCCGCGCACTTTCCTGCGCGCTTCCTTGATAACGGGTGAAGTTCCCGTCAAAAGCTACCTTAAGCGCTCTCCATGAAATGAAGAGACGCTGTTCGCCCTGCCCTCGTAAGCCCATTCCTCCGGGGCGCATCGCCGCAATTCCACCGCCTGCGGCTCTCTTTCCCTCACTGCTGCGCCGAATCCGGAATACTATTCTTACTCATCAGTTTTCTTGCCGTTTTCAGTATATTCCACACTCCGCAAAAAGTCAACTTTCTTTTGCCGGGGTTTCCCGCTCAGATTGAAATTCTCAGAGCGATATCATAGAGTTCCTTATCGAATACGCGCTTCATGCTGAGCGCTTCGGTAATATCGAGATCGACGATTTTTCCGTTCCGAATCACGATGACGCGGTTTTTCTTGCCCTCGTAAAGCAGTTTCGCGGCTACCGCGCCCATGCGGCTTCCAATCACCCGGTCGCGCTGCGTCGGAGAACCGCCGCGCTGAACATGTCCGAGAACCGTCGCGCGGGTTTCAATTCCTGTCGCTTCCTCGATATCCTTCGCGAGCTTGTCAACTCCGCCGACGCCTTCCGCGACGACGATGATGAAATGCCGCTTGCCGGTTTTCTGGGTAAAGTTCATCCGATCCACAATATCCTTCTGAAAATCATACGGGACTTCCGGCACCAGAATACTCGTCGCGCCGACGGCAATGCCCGTGTGGAGCGCGATATCCCCGCACCGGCGGCCCATCACCTGCACAACGCTGCACCGATCGTGGGATTCCATCGTGTCACGAAGCCTGTCGACCATTTCGACGGCCGTGTTGACCGCCGTATCGAACCCAATGGTATAATCGCTGGAAGCGATATCGTTATCGATAGTCCCCGGGATTCCAACACAGGGAATGCCCGCGTTGGTGAGGTCTCTCGCCCCGCGGAAAGATCCGTCGCCGCCGATGACAACAACGCCGTTAATCCCAATCTTGCGGCAGTTCGCCGCGGCCTGCTGCACGCCGGCAGGCGTATTAAATTCCGGGCTGCGAGCCGTATAAAGAATAGTTCCGCCGCGGTGGATGATATCGGAAACAGTCCTTAAATTCATCTCGACCAGTTCGCCGTTTAAAAGTCCGTTAAAACCTCTCTGGATGCCCATTACACGCATCCCGTAAGAAAGGCCCGCCCTTACTACGGCGCGCACCGCGGCGTTCATGCCCGGCGCGTCCCCGCCGCTTGTCAGAACGGCTATCGATTTTGTCGCCATTTTAAAAGCCCTCCTGTTAGAACTGTCATGATAAAAGGCCGCCCCGTCGGAAAATTTCCCCGCAGAAAAGATTTTCCGGCGCCTTTTTGGCGCCGTGGTCCGTTTCCATTTTTCGGGACAGCCTTCTCTCTTTCTGCCCTTTGAATTTTCCCGCCGGGATAGAAAAAAGCGCCTTTCGTCCCTTTTCCGGCGCATCCGTCCCCGGCAGGGAACCTCTGACTATGCTTATTATAAGCGGAAAAAAATAAAAAGCCAACGTCCAAATATGGATGATTTTATCTCTTATATAGATTATTGTTGCAAACTGTCGACTACCGCCACATTTCTGTCGCCAAGCAGTTTTTTTAGTTCCCGGACAAGCACGCTGTTGACGCTGACGCGCATGGAAGAAGGGGCAAGCATCAGCTTTCTCTTATCGCAGAAGTAGATATAAAGCGGCGTAGGGCCGTCGAATACCGCGGTATATTTGCAGGCTTTGCGGTAGAGCGGGCTGTCAGCACCCGGGACTTTCAAATACAGCCCGGGGCGGGTGGAAGCGTGGTTCCGCTTTGCGCCCGGTTTTCCGCCGTCCGGGCTTGGAGCTTCGGAGAGGGAGGCGAGGACAAGTTCAGGATCCCTGTCTTCCCGGAGATTGAGGCGCGCTTCCGCCCTGACAATTTTTCCTTCCGCTATCAGCCCCGCGTATTCCGTGAGGACGGAAGGAAACACGAGCATCTGGATAGAGCCGTAGAGATCCTCGAGCGTGACAAAGGCCATGGTGCTGTTGCTCTTGGTGGTTTTGAGGCGGATTTTCTGAATAATGCCGAGGACGGTAACGGTATCCCCGTCGCGGGGACCGCCGGTTTCCCCTTTGGCGTTTTCCAGGATATCGCCGATGCGGACAGCGTGGAGGCGTTCGTACATCCCGGCGTAAGCGGCCATCGGATGACCGGAAAGGTACATGCCCGTCGTTTCTTTTTCCATCGTGAGCTTATCCGACGCGGAGAGATCGGGCATGGGTTCCATGTGGAACTCTTCCGGAGCGGTTTTCTGGATGCTGTCAAAAAAGCCGATCTGGCCTTCCACATTTTTTTTGCGGTCTTCCGCAAGAGAATCGAGGGCAGAGTCGGCGCCTGTCAGCATCTGGCGCCGGTTCAGCCCCAGTCCGTCCAGGGATCCGCATTTTATCAGGCTTTCGAGCGAACGTCGGTTGAGCCCGCCGTACATCCGCCTGCAAAAATCGTAGAACCCCGTAAACCGCCCATTTTGCTTTCGTTCCATCAAAAGGGAGTCGATGAACCCTTTGCCGAGGTTCCGCACCGCGAGCAGTCCGAAGCGGATGTCCTTTCCGGATACCGTGAACCCGCTCCCGCTTTCGTTTACATGGGGCGGAAGAACGCGGATGCCGAGACGGGCGCATTCCGCAATATAGGTTGACAGCTTGTTGGTGTTGTCGAGAACGCTGGTCAGAAGGGCGGCCATGTACTCCCGGGGATAGTGGCATTTGAGATACGCCGTCTGATAACTGACGACGGCGTAGGAGGCGGCATGGGATTTATTGAAGGCGTAGGAAGCGAAATTCGCCATTTCCCCGTAGATCGCTTCCGCCGTGGCTTCCTCCACGCCGCGCCGGACGCATCCCTCAACCTTGACTTTTCCCTTTTCATCGACGAGGCCGTGGATGAAAATTTCCTTTTCACGTTCCATCACGTCGTGCTTTTTTTTGCTCATGGCGCGCCGGACAATGTCGGCGCGGCCGAGGGAATAGCCCGCCAGGGTCCGGAAAATCTGCATAACCTGTTCCTGATAGACGATGCAGCCGTAGGTGACGTTGAGGATGTTCTTTAAAAGCGGGTGCCGGTAGGTTATCTTTTCCGGGTGGTGGCGGTTTTCGATATACCGCGGGATGGATTCCATCGGCCCCGGCCGGTAGAGGGAGATTACGGCGATGAGATCTTCGATTTTTACCGGCTTTAACTGCATAATCACGTTGCGCATGCCGGAAGATTCAAACTGGAACACGCCGTCCGTCGCGCCCGAAGAGAGCATCGAGTAGACATCCTGGTCATCCATCGGGATATTTTCGATGCGGAATCCGGGATTTTTCCTGTTGATCATATTCTGTGCGCTGCGGATGACAGAAAGGTTCCGAAGGCCCAGAAAGTCCATTTTCAGAAGTCCGAGTTCTTCGAGAGTCGTCATGGTGTACTGGGTGACGACGGCGTCCCCGTTTTTCGCGAGAGGGACATATTCCGCGACAGGCTTGTCCGTAATGACGACGCCGGCCGCGTGGGTTGAGGCGTTCCGGGGCATTCCCTCAAGCTGCTTTGCCATGTCGATGAGCTTATGGACCTCGGCGTCGGTGTCATAGCGCTCCCGGAGTTCTCCCGAAGTTTCCAGCGCCCTGTCGAGCGTGATGTTCAGTTCCGCCGGCACCAGCTTCGCGATTTCATCCACCTTGGCGTAAGGGATGGCCATCGCGCGCCCGACATCGCGGATGGATCCGCGTGCGGCCATAGTCCCGAAAGTCACAATCTGAGCCACATGGTCCGCGCCATATTTTTTTACGACATAGTCGATCATTTCCGGCCGTCGGTCGTCGGCAAAGTCAATGTCGAAATCCGGCATGCTCACGCGTTCCGGATTTAAAAAGCGCTCGAACAGGAGATTATAGCGGATGGGATCGATTCCGGTAATGCCGATGCAGTAGGCAGCGAGGCTTCCGGCCCCGGAACCCCGGCCGGGACCGACCGGGATGCCGACTTCCTTGGCGTGGCGGACAAAATCGTGCACGATC
>DAITAP010000070.1:0-4605 GCA_036824225.1 Caproicibacter sp. | reverse complement strand
GAAGATGGGTTATGTCAACTATTACCTGATCGTGCACGATCAGGTAATAGTTGACATATCCCATCTTCTGGATCGTGTCAAGCTCATAATCGAGCCGCTGCACGATTTTTTTATCCGGGTGATCGCCGTATCTGCGCTTCATCCCTTCCCGGCATTTTTCCCGGAAATAGGCCACGTTGTCCTGGCCGTTCGGCGTGTCGAACCGCGGAAGTTTGGTTTTGCCGAACTCAAATTTCACATGGCATCGCTCCGCGATCTTCACCGTATTGTCCGCGGCTTCCGGAATTTCCGGGAAAAGGGCGCGCATTTCTCTTTCTGTCTTGTAATAGTACTGGTTGCTGCGGAACTCCAGACCTTCTTTATCCTCGACGGTGTGGTTGGTCTGGATGCACAGAAGGATCCGGTGCATCTCACTGTCTTCCGGCCGGATGTAATGGCAGTCGTTCGTCACGACGAGGGGAATCCCCGTTTCATGGGAAATCCTTATGATGGAGGGGTTGATGGCCTTTTGTTCCCGGAGGCCGTGATCCTGAAGTTCCAGGTAAAAATTCCCGCGCCCGAAAATTCCGTCATATCTGAGTGCCGCCGCCTTGGCGGCGTCATAGTTGCCTGCAGTGAGGCAGCGCGCGACTTCCCCCGCAAGGCAGGCGGAAAGGGCGATCAGTCCCTTGTGGTACTGTTTGAGAAGAGCGTAGTCGACGCGGGGTTTCGAGTAAAATCCCTCCGTCCAGGATTTTGATACCATCGCGATCAGATTCTGATATCCTTCGTTGTTTTCGCAGAGGAGGACCAGGTGCCTGTTTTCGGAATCGAGTTCGCGGGTCTTGTCAAAGCGGGTCCTGGGCGCGACATAGACCTCACACCCGATAATCGGGTTGATGCCCTTTGCCTTGGCGGCTTTGTAGAAATCGACGGCTCCGTACATTACGCCGTGGTCGGTGATGGCGACGGCGGGATCCCCGCGTTTTGCCGCGGTGTCGACCAGCGGACCGATGCGGCAGGCGCCGTCCAGCAGGCTGTATTCGCTGTGGACATGAAGATGTACGAACAAAAGGCTTTCAGCTCCTTCGGTTTTCCATATGCTCTGCAAACTTTAGAATACGCCCCATGCGGTGGTGGACCCCGGACCGGCTGAGAGGCGGGGTGAGGCAGGCCCCCAGCTCGCGCAGAGACAGTTCCGGGTGGCGCAGGCGGAGGACCGCGAGTTTTCTGAGATCCTCCGGCAGGAGGGAAAGACCGCGCGTGCGCTGGATCTTCCGAATGGCCAGCACTTCCATAGCGGCGGCGGAAGCGGTTTTGCCGAGGTTGGCTGTCTCAAAATTTGTCTGCCGGTTTACCCTGTTGCGGAGATCCTTGAACATTCGCACCTGTAAAATCCGCATGGCCGCGTCCTGCGCCCCCAGATAGGCGAGAAAATCCGCAACATGCCGGGTGCCTTTGACATAGACGACATATTCCGCTCCGCGGCGGGAGACGCGCGGCTCAATGCCGAGGCTGAGGTTGTCCCGGATAAGCGCGATGAGGTCGTTCGCGAGGTTCCGGTGCGGAACGGAAAATTCCAGATGGTATTCCCGCCCGGGATCGGCTGCCGTGCCGCAGGCGAGAAAGGCGCCCCGGAGAAAAGCGGCCGGGCAGCACTCATTTTCGAGGTTGCCAAGGTTGATGCGGAGGCTGATTTCCGTTCCCGTATGACCAAGCGCGCCCAGAATTTTTTCCGAATCGGAACGGCTTTCCGCTGATACGGTCAAAGCCGCGGCCCCGTTTTTCCCATGGGATCCGGAAATTTTCATGGACGCCCCGGAGATTTCCAGCGCGAACCGGGCCGCGCGCTCCGCGACGGCCCGGTTTTCCGTTTTAAGCTGGACGGAAGACGCCGTGAAGCTGCGGCCGAAAAGAAAGAGCCCGTAGCATTCCGCCTTTTTGCAGCAGGGCTTTGGGGAAATACGACAGAGTTCCCGTTTCGTTTCCGAAGCAAAAGACACGACAGATTCCCTCCCGGGCTACTTTTTCTGGATGTCCCGGTGATTGACGCTGACGCGGAGGTTCTGCGCCAGAAGATGCTCGTAAAGAACCTGCACGAGAGTTACCGACCGGTGGTGCCCGCCCGTGCAGCCGATGGAGATGACCAGCTGGCTTTTCCCCTCGTTGCAGTAGAGGGGTATCATATAGTCAATCAGATCGAACATCCGCTTCACAAATCCCTGGGTCTTCTCGGATTTCATCACATAGTCCCGGACGGGGCGGTCCAGGCCGGTCAGGTGCTTCAGCTTTTCCACATAGAACGGATTCGGCAGACACCTTACATCGAACACCAGATCCGATTCTGTCGGAAGGCCGAACTTGAACCCGAACGAGATGCAGTGGATCATCAGGGCATCCGATACGTCCCCCAGAAACAGGCTGGAGATGCGTTCCTTGAGCTGGGCGGGGGAGAGGTAGGAAGTATCGATGATATAGTCCGCGCGTTCCCGGATGGGGCGCAGCACATTCCGCTCCATCTTGACGGCCTGCTCGAGGGATCCGAGGCAGTTGTCCGCAAGAGGATGCTTTCTTCGCGTTTCCTTAAACCGATTGATAAGCACATAGTCATTCGCGTCCAGAAACAGAATCTTGTATTCTTTATGCTCGGCCGTCATCTGGTCGAGGGTCTGAATCAGGCTGGAGAACATGTCCCCTCCGCGGATATCCGTCACGACGGCCACGCGCGAAAGGTTTCCCTTCGCCTGCTGGGAAAGTTCGTAAAACGTGTTGATCAGCTTGGGCGGGATATTGTCTGCGCAGAAAAAACCGATATCTTCCAATGCGTTGTTCGCGCGGGTTTTGCCCGCCCCGGAAAGGCCCGTAACGATCAGAAATTCCATGTCTTCCATAATTCTCCCAAAAATTCAGCTTTCAGCTTACGATCTGCACCTCGCATTCCAGGGCAACCCCGGTCCGCCGGAATACGGTTTCCTGGATTTCGGCGATCAGCTTTCTTACGTCGTCGCAGGTGGCGCCGCCAAGGTTTATGATGAAGCCGGCGTGCTTTCGGCTGACGGCGGCTCCTCCGACACGCAGTCCCTTGAGGCCGCACTGTTCGATGAGCGCTCCGGCAAAATGGCCTTCCGGCCTTTTGAAGACGCTGCCCGCGCTCGGAAATTCCAGCGGCTGCTTTTCGCGGCGCCTGCGGAACAGCTCCTCCATGCGCTCCGAAATTTTCTCCCGGTCCCCGGGGCACAGGCGGAACCGGACGCCGCAGATGCAGTACCCGCCGCCGGAATAAGCGCTCCTGCGGTAACCGAAGCCGAGCTCTTTCCCTTCAAAGGATCCCGGTTTTCCTCCCGGTGCGATATGCCGGCAGGCGGAGACGACGTCGGAAACGCTGTGGTTATAGGCGCCGGCGTTCATAAATACGGCGCCTCCCGCGGTCCCCGGGATTCCCCACACAAACTCCAGACCCGTGAGGGAGTGGTTCCGCGCAAAACCGCATACGGAAGCAAGCGGCGCTCCGGCGCCGCATTCGATTTCGGTATCCCCGACAAGCGAAACGGTGCGGAGGCCGGATCCGGACGTTACGACGGCGCCCCGGATCCCCTGGTCGGAAACCAGAAGATTGGATCCGTTCCCAAGCGGAAAGACGGGGATTTCCAGTTCCGAGGCCTTCCGGCAGAAAGCCCCGAGGGAATCTTTGTCCTCTGCCGCCACAAACAGGTCGGCCGGCCCGCCGATACGGAAGGTAGTATGCCGGCTCATGGGTTCCTGGTACCGTACTTCGCAGCCGAGCGACCGCGCAAGTCCGCCAAGCTCTTCCAGTCGATTCATAGGGTAAGGTCCCTCCGCCTCTCTCTTAAAACTCTTATCAAAGCTTATTCTTTCCGGAACACATCCGTATGGCGCTTGAGATACGCCTGAAAGCGCTCCACACTCGAATTGACGACAAGTTCTTCCGGAAATCCGATTTCCTCCAATAGCCCCAGGCTATGGGGGAATCGTCCGACCGCCGAGGAAAAATGGGCGTCCGAATCCACGATAATGGGGACCTCGAGTTTTTTGCAGAGCTTCATAATCCGGACGCAGTTCGGAACGGACGAAGAGCGGCATCGAAACGTCCCCTCGTTTAACTCGACCAGTTTTCCCCTGCGGGCAAACTCCGGCAGGACTCTTTCGTAGTCGAACCGGTATTCCTCGCTGCCGCAGTGGCCTATGACGTTGACTTTCGGGTTTTCGGCCACGTTCAGCCAGGCCCTGGTAACGGCTTCCGGCGTAGGGGAGAGGCCTTTGAGAACGGGAGAGTGCATTGAGGCGACAATCCAGTCCAGGGATCGGGAATCGCGTTCGGTAAGATCGAGGGTTCCGTCCCAGTCGACGACGTCCGCCTCCTGCCCGCGCAGGACAAGGACTCCGTCCAGCATGCGGGGGACTACCACGAGGTTCTCAAAATACCAGGGGCCCGGCGCGCCGGGCATGCGGACACCGTGGTCGGTAACGGCGGCGGCGTAGAGGCGGCGTTCGGCCGCCGCGCGGATCATTTCCTGAAGGGTGCTGTACGCGTGCGTGGAGGCGACGGTATGCATATGGGCGTCTGCGATAAGATTCATTTTCTGCTCCGTTCCTTTTTTCCATATG
>DAITAP010000069.1:0-10341 GCA_036824225.1 Caproicibacter sp. | reverse complement strand
TGATTTCGAGGTTCTTGACCTCATGCCCGCGCTGCATCAGAAGCGACGCAAGATAAGATCCAACCTGTCCGCCGCCTACCACGATAATCTTCATACCTACATTCCCTCCCCACTGGAAAGGCCCAGCATTCTTTTCAGCTGGCTGCCCGACGTGATCGAGGCGGCAATATAAAGCAGATCGCCCCGCCGGAAAGAGGTTCCGGCCGACGGGAGGATGGTCCGGTTCCCGCGCTCGATCGCGACCACGTGAATATCGCCGGGAACCGTCAAATCGTTCACCCTGTGCCCCACTATCATGGACGGGACTTCTATCCGGACCAGTTCCACATCACCGTTTCCAAAAGTATAGACCGAATCAAGGGGGGTATAGGAAAGGATATCCATCGCGCGCTTGATCCCCCACGTCGTGGAAGACAGGGTCTGGATTCCGAGGCGCTTATAGATTTCGGCCTTTCCCCTGTCATAAAGACGGGCCACAACTTTCGGAACGTGGTAGATTTCCCGCGCAATGCGGGCGATGACCGCGTTGGACTCGTCGCTTGTCGTAAAGGACGCCAGCGCGTCCGTCCGTTCAATTCCCGCCTTCTGAAGAATTTCCCGGTCAAAACCGATGCCCTGAACGGTTTTTCCCCGGAAATCCTTCGCGAGATGATCAAACGCCGCGGGATCCGAATCAATCACGGTAACGGAATGGCCGCTGCGGCTGAGGGCATTCGCAACCCCGGAACCGTTTCGCCCGCAGCCGACGACAATAATTTTCATCCTTCCAAATCTCCCTTCGCTTTGCCGGCGCCGCGCCCTTTTTTCCGGTCGCGGCGGCGTAAAAACATTTTGCGCAGCTCATCCAAAAGCAGCATAATCGGCGGGATGACAATCAGAAGCAGCCATTCCTGCCACCCCAGCGGCGCTGTGTTGAAGAGAGCACGAAATCCTTCCATTGGCAGATAAGACCATAATACCACAACTGCAAGTTCCACTGCAATCCCCGCAAGGATCATCCGGTTGGTGAAAAAGCCCTTTTGAAAGAGGGAAGAACGGTCGGTGCGGCAGTTGTACACCATGCCGATCTGGGCGAACACCGTAGCCGCAAAGGTCATGGTAGTCGCCATCCGATAGGCAGTGCCGGACGACGCGAGGGGAATCCCCGGCCAGCCATTTTCCCAGTTTGCGAAAAAGTACGCCGCTGTGCTGACTAAAGACTCCAGCAGCCCATACCAGAAAAACGCCCGCATCAGAAGGGGCCCGTTCAGCAGGGATTCTTTCCGGGAACGCGGTGGGACATCCATCACGCCGGCTTCGGGGGCTTCCACGCCCAGTCCCATGGCCGGAACCATATCCGTACCAAGGTCAATGGACAGCACCTGCATGATCGTTAGCGGCAGCGGGATCCGCCCGCGGGAGAACACATACAGAATCATCGGCACCGCTTCCGGCACGTTGCTTGTAAAAATATACTGAACAAATTTCCGGATATTGTTATAGACGGTTCTGCCTTCCTCGACCGCATGGACGATGGAGGCAAAATTGTCGTCCGTCAAAATCATGGCGGCAGCGTCCTTGGCGACGTCCGTGCCCG
This sequence comes from Caproicibacter sp., assembly GCA_036824225.1. Taxonomy (GTDB): domain Bacteria; phylum Bacillota; class Clostridia; order Oscillospirales; family Acutalibacteraceae; genus Thermocaproicibacter. The sequence goes on along the minus strand of DAITAP010000069.1, from coordinate 8,765 downwards.
TAATCCCCATGGCAACGCCGATATCCGCCTTCTTGAGCGCGGGCGAATCATTGACCCCGTCTCCGGTGACGGCAACGATCTGGCCCGTCTCCTGAAGGGCGTTTACGACCTGAAGTTTCTGTTCCGGGGCGACGCGGGCAAAAATCACTTCTCCCTTCAGCGCTTCCTTGAGTTCTTCCGGCTTCATTTTCTGAAGCTCCACACCGGTGACAATCCGGGGATGTTCCCCATGGATAATCCCGATGCGGCGCGCGATGCTTTCCGCCGTCAGTCCGTAGTCTCCGGTCACCATGATAATCCGGATTCCGGCGCCGTGGCATTCCCTGACCGCCCTTGCGACATCGGGGCGCGGAGGATCCACCATGGCAACCAGCCCGAGAAAAGTCAGATCTTTCTCCACGACTTCCGGCGTATACTCGCTGAGGCTTACGGGAAGCGAACCGTCGTCCGTCAGGCTGCGGGCCGCGACGGCCAGAACCCGGAGGCCGTTGCGGGCATACTGGTCATTTACGGCCATGATGCCCTTAAAATCGTCTTCCGACATGGGAACGGTTCGGCCGCCGTGTTTCCTATGGGCGCAAAGTTCCAGAACTTCCTTCGGGGCGCCCTTGACATAGGCTACCCGCGTCCCGTCGGGCAGATGGTGGATTGTCGTCATCCGCTTCCGCCCGGAGTCGAAGGGCAGTTCCCGCAGCCGCGGGATCCCCGCGTTCATCTGCTTTAAATCCAGACCGTATTTCTGGGCGACGACCAGCAGCGCGGCTTCGGTCGGATCCCCGAGAACGGTAAAGCGGGAAGATTTCCCTTCCGGGGGAACCAGACGGGCATCGCAGCACAGCGCGGCCGCCGTCAGAAGCTCCGAAAGCGAACCGTCCCCGGAGGGAACAGGCCGGCCGTCCCTCTGGATTTTTCCGTCTGAGGCGTCGTAGCCGATGCCTGTGACCTGCAGATCATCCCCGTCCATCCAGACATTGGTGACGGTCATTTCGTTCTGGGTAAGAGTTCCGGTCTTGTCGGTGCAGATGGCCGTCGCGCACCCGAGCGTCTCAACGGCGGACAGGCGCTTCATCAGCGCGTGCCTTTTGGCCATGCGCTGAACGGCCATGGCAAGCGAAAGAGTCACGGTCGGGAGCAGCCCTTCCGGGATAAACGCCACGACCATCCCCAGCGCCGAAATAAAAGCGGCAGCCGGGTCGCTTCTTACGAGCAGAATGGAAAGCAGGAAGAAAGCGGTACCGATGCTGATGGAAATAATGGAGATTTTTTTCGTGATATCCCCGATTTCCTTCTGAAGAGGGCTGGGCTCTTCCTTCAGGTTCTGAGTAAGGCTTGCAATCTTCCCAAATTCCGTATGCGACCCCGTGCCGCAGACTACGGCCCTGCCTGTTCCGGAGGAAACCGTCGTCCCGGCAAAAACCAGGTTCGGCATTTCCACCTGGGAAATGTCCTCCCGGATCACTTCGTCACTGTTTTTCCGCACGGGGTTGGACTCGCCGGTCAGCGTCGACTGGTTCACCCGAAGGCTGTTGTCCTCCACGAGGCGGGCATCCGCCGAGATGCGGTCTCCCTCGGACAGCAGAATGATGTCGCCGGGGACCAGATCCTCCGCGAGGAGTTTCTGCTCCCGGCCGTCCCGCTGCACCCGCACATAGGTGGGCAGCAGTTTCTTGAGCGCCTCAATCGCTTTCCCGGCGCGGAACTCCTGAAAAAAGCTGAAGACCCCGTTGATGATATTGACAAGCCAGATGGCAGCCGCAAGCTGCGGCATTTGTGCTATAATAGCAATTACGCCCGCTATCCACAGGAGGACCGCCATTAAATGTGTAAAATTGGAAAGAAATACGAGAATCGTAGGCCTGCCTTTCCGGGCCGGCAGGACGTTTTTTCCAAACTTCTGTGTGCGCTCCCGGGCATCGGAATCGGACAGGCCGCTTTCCGATGTCCCGAGGGCGTCATAAACTTCCGAAACCCTGAGTCTCGGTATGTTTTTTGTTTCATTTTTGAGAGTATTCACTACTGGCGACATTCAGGTTCTCCTTTCCTGAAATCTTTCTTGCCGGAATTTCATTCATTCTCTAGAAATTCCGTGCGGGAAACAATCCGCCTGACACGGATCAGACGACAAAAAACAGTATAATCTTTTCCGGATTAAGAAGGCATTTGGATTTTTCCTGCGGCATTAAGATTTCATTAAGACGCCGGGACCCGGGACGGTGCGGGAAAGCGGCGGGGCTAAAAAAGGCTGGGATCCCGGCATCGGAATTGAAGGGCTGACATTTATGTTATACTGTTCTTTAAGAAGAACAGAAAAGGGAGAAACGGGTTTATGGCAATCAAGCAGACGGATCCAGGCTCTCTTCTTTTGCAGCTTTCGAAGCTGCCGGCGCAAAAGCCGCGGGGAAAGCTGAGAATTTATCTCGGCTATGCCGAGGGCGTCGGCAAAACCTTTGCGATGCTGAACGACGCCCTCGAAGAAAAAAGGGACGGCGCCCATGTCCTCGCCGGCCATATTGAATCGCATGGCCGGCCGGAAATCGCGTCTCTCCTGACCGGATTAACGGTGCTTCCCCCGCTGAAAATCCGCTCGGGAGGAAAAGAAAGCAGGGAATTCGACCTGGACGGCACGCTCCGGCTGCGTCCGGAAATCGTTCTGGTGGACGATCTCGCCCACCAGAACGCCGAAGGCCTCCGGCATAAAAAAAGGTACCAGGATGTCGAGGAACTCCTTCAGGCGGGGATCCATGTCTTCACGACGGTGAATATTCAGCATGTGGAAAGCCTCAACGACATTGTCGCCTCGATTACCGGCACGGACGAACGGGAGCGGATCCCCGACAGCATTTTCGACAAGGCGGACCAGATAAAGCTCGTGGATGTCGAACCGGACATTTTAATCTCCCGCCTCAAAAGGGGAAAAATATACCGGGGAATCCGGGCGAAGCGGGCCCTGGCCCATTCCTTTACCAGGGAAAAGCTCATTGCCCTGCGGGAAATCGCCCTCCGGTTTACCGCCGATCACGTCAACCGCGCCGCAAGAGGCCGGGATTCTTCTTCATGGACCAGACCCTTTCCCTATGGCAACGAGCATATCCTGGTCTGTCTGTCCTCCGCCCCGTCCAATGCCAAGGTGATACGGGCCGCGGCCCGCATGGCCGAAGCTTTCCATGGAATTTTCACGGCGCTTTTTGTGGAAACGCCGAAGACCCGGGAGCTCGAAGAGAAAAACCGCTCAAAACTCCGGGATAATCTGCGGCTGGCCGAGCAGCTCGGCGCCCAGATAGCGACCGTATACGGCGAGGACATTCCGGAGCAGATCGCGGAATACGCCAAAGTCAGCCGGGTCACCAAAATCGTGATGGGGCGTTCCACCCATATCGGGCGCCGGTACAAAAAATCCAATTTTGTGGATAAGCTGACGGCGCTGGCTCCGAATCTGGACGTCTATATCATACCCGACAACCAGTCGTCCATGCGCCGGAAAATCCCGTGGCCTCAGAAGCCACCGGGAGCGACCCTCGCGGACGTCGTCCGGTCGGCCGGGATTCTGGCTGCCTGCACCCTGGTCGCGTTCTGGTTCTCCTCCCTCGGGCTAAGCGAGTCCAACATCATCACCGTCTATATCCTCGGCGTCCTGCTGGACGCTCTGACCACCAACAGCTGGGTCTACAGCATGGCGGCGTCGGTTGTCAGCGTCCTGACCTACGATTTTATCTTCATCCAGCCCCACCTCTCCCTGCACGCCTACACAACCGGATACCCGGTGACTTTCCTTGTCATGCTCTTCGCTTCCCTCATCACCAGCATGCTGACAAAAAGGATAAAAAAGCAGGCCACGCAGTCAGCGCAGAAAGCGTACCGCACGGAGGTCCTGCTGGAGACAAACCGGAAGCTGCAGCGGGCAAAGGACGAGAAAAACATTCTCCGGGAAACCGCGCAGCAGATGAAAAAGCTTCTGGATCGGACCGTCATTTTCTACCCCGCGGGTCAGGATTCGTTGTCCAGCCCTCTGGTCGTCCCGAAAAACAGCGCCGAGGATTCTCAAAAATATCTTGGAACCGATGAACGCGCGGTCGCGGAGTGGGTCTATAAAAACAACAAGCACGCCGGCGCCACCACCAATACCCTCTCCGAAGCGAGGTGCCTTTACCTCGCGGTCCGCGGGAGCAAAGCGGTCCTCGCCGTCGCGGCGGTCGCGATGGACGGGGAACCCCCCCTTGGCACTTTCGAAAAGAGCCTGACGATCGCCATGCTGGGCGAATGCGCCCTGGCGCTCGAAAAAGAAAGGCTGGATGAAACCAGAAAGCGGATTTCGATCAAAATGCAGCAGGAACAGTTCCGGGCAAACCTCCTTAGAACGATTTCGCACGATCTGCGCACACCCCTCACGAGCATTTCCGGAAACGCCGGCGTCCTGATGAAAAATTCCAAGGTTCTCGACGAATCGCAGAAGGAAAGCATCTACACCGATATCTACGACGACTCCATCTGGCTTATCAACCTCGTGGAAAACCTTCTGTCCATCACCCGGATCGAGAACGGCAGGCTCCGCCTGAACCTGCAGCCGGAGCTTCTGGAAGACGTCATCGCGGAAGCCCTCAGGCATGTCAGCAGATCCAGCTCGGCGCATTCGATCCGGACCGTCCTTTCCGACGATCTTCTGATGGCGAAGATGGATTCGCGCCTCATTATCCAGGTCATCATCAACATCGTCAACAACGCCATCAAATACACCCAGAAAGGATCCCATATTGTCATCACGGCAAAAAAGGAAGAAAACCTGGTCCGGGTTGAAATCGCGGACGACGGGCCCGGAATTCCGGACGACGCGAAGAAAAGAATTTTCGAGATGTTCTATACGGCCGGCAACGCCCGGGGAGACGAGCGCCGGGGCCTCGGGCTCGGCCTTTATCTCTGCAAATCCATCCTCCGCCTGCACGGGGGAACCATCTACGTAAAAGACAATGTGCCGCACGGCACGGTTTTCGGCTTTACTTTGGAAGCTGCGGAGGTGCATCTTCATGAATAAACCGCTGATTCTCGTGGTAGAGGACGACAAAGCCGTCCGAAACCTGATAACGACGACCCTGGAGACTCAAGGGTACCTCTATCATTCCGCTGCGACGGGCGAGGCCGCGATCCTGGAAACCGTCTCAAGCAGGCCGGACGTGATTATCCTGGATCTCGGCCTGCCGGACATCGACGGCGTCGATATCATCAAAAAGGTGAGGACCTGGTCCAGCACGCCCATCATCGTTGTAAGCGCCCGGGGAGAAGATCGGGACAAAATCGACGCCCTGGACGCCGGGGCGGACGACTACCTGACAAAGCCGTTCAGCGTCGACGAACTGCTCGCGAGGCTGCGGGTCAGTCTCCGGCGCGTCCGCTATGACCGGGAAAAGCCCCCCAGAGACGCCACGATCTTTCTCAACGGAGACCTCAAAATAGACTACGCGGCGGGAAGCGTCCGCGTCGGCGAAAGGGAAATCCACCTGACCCCGATCGAATACAGGCTGCTCTGCCTTCTCGCAAAAAACGTCGGCAAAGTCCTGACCCATAATTTCATTCTGCATGAAATCTGGGGAAACTATTCCGACAATGTCTCGGCCCTTCGCGTCTTTATGGCGACCCTGCGGAAAAAAATCGAAAAAGACCCGTCGCACCCCAGGTATATCCAGACTCATGTCGGCGTCGGTTACCGGATGATCCGGGTCGGGGACGACGGAAAGCCGGCATAAGCCGCGCGTTTTCCGGTCCCCCGTTTTGTTTCCGCCGCGGCTGTGGTATAATGTGTTATAATAATCACAAGCGAATCAAAATTTTCCATAAGAAAGTGAGAGGAATTTTTTATGCGGGCTTCTGTAGGGAAAAAAACGCTCCGGCTCGCCCAGTTCGCCATGCTTCTGGCAATTGAGGCTGTCGTCTGTTTTACGCCCCTCGGTTCCCTTCCAGCCGTAGGGCCTCTGGTCGCAACGCTGGGGATGGTTCCCGTGATCCTGACGGCCATCGTGATGGGGATGGGCGCCGGAAGCGCGATGGGCGCCTTCGCGGGCCTTTTCAGCCTGATTGTGTGGACTTTCATGCCCCCGCCGCTCAGCGCGCCGATGGCTTTCGTCTTTACGCCGGCGTATCCGCCGGGCAATTTCTGGAGCCTTGTGATCTGTTTTGTCCCCCGTATCCTGACGGGCACGGTTTCCGCCGCTTTTCTCCGGCTTTTCACGAGGCTCAAATGGAAATCCTTTCCTTCCTATGCCGCAGCCGGCGCGCTCGGCAGCCTGACCAACACGGTGCTGGTGCTCGGGGGAATCTACCTTTTCTTCGGCAGCCCCTACGCGGCGGCCGCCGGTCAGACTTACGGCGCGCTTCCCGCCATCGTGGGGCTGACCATATTGACAAACGGCCTTCCGGAAGCCTTTATCGGAGCTTGCGCGGCCTATTTCATCGGATACCCGCTCCGGAAGCATGTCCGTCATAATTTTGAATAAAAACCGACTTCCGGCACAAAATAAATGAGGTCTTGAAAAGGACTGACTTTGAAGCGAGGTGCCGAAAAAAATGACGAAACTTCACTGCAGCGTAGAAAACTGCGCGAATAACAAGGAAAACTTCTGCTGCCGGCCTGACATCATGGTCGGTGGCCCGGATTCCGAGGACGCGGCACAGACGTACTGCGCCAATTTTCTAGAGCGATCCGACAATCTCCCGGAAGACGCCGTAGACAGTGATTCTCCGAATTCCTCCCTCGACGTCCACTGCGAAGTGGCAAACTGCATCTATAACGAGGACAGAGCCTGCGAGGCGCGCCATGTGGACATCAAAAAAACGCGCGTAAACGACGGACAGGAGAAGACGGAGTGCTCCACCTTCCGGACAGAAGAATAGAAAAGGCAGAAAAATCCGGTTCCGCCCCGGCCCTTCCTGGGCCGGGGCGGTTTTGTGCTTCCCTGCCCTTCCCGGTTTCGCGCCGCTTTTCGCCGGATTTTCCTTAGGAAAAGCCGGAGAAAAGCGGCGCAAAAAGAAATCCCGGCGGAGCTCTCTCTTTCCGGGAGACCTCGCCGGGAAAGCGGAAACAGGACAGGCCGCCTTACGCAGAAATGGAAAGACCGGATCCGCCGCTGTCAACCCGCAGCGTCGTCCTCGGTTTCAGCTCTCCCCCGATGATTTTCCGGGCAATGAGGGTTTCAAGGCTGCTCTGGATGAACCTTTTGAGCGGGCGGGCGCCGTAAACGGGGTCGTATCCTCTCTCCGCGATGTAATTTTTCGCCGCGTCGGAAAGTTCGAGTCCGAGCTGCTTTTCTTTCAGGCGATTTTTCAGATCCGCTATCTGCAGATCGACGATCTTCGTAATTTCAGTCCTCGTGAGGGGCCGATAAAAGACAATTTCGTCCAGCCGGTTTAAAAATTCCGGGCGGAACTGCTTTTTCAGGAGCGCCCGGACCTGCTCGCGGGCCTTTTCGCTGATCTGCCCGTCCGGGCCGATTCCCTCGAGGATATAGCTCGATCCGAGGTTGGAAGTCAGAATGATAATGGTATTTTTGAAATCCACCGTCCTGCCCTGCGAATCCGTGATACGCCCGTCATCCAGAACCTGAAGGAGAATATTGAAAACATCGGGGTGGGCCTTTTCCACTTCATCGAAAAGCACGACGGAATAGGGGTGCCTGCGGACTGCTTCGGTAAGCTGTCCTCCCTCTTCATATCCCACATATCCCGGAGGCGCGCCGACAAGACGCGAGACCGAGAATTTTTCCATGTATTCGGTCATGTCGATGCGGATCATGTTTTTCTCGTCATCAAAGAGCGCCTGCGCCAGCGCCTTGGCGAGCTCCGTCTTACCGACGCCCGTCGGGCCGAGGAAGAGGAACGAACCGATCGGGCGGTTCGGATCCTGAATCCCCGCGCGCGAACGGAGAATGGCGTCGGAGACTTTTTTGACGGCCTCGTCCTGGCCGACGACACGTTGATGAAGAATATCCTCGAGCCGCAGCAGCTTTTCCCGCTCGCTTTCCATCAGGCGGGAAACCGGAATTCCCGTCCATTTCCCGACGATTTTGGCGATTTCCTCTTCCGTGACATGGTCGTGCAGGAGGGACCCGGAAGACTGGGTCTTCTCGACAATTTCTTCTTCCGCCTTCAGCTGCTTTTTTAGTTCCGGCAGCTTTCCGTATTTTAACTCGGCCGCTTGATTGAGGTCATATCCGTGCTCCGCCTTCTCAATCTCGGCGTTGATGCGCTCAATCTGCGCGCGGAGCCCGCGCACTTTGGTGATGGCGTTTTTCTCATTCTGCCATTTGGCTTTCATCGCCTTGAACTGGGCCCTCTCGTCGGCAAGCTCCTTCCGAATCTGCCTTAAGTGCTCCTGAGCCATGGGATCGGGGTCCTTTCTGACCGCGGCCTCCTCGATCTCGTGCTGCATGATGCGTCTTCCGACTTCGTCCACTTCCGCGGGCATGGAATCGATCTCGGTCCGCACCATGGCGCAGGCCTCGTCCACGAGATCAACGGCCTTGTCGGGCAGGAACCGCCCGGAGATATACCGGTTGCTCAGCACGGCGGCGGCGATCAGCGCCTGGTCCGTGATTTTTACGCCGTGGAACACCTCATACCGTTCCTTCAGTCCGCGGAGAATGGCGATGGTGTCCTCTACGCTCGGCTCCTCGACCATGACCGGCTGGAAACGGCGCTCCAGAGCCGCGTCTTTTTCAATATACTGGTGATATTCCTTGAGGGTGGTGGCGCCGATGCAGTGCAGCTCCCCGCGCGCCAGC
>DAITAP010000068.1:6583-10414 GCA_036824225.1 Caproicibacter sp. | reverse complement strand
GGGGCGGAAGCGGGAACTTTAAGCTGACGGAACCGGTCGACCTCAAGGCCGCGGAAGCTGTCTTGTGGGAAAGGGAGAACGCCGCGGAAATCCGCGGGAATTCAGACCTCTGGGAAAAGGAGAAAAGGGAGGAAATGAGAATCGGGTACGGGTATGATGTCCACCGGCTCGTATCAGGGAGAAAGCTGATCCTCGGCGGGGTCCGGATTCCCTATCAAAAAGGGCTTCTGGGCCATTCGGACGCCGATGTCCTGGTCCACGCGGTCATCGACGCCCTTCTGGGCGCAGCGTCGCTGGGGGATATCGGAAAGCTTTTTCCGGACAAGGATCCCCGCTACCTCGGGGCGGACAGCATCGGACTGCTTCGGAAAACGGTGCGCCTTCTTGAGGAAAAGGGGTTTGCGGCCGGGAACGTCGACGCTACGGTTGCAGCCGAAAAGCCGAAGCTCGCGCCTTATCTTCAAAAGATGCGCGAAAACATCGCGGAAGCCTGCGAAGTTCCTGCGGACCGCGTCAGTGTCAAGGCCACGACGGAGGAAGGACTGGGCTTTACCGGAAGGGAGGAGGGAATTTCCGCCGCCGCGGTATGTCTTGTGGAACGGACGGGAAAATAGTCAAACGGCACCTGCCCGGCATATCCTGTAATAAACAAGGGGGGATTATGCTGTGGGAAAGCCTTTGATCGTCGTAGGGTCCGTTACTTTTGCCATGAAAGGCCGGAACCTCCTTGAAAAGCGCGGAATCCGCTGCAGCATCGAAAGAATTCCCCGCAGCTCGGACAATAACGGCTGCGGTTACGGGATATATGTGCCGGGAAACACGGACACGGCGGAACATGTTCTGCGGATGGGCGGGATTCAGGTTCTCGGCCGGACAGAGAGGGAGGCAAACAGATGATTTACCTTGACAATGCGGCAACGACATATCCAAAACCCGCCAGCGTCCGGAGAGCGGTTTCGCAGGCGCTGGTTCGTTACGGGGCGAATCCCGGCAGGGCAGGCCACAGGATGTCCCTTGCCGCTTCCGAAGAAATTTTCCGCTGCCGCAGCGCGGCGGCTGATTTTTTCCATGCGCCGGGGCCGGAATGCGTCGCCTTTACGCTCAACTGCACCCACGCCGTCAACTACGTGCTCAAAGGGATCCTGAAGCCCGGAGACCACGTCGTTCTCTCGAACGTGGAGCACAATGCGGTATTCCGCCCGGCCTACGCGCTTTCGAGGCTGGGGGTCGAATTTACCGAAGCAAGGGTTTTCCCCTGCGACCATGACAGGACCGTCGATTCTTTCCGGAAAGCGATACGGGAAAACACGAGGCTGATTTTCTGCACCCACGCTTCCAACGTATGGGGATTCCGCCTTCCGGTGGAGCGGATCGCCGCGCTCGCGCACGAATACCGGATTCCGATTGGCCTCGACTGTGCCCAGACAGCCGGCGTCCTGCCCATCGACATGGCGGACAGTGGTTTCGATTATCTCTGCATCGCGGGCCATAAGGGACTTTACGGGCCGATGGGCACCGGGATGCTGATTACCGCGAATGGCAAAACTCTCGCTCCCCTGATTGAGGGCGGAACGGGCACGGAATCCGAGATGGCGGAGCAGCCTTCCGGGATGCCGGAGCGCATGGAAAGCGGAACCCAGAACATGCCGGGCATCGCGGGCCTTCGGGCGGGAATCGAATTTGTCAAAAGCCGCGGTATCGAAAATATCGCCCGCCACGAAATGGCGATTGTCTGCCGGATTTACGACGGACTTTCCCGCATGCCGGAGATTCAGCTCTATACGCCCCGGCCGGAGATCCGGCATTTTGCGCCCGTGCTGTCCTTTAACGTAAAAGGAGTTCCCAGCGAAACGGTAGGCAGGGAGCTGGATACCCTCGGGGTGGAAGTCCGGGCGGGCCTCCACTGCGCGCCGGAGGCCCACCGGTACATGGGGACCGAGGAAACCGGCGCGGTCCGCCTCTGCCCCTCCGCTTTCACGACCTGGGCCGACGCGGAAGGGTTTCTGAATGCCGCGGGGAAACTTCCGACTCCGGCAAAAAATAACGGGTGAAAGGATTGAAACTTACGCGGGTTATGATACAATAAAAAAGTACGGGTCAAATCCAACAGGAAAGGGAAAAAAGCATGGATGTGGTGATCGCCATCTGGAACTCATTCCTTCAGCTGGTGCGTCAGTTTCGGCCTTCCGACGCGCTGGATATCATCCTCGTCACCTTCCTTATCTACAGCGGCATCAAGCTGGTCCGCGAAACGCGGGCCGGCCAGCTTGTCAAGGGAATTGTGATCCTCCTTATCCTGTGGGGGTTTGCCCATCTGCTTCAGCTTTACATGATGGAAACGATCCTCAATTACGTTTTTCAATTCTCGCTCATCGCCATCATGATTATTTTCCAGCCGGAAACCCGACGGGCCCTCGAACAGATCGGACGAAGCGGGGTGCGGGGGAAAAGCTGGCTTTTAAGCCTTGCCCAGACCCAGACCGAAGAAAAGCAGCGCCGCATCCGCCGGGGCGTTAACGCCGTCGTCGACGCGGCCGCGCAGATGTCGAGACAGAAGACCGGGGCGCTGATCGTTTTTGAGCGGGAGACAAAGCTCGGCGACATCATCGACACGGGCACCATCCTCAGCGCTGTCCCGAGCGTTCCCCTGATCTGCAACATCTTTTTCAACAAGGCCCCCCTCCACGACGGAGCCATGATTATCCGGGACGGGATGGTTTACGCCGCGGGATGCATTCTCCCTTTGACGAAGAGCGACCGGGTCGCCATCGAGCTCGGCACAAGGCACCGGGCCGCCATCGGCATGAGTGAAAATTCCGACGCCGTAATTGTCGTTGTCTCCGAGGAAACCGGTCAGATTTCCCTTGTAGTCGACGGAGTGATAACGCGCAACTACACGCGCGAGACGCTGCGCGGCGAGCTGGAATCCTACCTCATCGAGCCCAGGGCGGATCAGACGGGAAAATGGCAGGGCAGGTTCCCCGCTATCCGAAAGGGGAAAAAACGTGAAAAATAAAAGGATTTCCTTCAGCAGGGCGTTCTATAACAATAAATTTGCGCTGTTTTTTTCTTTCCTGATGGCCGTCATTCTCTGGGGAGTCATGGTTTCCATGAACACGGAGAAACACGCGATGGCGATAACGGACGTCCCCATCGACGTGACGCTGCCGGATTCCGCCCTTTCGGACGGGATGAAGGTTTTCAGCCAGACGGACAAGAAAGCGACCGTCTATGTCAAGGGAAACAGTCTGATTGTGAAGCAGCTTAAATCCACAGACCTCGAGGCGGTGGCGGCTCTTCCCAGCAACGTGAGCGAGCCGGGAAGCTACACGCTTCCCCTTACGGTGCGGAGCAAGGGAACGGTGAATGCCGCCTATACGGTGGACTCCATCTATCCGTCTCAGATCCTGGTTACGGTCGACCGGTATAAGGAAAAGACGTTCGCCGTCCAGAGCGACGTCACCTATAAGGCCGGATACCAGGCGGATCCCGCGTATTTTGTCGGGATGCCGGATCCAAGCCAGGATACGGTGACGATTTCCGGGCCGGAAAAACAGGTGCTCGAGGTCAACCGCATCGCGTTTTCCTATGAAATTGATGGCACCTTAAAGGACACGAAAAACTTCACGGCGCCGCTCAACCTTTATGACGCGAACGGAAACAAGCTCGACCAGGGGGATCTTACCATAAATCCGGAAAAAGTTGACGTTACGATCCCCGTCCTCCCGCGCGAGGTGCTGACTCTGGAAGCAACGTTTACCAACAAGCCCTCGGGGCTTGCGTTCAGTTCGGGCGAAGTCCTTGTGAACCCGAAGACCATTGAGGTCGCGG
>DAITAP010000068.1:0-6573 GCA_036824225.1 Caproicibacter sp. | reverse complement strand
CATCGAACAACACCTTTGAAGTCAACATCAACCTGCCCCCGACGTGCAAGAACCTCAGCAATATCCCGACGGCCAAAGTCTCGCTGAATCTGGCCGGAATGTCTACCAGGCAGATGGAAGTCACAAACTTTACCGTCAAAAACCTGTCTTCGGACAAGACCGCCCAGGTCTATACCAAATCGATGTCGGTGATGGTGGTCGGGCCGGATGACGAGGTGTCCCGGCTGACGGACGCGAACCTTACCGGTCTCATCGACCTGTCGGACCGCGAGAATTTTACCGGGCATACGGAAATCCCGGTGACGTTTTCCATCAGCAACACGACGCGTTCCTGGGTTTACGGGAGTTATATGGCAAATCTTGAGATCCGCCAGAAAAATTCGTAGGCGGGCAAAGGGCCCGCTTTTTTTTATCAGAGAGGGGAGATTTTATAATGTCAAAAATGGATGAGGTCAGAGCCGAAATGGTCAAGGCGATGAAAAAAGGGGATAAGCAGAGAAAGGACGTTCTTTCCTTCCTCCTTTCCGATCTGAAGGCGAAATGGATCGACAAGCGCGCCGATCTCAGTGAGGAAGAGGAAAACGCCGTTATCCGGAAGGAGATCAGGCAGACCCGGGAAACCCTTGAGTCCGCCCCGAAAGACCGGCAGGACATTATCAACCAGAGCAAATTCGCCCTTTCGGTTCTCGCGGAATTTGCGCCGAAGAGCCTGGGAGAGGACGAAATCCGCCGTCTGATCCGCGAAGCCGCTTCCCGCCTTTCCATCGGGGATCCCACCCTTCGCGACCGGGGACGCCTCATGAAGGAAGTAATGCCCAAAATCGCCGGCCGTGCGGACGGGGCTCTTGTAAACCGGCTGGTTCTTGAATTCTGCAGGGGAAAGCAGTGAGAGCATCCTTTTAAAGCAAAACCGGAGAAAATTCGCATTCTGCTTTGCCTTTTGAAAGAAAACATAGATCCCGGTGAAAATTTGCCGCTTGATAGAGATGAAGAAGACCTGCAGATGACATATCAGAGTCAGACCCAGAGAGAAAGGATAGGGGAAAGCCGTGAGGCTTTCCCCTCTGTCTTTATCTCTAGCATGTAAGGTTGTGGATGGTTCCTGGCATTTGAGGTAGCCTTCGTTTCCCCGGAAGCATATACTGATTTTGGAAATGTTTTATTTTTGAAGGAAACGGAGATTTTCATATGCCGTATTCGGTCAGAGAGCTTCTTGCCCGGCTGATAGCGTGTGAAGCCGGCGGCGAGGGGGACACTGGAATGCACGCTGTGGCGTCTGTCATCGCGAACCGGGCTCATGTGCCGTATGGGGAGTTTTTCCGTGTGAGCCAGGGAGGGGACTTCCGCGCCGTCATCGAACAGCCGGGGCAGTTTACCTGCATGATGACAAGCGTCGGGGGATCTTATAACGCCCAGAACGTCTACAACATGGATCCAACAGAGCTGCAGTACGAAATCGCGGACTGGGCGCTCCAGGGCAGCACGCTCGGCTCCGTCGCAAATTCGCTGTTTTATTATAATCCCTACAGCCCCACCTGCGTGGGCCTTTTCCCGCCGGGAGGAGCGGGATCCTTCCTTACAAGGATCCGGCACCACTGCTTTTATATTCCAACCGAAAAATATGCGAGGAGTTAGTTTGAAAGGAGGTTCGTCTTATGGATGGAAAACCGTCTGTTTTTAACCCCGTCTATCATCAGGGAGGATACTGCCCGCTCTGCGGGCAGCCGTGGGCGTACGCGCTCGCGAAAGGGGCTCAGCTCGCGGCCAAGGCCCTCAAAGGGAAAAAAGATGCCCCGCAGGCGCAGACAGGGAGTTCGTGGGGAACAGCCGCTCCTTCGGGCGGGAGCGCGGCTTCGGGGAGTTCCTCCGTCCTCCCGCCCGCGGCGGTGTCCGAAACACAGGATATCCGTCAGCAGCCGGCTCCTACCGCGGAGACCGCCCAGCCGGCACCCCTTACGATGGAGGGAACGGAGTATTTAAACGGCTTTTTAAGGACTCAGATAGGAAAAAACGTTCTGGTTCAGTTTCTGCTCGGCTCGAATACATTTACCGACAAAGCGGGCCGTCTTCTCGCGGTGGGGGCAAATTATATTCTCCTTCAGGAAGCAAATTCGGATGATCTCCTGGTCTGCGACTTTTTTAACATCCGGTTTGTGACGATTTACCAGTAAATCGGAAGGCTTTTAAGATGGAATGACTGTTTCGGGTCCGCAGCCGGTTTTTAGGCAAATTCAATCTCTGACGCTTTCTTTTCCGCTTTTTCCTCCCTTACGAAAAGGGAGAGGCGGGGGAATTTCCGAGGGCAGACGGGAGAGAATTCTCCCGTTTCTCCATGTCAGTTGGAAAGACATCGGCAAAGACTTCAAAGGCTATTCTTTTAAGTATTCTCTCCCGTCATTCTTTCCCACAGAATATTCTTCTGCGGAAAAGAATGACGGATTTTTACATAGGGGGGTCAGCTTAAAGTTCAGTTTTGGATTATACTGGAAGAATAGAGTGGTATCATAAATTGATCCGTTTTTAAGAAATGACAAAGCCGAAGGAACCGGATAGAATGGAAAATGGAACGATGGGAAAGGGGGGAGTCTTGAAATCAGGCTGCCATGACGGATTCTGTGATAAATAAATTCTTAAGAATCAGAAATATCGATTCTTAAAAAATTTCAGATTTTTATCTTGACAAGGAACCCAACAGGATGAACGGCTCAAGCAGAAATGATTCCGTCTGCGGACTTATTTTTGGAAAGGTTATGATATGGATGGAAAAAGAACAGTTTACCCCGCTGAATTGGTCAGAATTAGCGTGCGATACCCTGATGAAAAAATATCGTGCGGAAGAACTCCCTCCTGCCGGGCATTTTCATTATCATCAAGGGGTATTTTTGCTGGGGATGCAGCGGTGCTGGGAGCAGAATCACAAAGAAAAATATTTTCATTACAGCAAAGCGTGGATTGACAGCCTGATAAAGCCGGATGGAACGATTTCTAATTTTAATCCTGGCCAACTTGACGATATTCAGCCCGGGATTCTTCTTTATCGCCTCTTCGATCAAACAGGGGAGAGGCGATATCAAAAGGCGCTTCATACACTTATCTCCATTTACAAGGCATTTCCGCGTAATTCTCTGGGCGGACTGTGGCATAAAAGGCAATTACCCAATCAGATGTGGCTGGATGGGCTTTTTATGGGCGGCCCTCTGGCGGCGGAATACGCTGCAAAATTCAATTGCCCCGAATTGTTCGATATGGTCGTGCTTCAGGCAGAATTAATGGCAGAACATTGTCAGGATCCCCGGACTGGCCTTCTTCGTCATGGATGGGACGAAAGCAGAAAAGCAGAATGGGCCGATCCAAAAACCGGCTGCGCGCCGGAATGCTGGGGACGCGCTGTGGGATGGTATGTCGCAGCCGTAATGGATATTCTGGACTACTTGCCGAAGAATCATCAAGGATATTATAAACTTACTAAAATCTTTAAAAAACTTATCCGGGCAATCCTTCGTTATCAGGACGAATCGGACGGAAGATGGTATCAGGTGGTAGATAAGGGAAATCTGCCGGGAAACTGGTTGGAGAATTCTTGTTCATGCCTTTTCGTCTATGCGATTTCTAAGGCGGTGCGAAAGGGTTTGCTCGATAAATCTTTCTTGGAAAATGCTCGTAAGGGTTATAAAGGGGTTCTGCGCAGTCTGAATTTTGATGAAAATGGTGGAGTGAAGATTGGAAACGTATGTATCGGCACAGGAATTGGGGATTACGACTATTATATTCGGCGTCCCACAAGCGTCAATGATCTGCACGGAGTAGGAACTTTTCTTATGATGTGCGACGAAATGAATCGGATTGAGAAGGGATAGTTTAAAAAGCAGCCAGCTGGCATATGCCCCTTTGGGCAGAAAAAATGAAAAATGGGCTTCTGCTTGAAAGGGAGGCCTTCCCTGTGGTACAATCGTCGGGAATCGGCAAGGGGGGCGCCACATGGGAAATCAACTTGGAAAGATGGAACGAATCTGTCAGGGAGAAACCGAGTACCTTCGGTTCCCGGAGTTCGAAAAGTATCCTTTTGTCCGTCAGGCGTTTTCGACGCGGAGAGGCGGGGTCAGCGGCGGGCCGTTTTCGTCGATGAACCTGGCGTTCGGGCGCGGCGATCCGGACGAAAACGTGCTCGAAAATTACCACAGGCTCTGTGCGGCCGCGGGAATTCCTTTTTCTTCGCTGGTTTCCGCCGTGCAGGTTCACAGTGACCGGGTGCTCCGCGTGGGGGCCGCGGACCGTGGAACAGGAATTTTCCGGCCTCCGTTCCCGGAGAGCGCCGACGCCCTCGTGACCAATACCCCGGGAGTCACGCTTGTCATTCATACCGCAGACTGCGTTCCGATTTTCCTTCTGGATCCGGAGCACCGGGCCGTGGGTCTCGCGCACGCGGGGTGGCGGGGGACGGCGCTTCGAATCGGGAAAGCGGCCGTGATGACCATGGAGCGCGAATTCGGCAGCCGTCCGGAGAAGCTCCTTGCCGGGATCGGCCCTTCCATCGGCCCATGCTGCTTTGAAGTGGATCCGCCGGTGCGGGACGTGTTCGCGTCGATGAAGGAGATCGGCCCCGAAGGGTTTATCCGCGGCGGCGTCGGAGAAAAGTCCTATATTGACCTCTGGGAAGCAAACCGCCGTATCCTCGAGTCGGCGGGCGTGCCGGAAAAATCGATCACGGAGGCCGGAATCTGCACGAAATGCCATGCGGATCGCTTCTTTTCCCACCGTGCGGCCGGGGAAAAGCGCGGAGGCCTTTCCGCTTTTCTGGGGATTGCGGGGGAAGAAAACCCGTGATCATTCAAAGCTGCTGCCTCTGCCCCCGGCACTGCGGGGCGTTCCGGGGTCCGGCTTCCGGGAACGGGTACTGCAAAATGGGTGCCGACGCCGTCGTCTCGAGGGCCGCCCTCCATTTTTGGGAGGAGCCTCCCATCAGCGGTACGCAGGGAAGCGGAACCGTATTTTTTACCGGGTGCAGCCTGTGCTGCGCCTATTGTCAGAATTATGAAATCAGCACGGAGCGGAAATTCGGGAGGAGAGTTTCCCCGGAAGAGCTTTCCGGAATTTTCCGGAGCCTTGTAGAAAAGGGAGCCCACAACATCAACCTGGTTACGCCGACTCACTTTGTTCCCGCTGTTCTTCGCGCCCTTTCCGTCTGGAAACCGGACGTCCCCGTCGTCTATAACTGCGGGGGATATGAAAGCCTCGAAACCCTGAGGGCGTTAAAGGGCCATGTGGACATTTACCTGCCGGATTTTAAATACGCGGACGATAAGCTGGCGGAAACCCTCTCCGGCGCCCCGGACTATTTTGAAACGGCAAAAGCCGCGGTGCTGGAGATGGTGGGGCAGACCGGCCCCGCCGTCTACGGGCCGGACGGCCTGATGAAGAGAGGAACGCTTGTCCGGGCATGCCCGGAATTCCATCTCCGTTCTGGAATGGCTGGCGGGGAATCTCCCGCCGGGCGTGCCGGTCAGCCTGATGGCCCAGTATGTGCCGTGCGGAAGGGCTGCTGATTTTCCTGGACTTGACCGCCGCGTTACGGCGCGGGAATACCGGAAAGTGGAAGAAAGGCTTTTTTCGTTAAATCTCGACGGCTTTGTCCAGGAGAGGTCCTCCGCGGATAAAAAGTATATCCCGCCGTTTCATGAAGAGGGGACGGGATTTCCGCGGATTCGGCCGTAAGAAAAACAAAAGATATAAGATCCCTCAAGGAAGGGCGCCGGGAAACTTTAAAAGCCTTCCTTAAAAATCTGACTGCTTTCGGGAAACGCGGTGAAGCGGTCCCTGTCTACAAAAAGGGGGGTAGGCAATGAACATTGTCTGTTGGTCCATTGCCTACCCCCCTTTTCGTATGCTGCTTCCTTTAGTCGGCGGATGCTGACAGCCGGGATTTCCGGCGCCGCGTTAATTTCCGGACGGCGGATTCCGCGGCCCGCTCAAGGACCGGCATCAGGCAGGAAGCAAGCAGAAGAGTCGGAAGGAGGAGAAGATACATCGGCAGGGTAAAGGAAGTTACCTCAAAAAGCGACGGGAAGAAAAGAAGAGCCAGGAAAAAAAGCGCACACATCGAGAGAAAAAGGACGGCGTGTTCCGCCCGAAGCGGGGAGCAGACCCGAAAGAGGACGAGGAGTCCCGTAAAGCCGGTCAGGATAACCGCCAGGGTGGAGATCTCCGGATCAGTAAGCCCCCAGACATTGGAAAGTGCCGCGAGGGCCGCGATATTGGCCGACATGGTCAGCGCGCCCGGAAGGGCCTTTCCCAGAATGTTGACAATGAATTTCCCGTGCAGGCGTTCCCGGTTGGGCTCAAGGCCCAGAAAAAGCGACGGGATACCGATGGTAACCGCGTTGATGAGCGTAAACTGAATGGGCTGGAACGGGTAATTGCAGTTTAGAAAAAGAAACATCAGGGCGGTGACGGCGGAAAAGATCGCCTTCGAGAGGAACAGTGTCGCGGAGCGCTGGAGATTGTTGATGCACCGGCGGCCTTCCGCCACGATGGCCGGCATGCTCGCGAAATCGGAGTCGAGGAGAACGATCTGGG
>DAITAP010000067.1:10088-10498 GCA_036824225.1 Caproicibacter sp. | reverse complement strand
CATTGAATTATGGTATAATTATAACAGACAGGAGGTGAAAAAGAAAGTGAAAACCATGAAAGAATTGCAATACCACTTTGGCCTTAAAATGCGGATTTACCCCAGTTCTGCGCAGAAGACAATCATCAAAGTAAACTCTGATACCAGCCGATTTGTTTATAACGAAATGGTCGCGTTGAATAAAAAGATCTATCAGTTAAAAAAAGAAGAAAAGCATGATACCGAGATGCAGGAAAAGATAAAACAGCTCAAGACAGACCAAAACGCAAAAAAAATGTCTGCCAGGTATTTCTTTCTGCGAGACAAACGCATTGACAGCTTAACCAAGGCCAATGCGATTCAAAACTACCGGAAAGCATGGGCCCAGTTTCACAAGGTACATCATTCCGGAATTCCGAATTTCCATAAGA
>DAITAP010000067.1:8420-10078 GCA_036824225.1 Caproicibacter sp. | reverse complement strand
CCGAGATGCAGGAAAAGATAAAACAGCTCAAGACAGACCAAAACGCAAAAAAAAAGCGGGAGACACAGGCTGTTCTGGCAAATAGGCGAAGATTTCTCTCTCTCCACAAATCGCCGTTCATGGACATGGTCTTTATCCATTGCCCCCCGCATGCTGATGACTTTAGTCTGCGGCAGTTGACCCGCCGGAATTGTCTGTTTTCCAGATTCCGTCCCGAACCGCCTTATCCCAGTCCACAACCAGAACCCGCAGCTGTTTTTGAGATTTGACGGTTTCCAGTTTTTCCTCAATATATCCGAGGTCAATCAGATGCCTGAGGGAAGCGGACACCGTTTTCTCATCCAGATTATTATGC
This sequence comes from Caproicibacter sp., assembly GCA_036824225.1. Classification (GTDB taxonomy): domain Bacteria; phylum Bacillota; class Clostridia; order Oscillospirales; family Acutalibacteraceae; genus Thermocaproicibacter. Next base: position 9,723 of record DAITAP010000067.1, on the reverse strand, counting down.
TCTGAAACCGCACGGATCGTGTTCCGGAAAGTCGGACGGAATCCATTTCCCCTGCTGTCCACAAAGGAGATATATTCTAAAATGCACTGACAGGAATCCCTGACGTTTCCGGCAGGAATTTCAACCCAGGAGGAAGCCGATGCCTTCAAAACATTGCTGAACGAATTTCTGACTCCGTAGATCAGAACGGTTTTCCCCAGGGTATTTTTCAGGAAAGACGCTGCGGAGCTAAAATGTCCGTCGCCCGTAAAAAGAATGAAAACATTCGTTTTCCTGGAAAAGAACGCCGCCTGATAGACAGCATCCAGCATGATAAAATCCGTAAAGTCCTTTTTATAATTTCCGCTGCTGTTTTTCGTTTCAATAATCTGATTCGATACCTGGCGGATTCTGACAAGTTCCCTGCTCATCGCTTCCTGGGAAAAATCGCCGAAGAAGCGGATGTCATTTAAATCATAACGGCGTTTTAACTCATTTGCCCAGCTTAAGGGATCCGGCTTCATCCGGTATTGATCCTGCAGGGCAAACAGCCAGTGCTCATAGTCGACAAACGCAATCGCCCTGGGCTTTTTCCGGTTTTGTCCGGCGTACATCGGCGCCTGACCGTTCACCGGGTATCTGTTCTTTATTCCGCGTCTTAGAAAATCAAATATTATTTTTCTCTCCTTTTTCCGCAGGTAAAACCGGCATCCGCCCTTTTAACGAATCCGGGCCGGAATCCCATTTGCCAAAGGGAAAGGCCGTGTCAGGCCGTTTGTTCTTTCATTTTTCGCAATCCTCTGCGGAGGGGGTTTTGCGGCATTTTAAGTCACGGATATTGGGTGTTTATAGCGAAAGGATTCCCGCTGTCTTTGCTCTCTTAACCAGAATTTCACCCAGCGCACTACAGAGGGAAAGGCGTTGGTAACTAGCCGGCCTTCCTTCCCACGGGTTTCCTTCGGCAAAGGCAGCAAAGCTGTCCCTCTCTACGCAAAGCGCAGTTTATGGATTTTTGTCTATTGTCCTGCAAGCCGCCGACGAAAGCAGGCGGCAGTTGACTTTTTTTATAGAATTTCGCCGGAACAGCAAAAAACCGCCGGTCCACTTTGGCAATCCCCAAAAGGATCGGACCGTGCAGCCAGCGGTTTTTTCCACTCTTATGCGACCAGGCCTGTAAGCCGAGTTCTGTCTTGGACGACCATCTATCTTGGCCGAATGTTGCCATTCCGGCTCGATGCCACCTTCTCGGGACGCGCCGGGCAGGCGCTGAATGTCCCTCTGCGGTGTTGCTCCGAATAGGGTTTGCAGAGCCGCGCGGTCTCCC
>DAITAP010000067.1:2781-8395 GCA_036824225.1 Caproicibacter sp. | reverse complement strand
GCCTGCTCGCAGCGGTTTTTATCTTACCCGATTGACAGACAAAAGTCAAGTCATCATTAAGCGGCGCCTATTTCCTGAAAAACAGAATTCCCAGCGTTCCAGGCCCGCAGTGGCTGCAGACGGTGCAGCCCGCATCCGTATCAAGGATTTCCTGAAACGGGACATACCCTCTGACAAGGTTCCGGACACGGGCGGCGACATAGGGCGGCAGGGAGGAATGCGTAATGAAACAGCGTTCCAGATCAAGATCTTTCCTCCCGGACAGCCGATCCTTCCCATACCGCTCAAGACATTTTTCCAACTTACCGCGGTATTTCTTCCCTACGGTCATCCTTCCCCCCTTTACTTCAATGCAAGGTTTAAGGGAAAGGAGGTTTGCACCCAGCGCGGCAACGGCGGAACAGCGTCCGCCCTTCGAAAGATACCGAAGCGTGCTGATTACGAAGCTGGTCTCCAGCTTTTCCCTGTCCCTATCCATCCTCTTCTTGATTTCTTCGCCGTCCGCCCCTCTGGCGGCAAGCTCCGAGGCGCGGATGGCAAGCAGGCCGATGGCAGACGAGAGATTTCGGGAATCCACAACATAGACATTTTCCAGCTCTGCTGCGGCGCTGACGGCATTTTGATAGCAGCTCGACATTTCACTGCTGATGGTAAAGTGCACTACACTCCGCCCCGCGACCACATAGGGCGTAAAAAGTCTGAGATATTCCTGTTTGGTCACAGCGGCTGTCTTGGGAAGTCTTCCAGTCCTTTCCGCGTACCCATACAGGTCATCCGGGTGAATATCCACCCCGTCATGGTAGGTTTTATCTCCCATATTAATGGAAAGGGGAGAAATGGAAATGTCATACTTTTGAAGAAGCGGTCCTGAAAGGTCACAGGTGCTGTCCGCCGTGATTTTTACGTTCTGCAATGAAATTCCTCCGACCGCAAAATTCCAGATATTTTTATCAGAATACTTCTGCTGCCGGTTTTTTATTGTATCACGGGCAGGAGGAAATATCAACGACCGGCTTTCCCCGCTCCGCCAGAGAGAAAGACAGGCGGACAGGTTTTGGGCAGAAAGTCAGTGGATCCTGTCATCCGGGGAAGCTGCCCTCCTTAAAAGGCAGGTGCAGGATACGGGAGAAAGAGTAAGCTTTCCCTTTGCATCCGGCTTCTTTCCGAAAAGGAGTTCCGCGTCTGTCCATCGATCCGGAAGGACTGCCCCGATTTCCGTTTTCCCGCGGTTCAACGCGCACAGAAGTGCGGTCTTTTTGTCCCGGCGCAGATAGGCCATCCCCGCTCCCTTTGCAAAAATCGGGATAAACTCACCCTCCCTGAGGCAGGAAACCCTCGAACGGATGTGTCCCAGCTTCCGGTACCATTTTAAAAGCCCCGCGTCTTCCTTTCCCCAGGGATAGCAGGCGCGGTTAAACGGATCGCGGTATCCTTCCATTCCCGCTTCATCCCCGTAGTAAATGCAGGGAACCCCGGGGAGAGTAAACTGGAGAAACGACGCGAGGCGCATCAGCCTGAGACCGGACTCGCGTTCTTCCGGCGTCATACGCTGCCCGCTCTGCCAGCGGCGTCCGCGTCCGCGCGCGGGTTCTCCCGCGAGGGCGGTGAGAGCGCGCTCCGTGTCATGCGTTCCGATATTGTTGAGCAGGGTATGGACAGCCGGAGGAGGGTAATTTTCGAGGATGGACAGGATACACTCCATACAGTTTTCGGCGTTTCCGCCCTTCAAAAACCCGAGAATGGCCTCCCGGAACGGGTAATTCATCACGCTGTCCAGCTGCCCGCCCAGAAGATACCGGCGGTGTTTTCCATAGGAAACCTTGTTGGAAGCATCCTCCCAGACCTCGCCGAGAATCAGGGCATCGCTTTTTTCAGACTTCGCCGCGTCCCGCAGACTGCCGAGGAACGAATCCGAAAGTTCGTCCGCAACATCCAGGCGCCATCCGGCGGCTCCTGCCCGGAGCCATTTGCGCACGACGCCGTCCCTGCCGCAGATAAAGCGGTCATAGTCCGGATTTCTGCTGTCCACATCCGGAAGGGTCTTAAAGCCCCACCAGCTTTCATACTCATCCGGCCATTTTCGAAAACGGTACCAGGAAAAATAGGGAGACTGCTTCGACTGATACGCTCCGGGCCCGGGATAGCGCCGTTCCCGGTTAAAATAGACGCTGTCGCTCCCCGTATGGTTAAAGACCCCGTCCAGCAGCACGCGGATTCCGAATCTGCCCGCGGAATCGCAAAGCCTCCGAAAATCCTCTTCCGTGCCCAGCAGCGGATCGATCTTCCGGTAATCTGCCGTATTATACCGGTGGTTGGAATGCGCTTCGAAGACAGGGTTCAGGTAAAGGCAGGTAACGCCGAGAGAGCGAAGATAAGGGAGTTTTTCCTCAATTCCGCGCAGATCTCCGCAGAAATAGTCGTTGTTTTTTATTTCCCCGTCCGGACCGGGCCTCCATTCCGGCTGGCCTCCCCAGTCTGTTCGTATTCTGCGGTCGGAAGGGACGTCTGCTTTCTTCTCACCGGAAAAGAAAAACCGATCCGGAAAAATCTGATACGCCACTCCCCCGCGGAACCAGTCCGGCGTCTGAAAGGAGCGGCCATAGACCGTAAGCTGCCAGGGAGCGGCGTTTTGGACAGAAACGGCGCTGTTGTACGGTCCGCGGCCGATCACCATCCTGCCCCGGACCGTTGTGAGGTCAAACCGGTAGAAATACGGGGCGGGCGTTTCCGGCGTAAAATCGCATTCCCACCACTCCACCTTTTCCCCGTCTTTCCCGCACCAGAACATTCCCCGTTCCGGCTTGTCCCCGGTCAGACCGTTTTTCAGAACAAGGCGCGCGGCGGAACAGTGCCAGCCGCGCGGAAGTGTAATCCTGAAATGGACCTTCGTCCCGGCGGAGACCGCCCCCACGGGGCAGCGGCAGGCGGGATCGCGTGAATCAAACAGTGTCAAAGAGAAGAAACCTCCGGGCCGAATTACGGCTTTTTTTGAAATTCAGAAATCGGATCGGCATGCCAGATATCCCGTGCGTATTCCTGGATTGCGCGGTCGGAAGAAAAGCGCCCCGCCTTCGCGACATTGATGAGACACATTTTCTGCCAGGCCTCGTGGTCCGCATACAGATCCGCGGATTTCCTGCGCGCTTTGTCATAGGAGGCGAAATCCGCCATGACCATGTACGGGTCGCTCCCCAGAAGGGAATCCGAGATATCGCGGAAACTCACGCCGCAGAATCCCGAGCTCATTTCCCGAAGGACGTCGCCCATCCGCGGAATACGGCCCGCGAAGTCCTGGGGCCGGTAGCCGGCGCGCTTCAGTTCGGCCGCCTGCCCGGCATTCATCCCGAAAAGGATCATGTTCTTCTCTCCCACGGCGTCCCGAATCTCCACGTTCGCTCCGTCCAGGGTTCCCAGCGTCACCGCGCCGTTTATCATCATCTTCATGTTGCTCGTGCCGGAAGCTTCCGTTCCGGCGAGCGAAATCTGTTCGCTGATGTCCGCCGCCGGCATCAATAGCTCCGCCAGGGTCACGCGGTAATCTTCCAGGTAAACGACTTTCATCTTCTGATTCACCCGCTTGTCCGCGTTGATGGTCTTGCCCAGATTGACGATAAAGCGGATAATCTGCTTGGCAAAATAATACCCCGCGGCAGCCTTCGCCCCGAAGATATAGGTCCGCGGCGTAAAGTCCGCTCCGGGATTTTCCCGAAGCCGCCGGTAATCCATCAGAATCTGCAGGGCGTTCAGGTGCTGGCGTTTATACTCGTGCAGGCGTTTCACCTGCGCGTCGAAGATGGAATCCGGATCGATCATAATCCCCTGGGTCCGTTTGACATAATTTGAAAAGCGGATTTTGTTTTCCCGTTTTACCTCCCCCATATTCTGGAGGACGGACGGATCATCCCGGTATGCAAGAAGATCCTCAAGTTTGGACGCGTCCAGCACAAACCCGCTGCCGATTAGTTCCTTGAGGAGCGCCGTCAGGCCGGGGTTATCCTGGCAGAGCCAGCGCCGATAGGCAATTCCATTTGTCACGCTGGTGAACTTTTCCGGCATTTCTGTATAAAAGTCATGGAATATCCGATTTTTCAAAATCTCACTGTGCAGTTTGGAAACGCCGTTCACGCTGTGGCTTCCCACCACGGCGAGATTCGCCATCTTAATGTAACCGTCATTCCAGGGGGCCATGCGTCCGACTTTGTAGCCGTCTACGCAGCGGTTGTGCATGCCGGCGCAGAATTGGCGGTTGATTTCCTCAATAATCTGGTAAATTCGCGGCAGACGCATCCGGAACAGGTCGATCCCCCAGCACTCCAGCGCTTCCGGCATCACGGTATGGTTCGTGTAGGCAAATACGCTCTGCACGATATCCCACGCGTCATCCCATCCGTAGCCGCACTCGTCGAGCATCACGCGCATCATTTCCGGAATGGCGAGGACGGGATGCGTATCGTTGAGATGAATCGCCGCGACTTCCGGAAGACTGTCGAGCGTGCGGTGGGTAAACAGGTGATGCCGGATAATATCCTGCACGGCGGCGGAAACCAGAAAATACTGCTGGGAAAGACGCAGGCTTTTCCCTTCCACATGATTATCGTCCGGATAGAGGACCTTTGTGATAATCTCCGCCATGGCCTTCTGCTCCATGGCGCGCATATAATTCCCGCCGTTAAAAAGCTTCATGTCGAAATCAGCGCTTGTGGCTCTCCACAGGCGAAGGCGACTGATACCCTTTCCGCCGTACCCTGCGATGTTCATGTCATACGGCACAGCGATAACTTTCGTAAAATCCTTATGGTTCACAATGTGAAAATGGTTGTTCCAGTATTCTTCGATATGGCCGTTGAAACGGACTTCCACGCTCTTTTCCGGTTCGGCCCGAAGCCAGATTTTCCCGCCCGGCAGCCAGAAATCCGGCAGTTCCGTCTGCCAGCCGTCAACCAGCTTCTGACGGAAGATGCCGTATTCATAGCAGAGCGAATATCCCGTCGCGGGGTACCCGAGGGTCGCGAGGGAATCCATGAAACAGGCGGCAAGACGGCCCAGTCCGCCGTTTCCCAAACCGGCGTCCGGCTCTTCCTCATAAAGATCCTCCAGCTTAAGTCCCATTCCCGCGAGAGCGCGGCGGTAGGAATCCTCCAGCTTTAAGTTGTAGAGGCTGTTTTTCAGTGACCGGCCGACCAGAAACTCCATGCAGAGATAATAAATCTGCTTGACATGTTCCTTTTCCGCTTTTTCCGCAAACGCGCTCCGGGCCCTTTCCATCCGGTCCCGCACCGTGAGGGCGACCGCTTTGTAGCACTGTTCGTTGGTTGCGTTCTCCAGGGAAACTCCGAACACATGTTCCAGGTTGTCGTGAACCGTATCCTGAATCTGTTCTATTCTTTGCTTTTCGTTCATGACGGCCTCCCTATCATGCCGGGAAAAAACCGGCTTCCAGAAATTGCAAAACACGTGTTTATTATACACCCTTTCCCCTGCCTTTTCAAATACCGGGGCCGTTCGGCCCCGGCACCCCGGCATTCCTCCGCCTTACTTGACAGTTCTTTCAGAAAATTATACAATAGTATCGGTGAAAAAGAGAGTTTACGAGAAGAAACAGCTTCTGCCGTTT
>DAITAP010000067.1:0-2771 GCA_036824225.1 Caproicibacter sp. | reverse complement strand
CTCTAGTTTTCATTTCTCTAGTTTTCATTCACGGTATTCTCTCTCTGCGATTCCATTTCCGAAAGGGGTAAATGTATGTCACCCGAACCTGACGGTTCAGGAATTCCGTTGTTTCTGGCGCTATCCGGCGCCGCTTTCCATCCCGCCCATCCGGCGGTTCCATTGCTTCTGCTGGTTGTTCTGACTCTGATAAACGCCTTTTTCGCCGCAAGCGAAATTGCCGTTGTCTCGCTCAACGACGTCAAAATTGAGAAGCTCGCACAGGAAGGCAATACAAGCGCCCGGAAACTTGTAAAGCTGACCGCGAATTCCAGCCGCTTTTTTTCTACCATCCAGATTGGCGTCACACTGGCCGGATATCTCTCGTCAGCGGCGGCGTCCGAGAACTTTTCGGACGGGCTGGCCCAGCAGTTATCTTTTCTTCCGTTTTCTCCTTCCTTTACCAAAGGGCTTTCTTCCTTTCTCATTACGCTGATCCTTTCCTATTTTTCGCTGATTTTCGGCGAACTGGTCCCGAAGAAAATCGCTACGGCGCGAGCCGAAGAAATGTCCCTGAAATTTGCCGGAGCTCTGTGCGCAACCGCCATCATATTCCGGCCGATTGTTTCCATCCTTACCGCCTCCACCAACGCGGTGCTGCGTCTTTTTGGAATTGATCCGAATTCCTCCGAACCAACCGTCACGGAGGAAGGCATCCTGATGATGGTGGACGCCGGGGAGGAAAAGGGCGTCCTGGACGAAGACGCCAAGGACATGATCTCCAACATTTTCGAATTCAGCGACAGCACGGTTGGCGAAGCCATGACCCACCGCACGGAGGTCGGCGCCGTGGAGGATTCCGCTTCCGTCAGGGATGTGGTGGATCTGTCCATGCGGGAAGGGTATTCCCGCATTCCCGTCTATCATGAGGATCTCGACAACATCCTCGGCATCATCTATGTAAAGGATCTGCTGAAATACGTTGGGGCTCCGATCGATTCTGACGTCCGCATCACAAACCTGATGCGCCCCGCCTATTTTGTTCCGGAAAGCAAGCCGTGCAGCGAGCTGTTCTCGGAAATGACGGCGCGCCGGTTTCAGATCGCCGTCGTCGTGGACGAATACGGGGGAACCGAGGGAATCATCACAATGGAGGATCTCCTCGAGTCCATTGTCGGCAATATTCAGGACGAATACGACAATGAGGATGAAGAAGTCCAGCGGGAAGGCGACAACCGCTTCAGCGTGGATGGGACGACTCCGGTCGACGAGGTTTCTGACCTCACAGGCGTAGAACTTCCGGAAGGGGATTACGACACCATCGCCGGACTGATTATGGAGAAGCTCGGCCGGATCCCAAAGCCAAATGAACATCCCCGCGTCAAAGTGAAAGGTCTGACTCTGACGGTCGCGGAAATGGAGGAACGGCGCATCGCCCGCGTGCTGATTGAAAAGGAATCTGTTCCCAGAAAGGCCCACCCTGCTGTCGGAAATCGGACGTAAGACAAAATGATTTCAACATCCAAAACAAAAACAGGCTGGAAAACCAGCCGGTCAGTCGCAAAATCCTGACCTAAAACCAGACTACGGAGGTAATTTTCAGGTGAAATCTCAGTCCTGGCGTCTCAGCCAGATCGCAGCGGCCGCCATGATCGCAGCGGCTTACGCTGTGTTAACTCTTCTCGCAGCCATCCCGGGGCTTGCCTATCTTCCGGTGCAGTTCCGGTTCTCAGAGGCCTTGACCATTCTTCCCGCCTATCTGCCCGCGGCGGTTCCAGGCCTGACTGTCGGGTGCCTTGTAGCAAATCTTTTCAGCAGTTATGGCCCTGCCGACATGATTTTCGGGACAGCCGCAACCTTTCTCGCGGCCCTGCTTTCCCGGTTTCTCCGCCGGTTCCGCATCAAGGGGATTCCCTTTCTCTCCTTTCTGCCGCCTGTTATCGTCAATGCGGTTATCGTAGGAGCTGAAATCACTTTTCTCTCCCCGAAAGGATTTACCTCAGCGGAATTTCTGGCAACGGCGCTGTCGGTCGGCGGATCAGAACTTCTGGTCCTTGCCGTGCTGGGACTTCCCCTTTCTATCTTGTTTGAGAAAAACCGCTTTTTTATCCGGCTGCAGAAAACGCTCGGCTATGAAGCCCGCCCCTGATTAGAGCAGGGAAAGCGGGAATAAAAAGCAGAATCAGGGTATTTTGCAAAACGGCCTGAAAAAGCCGGAGCAGCCGAATTCCTTTCGGGAATGACTGCTCCGGCTTTTTGATTTATTTATTAGCACACGGATTTTGTGTCAAAAAGAACCGTTTCCCTAGAGAGAAATCTTGAAAACGGAAAGATTTCGGGCGGCAATGAAACGTCGGCGCTTTGCGTTGCCGGGTCCACCGAGAAATTCTTTCGCAGAGTTTTCAGCAAAGGAAAGGGACTGCCGCAAAACTTTCGTTCTGCGGCAGTCCCACCTTGTTTCTTTATGAGTCAGAATCATCCGCCAAGATAAGCCCGGCGTACCTTCTCGTTATTTGCGAGTTCAGACGCCTTTCCCTGCATGACAATATTTCCGGTCTCCAGTACATAAGCCCGGCTTGCTATCTCGAGAGCCTTTTTCGCGTTCTGCTCAACCAGGAGAACGGTAACGCCGGATTCATTTACTTTCCGTATCGTGTCAAAGATCTCCCCTACCAGCAGGGGAGAAAGCCCCATCGACGGCTCATCCAGCAGCAGCATTTTGGGATCGCTCATCATGGCGCGGCCGATGGCCAGCATCTGCTGCTCGCCTCCGCTTAACGTCCCGGCAACCT
>DAITAP010000066.1:0-10538 GCA_036824225.1 Caproicibacter sp. | reverse complement strand
GGACGGGGTAAGTTTGGATTCTGACCTCCACGAGTCGATAAAATCCCAAGAGGTCGGGGAAGTGAATAAAGAAATCCTGTCCCTTTTCCTGCTTCCGGAAACGGAAAAGATAATCCGGATCTGACCTTATTCTTAACTGTCGGACTTCAGGAAAAAAGGCAGGCGGTATACCGCCTGCCTCACTTTCGGGGGGATTGACAAAATCCGATCTTCCTTTCTCAAGGTCTTTTCATCAAAGGAACGGAAATCACCAGAAGAAAGGAATCAATTTACGGGAAGAAAAAGCGGAAAATTTGAATGGCGCGAATTTCTGAAATCATAATTTCATACGGATAAACCGCGATGGCGGAAGGATGTCGAAACGGGCTTTTGATTTAAGAAACGTCGGCGCTTTTCGTGCACGGAATGGAAGAATCACACTTTTTTAAAATGATTTGGTCGCCCTGCAGAAGAAATTCCACAAGGTCGTTTTCATGGATCCCGAGTTCCCGCCTGATATCTTCCGGCAGGAGAATATGTCCCAGAGAGTCCGTTAACCTTAGAATGCCCCTTGATTTCATCATGAATTTTTCTCCTCTCTTCAGTCGATCCCTTGAAGTTAAAACAATACATCAATTATAAAACAATCGAAGATAAAGTAAAGAGATGTGAACAATTAACCATAAATTACCGCCTCATGAGGCTTTTATTTTACAGAACTGCCGGAGATTCTCAAAATACATCGCTTTCCCAGAAACGAAAAATGAAACTTTATGAAAAATTATTTCCTGCTTTTTCATTTCTGCGGTTCCGCCCTCTGATCAGTTGCCGCGGCTTTCCCAGGATTCTCTGGTTTTCCGGGCTTTTTCTGATTAGCAAGTTTGACACGAATCGCCGCGTCTGCCCGGTTTCCGGAAACATCCCTTGCCTCAATGTGAATCAAATTCCATCCGCTTTTTAAAATTATGGAAGTATGGAAAGAATATTGGTCGGAAAGGTCCGTCGGAATGCCATTTACCTTGACCGTTCCGGGTTCATTCAGGCTGCCGGATATCTGAAAGACCGCGTTATCTGTTTCCCGGCTGGTTATTTTGAGTGTAATCACGGGGGAGGCTGTGTCCTTAGGTAAGGTTGTTACGGAGACAGCGCCGCTGACAGCGGAAGTATTTCCATCCTGATCCCTTGCCGCGACGGTAAAGTCATATTCCGACGCGGGACTTAGGCCGGTAACCGTATCACTTGTGTCGGATGTTTTCCCTATGAGTCTGGATCCGCTGTATATCTCGTATTCCTGAACGCCCGTATCGTCTGTCGAAGCGTCCCATGACAATGTTACGGACGTATCGGTTATCTCGGACGCGGTAAGGTTTTCGGGAATGGAAGGCGCTTCTCCCTGATTTAAAAATCTGCTGCTCAGAGTGGTAATACTGCTTGGGGGAAGAAGCACTGTCCCATTCGTTCCGGGATTTCCCCGTTCGAACATCCTGTTGTCTGAGGTCGTAAAGCGCTCGGATAAATCCGGAAGGGAAGCGTCTGACTGAATCTTCACTGATTTTGACGCTGAGCTTCGGTTGATCAGAATTACGGACAGGTTCTGTTCCGCGGGATCTTCAAACGCGAGGCTCAAAATATCCGGATCTATGGATTCGGCTTTTATTCTTCGATCGTCGGGTTTAATAAATTGATAAAACTGCCTGGAGACCTCATAACGGCTGGTAGGTTCTCCGTTTACCAGAAGCCCATAAGCGGCGGACGAAGGAGAAGCGTTCAGGGACCACCATACCCATCCGCTGGTGTTTCCATAGTAGAGCGCGGTATAGATATTGGCAGCCAGGGTGATAGCTCCATCCCAGCTGTTCGGATAACCTGAGGTTTCGGTCATCCAGGTCTTTTTTCCGTTGGGAAGTTTCTGAGCAAGCTCGTAGGTCTTTTTCCAGTTTGACGCTCCGGTTCCGCCTACATGAATCCCGTCTTCGTCATAATCATGAACGGCGACGATATCGACATATTCCGCGGCTTCCGGGTCGGAAGTCAATGTATTGACATACTCATCGATATTTCCCTGCGCCCACAATGCTTCCGGCATAAAAATCTTGGTCTTTATGCCTTCTTCCCGGAACCTTGGACCTGCTGTTTTGATGAGATCCCTGTATTCATTCCACTTGAGGACGCAGGAGGCGTAGGGTTCGTTGAACTCAGGCTCATTCTGCAGGCTGATGGCGTAAAGGTCGATGCCTGTTTTTTCCTTCACAGCCTCAAGTGTGGCAATCAGCTGCTCCACGTATTCCTCATAATATTCCGGGTCCAGCCTGTTATTGGAAGCCCAGCTTTCGGCGCTGCTCCATTTGTTTTTTTTCATCCAGCTGGAAGGGGACCAGAAAGTCAGAATATATTTGTCAATTGCCGTTTTTTCCTTCAGTGTTTTCATAAAATCCAGAGGAAGCGCGCTGTAGTTCAAAGCGCTATAGTCCGTGATATACGGACTGCTGTTGTCGTTGACAGGTTCGATGGATGTGTCGATAATACCGAATCTCGCCATGGAGATTCCGAGATCTTCCGCCCCGCGCAGGTACATGTCCATCGTTGCACTGCTTAACTGTCCGCTTCCCAGAAACGCGCCGAATCCATCGATTTCCTGATATTGAATCCCGGGGTCTATCGTGACCGCAGAGGAATCCGCGTCCTCCTGGTCGAGCACATCCACCCGGAAATGAATGGATTTGCTGTTTGCGCCTTCCGCGGAAGCGGTGACGGTGAGAACCGCGCTTCCTGTTTTATCTTGTGCCGGAGTAAATTCCAGATCCGCTGTCCCGGATTCCACCTTTCCCAGATTGATTTCGGGAATCAGATCCTTGTTGTCGCTTTCCGCGGTCAGCGTTACGGCGTCCGGATCTTCCAGCCCGCTGTTTATTCCCGTGAGCGGAAAGGACTGAATACCCGCATTCCTGCCGATCGCAAAATCGGGTATGCCGTTCAGGGTGATGTCGGGAAGGTGGAACGGCCTGTCGGCCTGATCGCCGACTTTCAGATCATCGAAGAAAAAAGAACCGGTATAAATGGCGCCGGGGGCAAAATTGAAAAGAAGAGCCGTAATTCTTGAAGGATCGACCGGTGTGCCGTCTCCCTGTGTGAGTTTGTCGCTGAAATCGAAGTAATATTCCGTGTATTCCCCTGTCACCGTGTACCTTACCGTCTTTGCCGTGTTGTAATGTCCATAGGCATCCCAGAGAAAAATCAACATATCGGTGGGAGGAGTGTCGGTTTTCATCCGGATACTTAAATAGGGGTTCTCTGAAAGATCAAGTTCCTCTGGTATCCCGTACCATAAGCCGGCCCAGGGGTTATTTGTCTTGGTCTTATCAATATCAATTTTCAGCACTCCAAGGTTTCCGTCCTGAATCTCGGAAACGAAGTGACAGCCTTCCCCCGAGTTCGTCCAGGAAGGATCCAGAATGCCGTCTTCAAAATCGTCGGCAAATCCAGTTACCGGGCGGGCCCGGACATGAACTTGAAAGGATACGTCCGCAGCCATATCCCCGTTGTTGTGTGAATTTCCTCCATGATCAGAAAGATGCAAAGTGATAACGGCATCTCCGACCCTGTCTGCAGCAGGAGTAAATCTTAATACTGCGTTCGAAGATCCGGGAAGATATTCCACCGTTGGGTTTATCAGGTCGGGATTTGAACTCTCTGCCGTGAGATTCAGTTCCTGTTCCGTTTCTTCCTCTCCGTCTCCGATTCCGGTAAGATTTACAGAGCATTCCCCTTCGTTCTCAAGAACCGTGATGTCCTTTGGAACATCCATTTCCGGAGCGTGATTGATCTCTTTCCATACCTGAACCTGAAAGCGCATTTTGCAGATGCTTTTCTTTTTTGCTTTTGCTGTCTTATCAGCTTGATCCGAAACGGTAACCGTAATTGTGGAAGTACCGCTTTTGCCTGCCGCGGGAGTATAGCTGAGCAGCCCCCAGCGGTTGTCAGAAGTATACTCAATGTGAGGATTCGGAATCAATCTTTGATTCGAACTGACTGCCGCGACGGTTAGACCCTGCCTGGCATTCGGGTTCCCATCGTCTATTCCGGTTAGCCTTATCTGTTGAGGAATCCCTGATTTCACAGTCTGATTTTCGATGGGATCTATTTTGGGAACCATTTCGTCTTCCACGAGAATATCAAACATCACTGTTTTCGCCGCGTTTGTCCCCGCGGCCGTTAAGGACACCGTGATTGTCGAAATGCCTGACTTTCCGGGACTGGGAGTGTATTTTAAAAATCCCGTGGATCCACCGCTGTAGTCAACGGTAACAGAAGGGATCAGATCGGGGTTGGAACTTGAAGCCGCAATGGAAACGGGATGAGTATTCTCTGTCCCGTCCTGAATTCCTCTAAGATGCACGGACTGCTCGGGAGCGTTTTTATAAGTCTGCTGTTCCGGCACCGCGATCATTTGAGGGGTCCTTTCTGCCGGGGATCCTATTTTCACATCATCAAGATATACGGTTCCTTCTGCTCCCGGAGTACCGGGATTCAGAACGAGATTCAGGGACTTTATCTGCTTCAGATCAACTTTTCCATCCCTGCCGCTGAAATTGAAAGTATAAGTCGAATAATAACGGGAGGCGATGATTTCGTAAGAATGATTGGCCGGATCATCTTCTGGATAGGTGTATTTCCCAGCCGAGTCAAATACGGACAGATTCAGCGTAAAATCCATATCTGACTTCACTTTTAAACTGATGTAAGGAGTTGCGGAGATATCAAGCGGATCAAAGTTATAACCGAAGGATGCCCATGAGTTATTGGCTTTGTCCACCTTTCCCTTCAATTCCCCGTTCTCCGCGGTAAGGACATAGTTTGAGCTGCCCCACCAGCCGGAAAATGAATTGTCGTTAAAGTCATCGATCCTGCCTGGAAATTCCTCAGCATGCGCGGCAGCGCGGCGGAATCCGGCAGTAGTGTAGAGCATGAGGATCGTAAGAACCACGGATATGATTTGATAGGATTTCCGTTTCATCTTAAAATCAGTTCCTTTCCCATATGTCTTTGATTTTCCATACCACGGGTTCCCCTTCAAACACCCGGGGATATGTCTTCTCAACATTTCAGCACTTTTCTCTGATTCCCGGCGTTCTGAGTTTTTCTCACCTCCTTTGCTTACGGATCCATTTTGAGAGGTACAAAAAGCAGTCCTTGTGCCTAAAAATGGGATTTTAGAAAGAACATAAAAGGATAATAATAGAATAAATGTTATATATTGTTATTTTATAAGAAAAAGGCAGAGACCGCAATATGAAAAATATAACTTTTCAGTTCTTCATATAACCCAAAGTAGTTCGGCTGAATCCGGAACGGAAGAAAACGCTTTCTCTTCTGGGAAAGAAAAAGGCGGAGGAAGCCCTAAAAGGGAAACGGTTCTTCCCATAGGGCATTTCTCCGCCCGTCGGCGCCGGTCGGAAACCGGTCTGTCGGGGGGGACTTATAGGCGTCCGAGACGAACCGAAGGGAGAAAATCGGGTACGGTCTTCTGCCGAGAAAAAAAGTAAGGGGACAGGGCAGCCCGCTTTGATCCGGTTTCGGCATCTTTTTAAGAAGTTATAAAAAGGACAGGAAGGTTAGTATTCTATAATTTACAAAATACAGGTGCTAAAATACAATGGAAACAGATGATATCACTAAAACTTTAGGAGGAGTGCATATGAAAAAGCGCGGAAGTTTTCCCGCCCTCGTCGGCTGTATTCTGGCGGCCGCCCTCATTTTTCCGGCCTGCAGCGGCAACGCGGGCACGGCCGGCAGTAAGGCGCAGGTTCCGTCCGAGGGCTCGTCCGAGAGCTCGGTGCCGGCATCTTCTCTCTCGAAGGAGGAGCCGGCTGACCCTTTAGGAAAATACGATGAGACTATTTCCCTGACTTCGTGCCGGGTATTCGCCTCCTTTATGACGCTCGACCCCGGAGAGGATGTCAACAACAACTGGTGGACCAAGACCTACCTTGACAAACTGAACATCAAGGTCACGCAGGCATGGACGGCTCCGAGTTACGGTACGGAGTTTGACACGAAATTCAATATCGCGGCCGCGTCCGATTCTCTGCCGGACATCATTCCCTGCTACACGACGCTGGCGGTCAAGGAAATCTCGAGCGGAAAGGTGTGGGATCTGACGGACGTCTATCAGAAATACGCGTCGGATCAGGTAAAAGCCATCTTCGAGAAGGATCCGAAGGCCCTGCAGTGCTGGAGCGTCGACGGAAAACTGATGGGCCTTCCCACGCAGATCCAGGGGACCCCGAAGAGAAGCGGCTTCTGGATCCGGAAGGACTGGCTCGAGAAAGTCGGGCTTGACACGCCGAAGAACTTTCAGGAAGTTGTCAACGCCATGAAGCAGTTCGTCGCGAAAAAGCCGGGAGGAAAGCCGGACACTTATGGCATCGAAGTGGATAAGACGGTTTCGGTTGGCATCGGACCCGCCGTGAGCGATGGTACCGGAGGTGGCCGCTGGATGAAAAAGGACGGCAAGCTCATGCTTTCCAACACCAATGAGAGCGTAAAAAAGACCTGGCAGACCTTTGCGGACTGGTATAAGGAAGGGCTGATCTCCAAAAATTTTGCCGTGGACACCAATGCCGAACTGGAAAAAGACTGGCTTAATGGCAAAGTGGGCGTCTTCGCGGGATCTCCCCAGGGAATGGCCGGAAACACGGGAATCTATAACTGGCTGAAAATTTATCCGGAAGGCGACTGCGTCTGGGTCCCGCTGACGACGGTCGATGGAAAGGCTCCGACGTATGTCGCGGAAGCGAGCTATCCGAACGTTGTCCTGGTAAATAAAAAATGCAAGAACCCGGAAGCTGTCATGAAGCTTTTTAACCTCGGCACCGCGATTTTCAATGATCCGAAGCCGTCCTGGATCACGGACAATGCCTACCAGAGCGGAAAGAAAGGCGGATGGGCCGAGTTCTGGAACAGTGTCTGCTCCATTGAGGATCCGGAAAACCAATTAAAAAACACAGAGCTCGCCATCGACGCGTTCCGGACCGGGAATACGAGCAAGCTGACCGCGACGGCCAGGGACAACTATTATAAATACCTGGTCGACTGGAAAGAAAAAGGCAAGTCCGGAGAGAACTGGTGGATTAACTTTACTTACTGGAAATGTTTCCAGCCGGACGGGCCGGTAGACAAAGACATTCAACGGACGAAAAAAAATACCGGAGACTGGAAAACGGACGCCTACTGGGGGCCGGAAACCAAGACCTATTCGGCGAACGCTCAGAACTGGTCTTCTGAGTATAATAAGGATCTCACCCAGGCGATCCTGACCGGAAAGGTCGACGAATATTTTGAGAGCTATGTTAATTTTGTGAAGGCGAACGGCGGCGAAGACGCCTGCAGGGAAGCGGAAGAGTGGATGGCGAAAAACGGAAAATAAACCGGCGGATTTCCACCTGAGCTTTTCTGAAACCGAAGCGATCCGGCCGGGATGCCGCGGCGGCATCCCGGCCGAAGTTATCCTGGAGCCATGAACCGCAGAAAATCGAATTTTTTAAGGAGGCATTTGCCGTGACTGAAACAGCCGCTGCCGGGCGGAAAGCCCGCCTGAGAAAAAAGAAGAGGGAGCCGAGAACCATGCTCCTGCCGACCAGGGATCTACACCTGATGCTGCTTCCCGCGGTCGTCATCGTGTTTATCTACTGCTATCTTCCCATGTTCGGGGTTATCATCGCCTTTGAGGATTATGACTGGTCCAAAGGAATCAGCGGTTTCTGGACGTCGAAATTCGTCGGCTGGTCGAATTTTAACCGGGTGTTCGGGGATCCGGCGTTTTCCCAGGCCCTGTTTAACACGCTGCGCATTTCCATCCTTAAAATTGTGACGATGTTCTTTGTCCCGATTCTCATCGCGATTCTGCTCAACGAGCTTCGCAATGTCTTTGTAAAGCGCACCGTCCAGACGCTGATTTACCTGCCGCACTTCCTTTCGTGGGTCGTGCTGGCCGGCATTATCACGAACCTGTTCGGCCCCGACGGCGTCATCAACGGCTTTCGGGCGTCGTTTGGCAGGGAGCCGTTTAACTACCTCACGGACAACGGATCGTTCCTCGCGATCCTGATAGGATCCAACGTATGGAAGGAATTCGGCTTTTCGACAATTGTTTATCTCGCGGCCATTACAGGAATCGACCCCGGGCTGTACGAGGCCGCCATGGTGGACGGCGCCAACCGCCTGCAGCAGACATGGCACGTCACACTTCCGGGAATGATGCCGATTATTGTCCTGCAGGGGGTGCTGTCCCTCGGCGGGATCCTGAACGCGGGCTTTGATCAGATTTATAACCTCTACAGCGTCCCCGTTTACGGCGTGGCCGACGTCATCGATACACTGGTGTTCCGCAAGGGATTCCAGGGAGGGGACTATTCCCTTGGCGCCGCCATGGGTCTTTTCAACGCGGTCTGCGGGATGGCGCTGATTGTGACATCCTATATTCTGGCGAAAAAAGTCGCGCATTATGAAATCTTTTAGGATGGTGATATCGATGCGGAAGCAAAGAAACCTGAACCGGAGCCGCGGTTATGATATCTTTTACGGAATTAATTTCATTTTTCTGATCCTGCTCGCGCTGCTGTGTGTCGCGCCAATTCTCAATCTGCTTTCCTTGTCGCTGAGCTCCGGGCAGTACGCGGCGGCCGGCAAAGTGTCCTTCTGGCCCATTGAGCCTACGACCGCTTCCTATGAGATCGTCTTTGCCAATAAAGTCTTCTGGCATTCCCTTGGCGTTTCCGTTGAGCGCGTAATCCTGGGAACGGCCATCCGGATGATTGTCGTTGTCCTGATGGCGTATCCGCTTTCCATGGATTCCTCCTATTTTCGAGCGCGCAAATATTACCTCTGGTACTTTTTCTTTACCACACTTTTTAACGGCGGGCTGATCCCGACTTTCCTTGTCGTGAAGTTCACCGGACTTTATGATACAATCTGGGCACTGGTGCTTCCCGGCTGCGCCAATGTATGGAACTGCATTCTCATGCTCAATTTTTTCCGCCAGCTTCCCAAAGAGCTTTCGGAGGCCGCCGTCATCGACGGGGCGGGCCACTTTTCCATTCTTTTCCGCATCATTGTCCCGATTTCAAAGCCAGTCCTCGCCACCGTGATGCTTTTTACCATGGTGGGCCACTGGAATGACTGGTTCGGCGGCATGGTCTATATGAGCACTCTGTCGCATTATCCCCTGCAGACCTATCTTCAGTCCATCCTTCATATCGACCTTACGCAGATCGCCCTTTCCAATGTGGATTTCCGGATCCAGGAGAAAATTCAGCTCGCTTCCTCCACGACCATCCGGTCGGCCATGGTGTTTGTCACGGCGCTTCCGATCATGCTGGTGTATCCGTTCCTGCAGAAATATTTCACGAAAGGGATCGTTCTGGGGAGCGTCAAGGGCTGAACATTCTGCATACATTTGACAACATAAAATAATTCACTATAATTAATAGGAAATTCATGTGATATTTATGGAGATGTAAGCCGCGGAAGGATGAAACACCATGCGAAAGCATCTGAAGTTTCTTTCCGGCTGGAAACCGGGCATTTTTGCCCGGATTATGCTTGCCTTTATTGTCCTCATCCTGCCGCTTTATGCTTTCAGCCTGCAGGTCAATATTTCCATTCAGAATAAAACCCGGATGGAGGAAATGGAATTTTCAAAGTCAAGGATCCGATTTTACCTCTCGGGCCTGGAACAGGACATGCAGGAGATTATGCGGCTTCAGTCGGAAATTTTTACTGACAGTGATCTTCACCAGCTTACCCTTCTGGGAGGAGAGAAGGGGGACTATGATTATTTTCAGCGGATCAACCGGATCCGCTCCAGAATCATGGATCTGAAAAGCTCCTGTACGTTTGTCGAGAGCGACTGCATCTATATTCCCTCCATCGGGATGAAAATCAGCGACTCCATCCTTTCCGAAATGGATCAAAGCGAATTTGAGACGATCAGCGAAGCGGCCCGGCTTCAGCCGCTTCCGTTTTTATGGAAGGACGGCGGCTATCATATCCTGATTGGGTCCTCCGGAAACGGCGGGACCCTGAATGGGGGGAACGGGGAATTCGTCATAGATGTTCAGATATCGATTCAGAAAATCCGGGATATCCTCCGCGAGCTGACGGGTCCGAATTCCCAGGCCATGCTGATTGGGGAGGAAAACGGACTTACCGTTGTCCCGGAAGGATCTCCGATTGCCTGGGAAATCCGGGGGCTCGCCGGCCCCCGGATTTCGGCGACGGAAGAGGCGGAACTCGTGCGGCTGAAATTTCCGGAGGGGACGTACATCATTACCTATGAATGGTCCGGAATGCTGGATTCCACCCTGATTGTTTTTGAGCCGGAAGCCGCCCTTTCCAAAAGTCTGTGGGAAAACAAGATTCTGCTTCTTATTATGTCGGCGCTGACTCTTGCGCTGGTGCTGGCGTTTTCCGTCTGGATCCGGAATCTTGTCGTCAAGCCGCTTACCAGGCTTATGAGGGCGTTCCGGAATATCGGGAACGGGGAATTCGACGTCAGCATC
>DAITAP010000065.1:3390-10667 GCA_036824225.1 Caproicibacter sp. | reverse complement strand
TCCCTACACGACGCGCCCCAGTCAAAACGATTACTCTACGCAGGCTGGTTTGCTTTAAACGTTTCATTGATTCGTAATATGCAAAACGTTTATACGCTTTTGCAAACTGGGGATTTACATACCATAAATCTTCATATTTATCAATTATTATTGAAAGTATACTTATAATAATGTAAAGAAAATATGCAAAATAGACATGGGAAAGTTACATTACTCTTTTTTTTAATGAATCCGGATCGGAATTCCCGCTAGGCAGTCCACGATGGTGTCCACAGTCACCCTTTTACACGCATAAAGAGATACTCTTTTTGTTTTACAGTCCAGAATGCCAAATGGGTAAAGCGGCTTTCCATTGAAATCATGATCAACCCCGACAACATTCGTCCACCTTTTTCCTCCTCGGGAAAATGGTTCAAAGTTCACCTTTGCCTTTTTATCCATGGAAAGCCGCTTTATGGACGGATCATTTGCCGTCTGACGGTGCGCCTCTCCTCAGCCGATAGCCAAGCTGTTTACAGCAGCTTTCGGACGTAAAATTTCTTACTGCCTGTATGGTTCCATCGAAAGCCAGCGGAAGAACCCTGATGCGATTATTCCGCATGTCCGGTTTCCGTGAGGGTGAGGACCAGGGATGGCCTCCAAATACTCGAGGGGACATTGCCCGTTGTCCATCGCCCCCTGTATGCCACTAACTTTAGTCAGTAGATGTTGACGTTTTCTTTTCCTTTCTCTGAAGGGCGAGGAGCAGATCGACCATCCGGCCGTAGCTTTTTACGCCTTCCTTTTGGTGGTTGGCCTTCAGGTAACGGTCGTTGACGGAATTGGAAGCTTCCGCTACCGGACCCTCGAACTGCTTCCAGTAGGCGTAGTTTGCGGCGAGGTCGCGCCGGACTCCGGCGCTTAACCTGGAATACACAGTGTCCGCCGCGCTTTTGTCCGAAGAGAAGAGGGCGTCGGAAGCGTAGGCGAAAGCCAGCATGGTCCCGGAATACCGGAAAGCGCGGTCCCCGCTTTTCCGGCACGCAAGATAAGATAAGAAATTGGCTTCGTCTTCCCGCATAAACCCCCTGAGGTGCGACAGCTCATGACACATGGTAGCCGGAATGGTGTAGTCGGGGATATCGGTGTTTACGTTTGCTTCAAACGTAAACGGAAAGAACATGCCGGTGATGTTGCCCATCGACATTGCCCGGGAAAAGAAAACCGGTTTCGGAGGGCCGTATCCGGAACGAAGGAGAGGGTAGTCCTTTTCGAGGGAATCGTAGGATTTCTGCGCTTCCCGGGCGGTTTCAGAAAAGCTTGTTTTCAATTTCATCACGGATTTCTGGTCTTCCGGAAGGCCTTCTCGGTATCGGCCGGCGTCGTCTGCGAGGCTCGCGCACAAGACCCGAAGTTCCTCTGCGGAAGAAGGACGGACGGGGAGACCGCCGGTTTCCGCAAACGTGCGGCGCGAATAGTTGATGCCGCAGGAAAGAACGTAGGAAAAAAGAAGGACGCTTCCGACGCAGGCGAGGTTGAGGAGAAACCGGAACAGGATTACCGCCCTTTGCCCCTTTCGGCGGAACAGGCGGAAAATAAGGCGGAGAAAAAAGAAAATCAGGGCGGCGGAAAACACGTACACAAAAATTTCCGCGGCGGAGAACGGAACAAGCCCTGACAGTCGGTTCCCAAAGCGCGAAATTGCCGTGTAAAGTCCCCCGGAAGCGTACCATTCCGCGAAACCGGCGTCCGACCGCGCGAGGAATGTGAGCGCAAACGATGCGGGTATCAGCAGCAGAAGCCAGGCGCGCCGAAGCCTTTTCATCCGGTTCACTAGAAAAGTCCCCTTTCTTTATCAAAGACAGAATTCATTATACCATGATTTCCTGCCTTGAAAAAGCGGGCGCCCGCTTATTTTCCGCCGCTTCAGCCTTGCCGCGCGGACCTAAAAATGGTATGATAAATACGTTCGCGAAAAACCCTGCTCGAATCTTAACGGGACGGAGGCGTGTTGGGGTTGCAGTTTTTTCTTAAACCGGAATCCGGCGCCGAGATCCTGTTTTCGGTTCTGGATTTTACCGGCCGGCCTGTTTTTGAGATCGCGGGGGAGTTTAACTCCATCGGCTGCCGCTGTCAGCTGCGCGATACCGATGGAAAGTGCATCGCCCGCATCGCCGGCGTCAGGCTGCCGAACGGGTACCATTACGCCATTTCCTCCGGGAAACGGCGGCTCTGGATGACGGTTGATCCGGCGGCGTTCCGCCGTCCGGTGCAGTTTAAGGGCGTCAGATGGCGTTTCCGGGGAAATATATTAACAAGATCCTTCGATTTGCTGGAAGATCGCGGCCATAAGCTGCGGCCGCCGCAGCTTATCATGACGCACGGCAGGTGCTGGAATTCGCCGGATGACTGCTATGCGCTTGAAATCCCGCGGGAATCGGACGTGTCTCTCGCCATCTGCTCGGCAGCCGCGATAGATAGCGCTATCCTCGGCGGCTGTGCCGCCCCGGTGCCGGCGGGCTGAGACGCGTTTGACAATCTCCTGCACGGATGTCATAATAAAACGATAACCCGAAAAGCGGCGTTTTTGGCCGCCGGAAAGAATAAAGTTTAAAGGAAGTCTGATTCATGGAAAGGGAGCTCGCCAAGACTTATAATCCCGGTGAAGTGGAAGATAGAATTTACCGGTTCTGGATGGAAAAAGGCTATTTCCACGCGAAGCGCGATCCTGAGAAAAAGCCCTATACCATCGTGATACCGCCGCCGAATATTACCGGTCAGCTCCATATGGGGCACGCCCTGGACGAAACGCTCCAGGATATCCTGATTCGCTGGCGCCGGATGGAAGGCTACAGCGCGCTCTGGCTGCCGGGAACCGATCACGCGTCGATTGCGACGGAAGCGAAAATTGTGGAGCAGCTCCGAAAGGAAGGACTTTCGAAAGAAAAAATCGGCCGGGAGGCCTTTTTAAAGCGTGCGTGGGAATGGAAGGAAAAATACGGCGGCCGCATTGTCGAACAGCTTAAAAAGCTCGGTTCTTCCTGCGACTGGGACCGGGAACGCTTTACGCTTGACGAAGGGTGTTCGAAAGCCGTGCGCGAGGTATTTGTCCGCCTCTATGAGAAAGGCCTTATTTACCGCGGCAAGCGTATAATCAACTGGTGTCCGCACTGCCGGACAACCATTTCCGATGCGGAAGTGGAGTTTTCGGAACGGGACGGATTTTTCTGGCATATCCGGTACCCGTTTGAAGACGGGAGCGGATTTCTGGAGATTGCCACGACAAGGCCGGAAACCCTGCTCGGCGATACAGCGGTCGCCGTACACCCGGACGACGGGCGTTATCGGGGAGATGTCGGAAAAACCCTCATTCTTCCGCTTGTGGGCCGCAGAATCCCAATCATTGCGGACAGTTATGTAAAGCGCGATTTTGGTACCGGGGCGGTGAAAATTACGCCTGCGCACGACCCGAATGACTTTGAAATCGGCCTTCGGCACCATCTTCCGGTCATCAACGTCATGGACGACGGAGGGAACATCAACCGGAACGGCGGAAAATACGAGGGCTTAAGCGGCATGGAAGCCCGCAGACAGATAGTAAAGGACCTCCAGGCGGGTGGATATCTGGTCCGGACGGAACCCATCCGGCATAACGTGGGTTCCTGCTACCGCTGCGGGACCATTATCGAACCGCGCGTTTCCACGCAGTGGTTTGTCAAAATGAAGCCGCTGGCCGAACCGGCAATCCGCGCCGTGAAAAGCGGAGAAATCCGGATGATCCCGGAACGGATGGAGAAGATCTATTATAACTGGATGGAAAATATCCGAGACTGGTGCATTTCCCGTCAGCTCTGGTGGGGCCACCGCATTCCGGCGTGGTACTGCCAGGACTGCGGGGAAACGATAGTTTCCCGCGGGACGCCGAAAGTCTGCCCGAAGTGCGGAAGCAGGAACTTAAAACAGGATCCGGATACCCTGGACACCTGGTTTTCTTCGGCGCTGTGGCCGTTTTCCACGCTCGGCTGGCCGGAGAAGACCCCGGACTTCGAATATTTTTACCCGACGGATACGCTCGTGACCGGATATGACATCATCTTTTTCTGGGTGGCGCGCATGATTTTCTCCGGCCTTGCCTATACGGGGAAAGCGCCGTTCCACACCGTGTTCTTTCACGGTCTGGTCCGGGACAGTCAGGGCAGAAAAATGAGCAAGTCGCTTGGAAACGGGATTGATCCGCTGAAGGTTATCAGCCAGTACGGCGCCGACGCCTTGCGGTTTACCCTGGTGACGGGGAACAGCCCTGGAAACGACATGCGCTTTTCCAGGGAAAAAGTGGAATCAAGCCGCAATTTTGCGAATAAAATATGGAACGCCGCGCGCTTTATCCGGATGAACATCAACGGACACAGCGTCCCCAACAGCCTCCCCGCTTCCCTTACCGTGCCGGACCGGTGGATCGTCAATTCTCTTAACCGCCTCATAAAGGAAGTTACCGAGAACCTCGAGCACTTCGAACTTGGGGTTGCAGTTCAGAAGCTGTACGATTTTCTGTGGGACGAGTTCTGCGACTGGTATCTTGAAATTTCAAAAATACGTCTGTATTCCGGCAGCAGCGAAAACGCCCAGGACGCGCGCCGCGTGCTGGTCTGGGTGATGTCGTCGGCGATGCGCCTTCTTCATCCCTTTATGCCGTTTCTGACAGAAGAAATCTGGCAGGCTCTGCCGCACGAAGGCGAATCCATCATGGTATCCCGGTGGCCCTCCTGGGAAGAAAAGCACTGTTTCCCCGAAGCGGCGGAAGAAATGCGCAAGGTAATGGACGCTGTCCGGGCTATCCGGAACCGCCGCAGTGAAATGAACGTTCCGCCGTCCCGCAGGACGCATCTCTATATCGCGGCAGCTTCCGCGGAAACTTTCCGTTCCGAGATCCCGGTCCTGGAGCGTCTCGCGTGGGCCAGCAAGGTAGAAGTCGGGGACAAGTTCGATCTTCCCGGCGCCGTGACCATCGTGACGCCGGACGCGAAAATTTTCATCCCGACCGGGGAGCTGGTCGATCCGAAAGAGGAGCTTGCCCGTCTGAAAAAAGAGCTTTCGAGCGCGGAAAAGCGTCTTGAAACTGCGCAGAAGAAGCTGCAGAACGAAAAATTTCTGAAAAAAGCCCCCGCGCCGGTCGTGGAGGGCGTCCGTCAGAGTTCCGCAAAGCTTTCGGAGCAGATCCGGCTGATTCAGTCTGGGATCCGGGGATTAAAACAGTAAGGTTTTCAGAATACGGAAGGGAGGAACCCGAATTTTGTTTCTCTTCCTTTTCGAGTGCCTGCTGCAGCCGTCAAAGAAGCCGCCCTTCCGAGGGCGGCTGGAAAAAAGGTTTTTATTGCGGCATGAGTTGATCTTACCGCTGCTGCTTTTAGGGGAATGTTCTTTGGTCCGTTTCGCTGTCCGGGTTCGAATGGAAGGCTGGAATGCCTTCTTTTTTATAAGGAGTTTTTGATTTGAATTACGAAGAGGCCCTTGCGAAAATCGGTTCTTTCCGCCGTCTCGGCCCGAAACCCGGTCTTTCCCGCATTCGGAAGCTGCTTTGCGCTCTCGGCAACCCCCAGGAGGGGCTGAATGTTATCCACGCGGCGGGAACCAACGGCAAGGGAACATCCTGTACTCTGATTTCATCCGTATTGACAGAGGCAGGTTACCGAACCGGTCTGTATCTCTCGCCGCATGTCAGCGATTTCCGCGAGCGGATTCAGATCGACGGGAAAATGATTTCCAGGGATGCCCTCGCGTCCCTTGCGGACCGTGTGTGTCCCCTGGCGGAGCGAATGTGCGCCTCGGGAGATACCCTTGCAGAATTTGAGGTGATCACCGCGATCGCCTTTCTATGGTTTGCGGAAAAGGACTGCGATGTCGTGGTGCTGGAAACCGGAATGGGAGGCCGTTTTGATGCGACGAACGTCGTGCAGAGACCGCTTGTTTCCCTGATTCTTTCGATTTCCCTTGACCATACGCAGATTCTGGGGAATACCCTTGAGAAGATCGCGTACGAAAAATGCGGGATTATCAAAAAAGGATGTCCGGTCGTCTGCAGTCCGGGTGAACCGCCGGAGGCGCTTTCGGTGATTCGGAGAACCGCAGAAGAGCGGGGAAGTCCTCTTATCATAGCGGATAGGAAAGAGATGCAAGTCCTTTCTTCCGATCTTGCCGGGACCAGGCTTCGAGCCAGAGGACGGAATCTTTTTCTTCCCTTTTTGGGGGATCACCAGATCCGTAACGCCGCCGCGGTTCTTTCCGCTTTGGAGATCCTGCGAAAAAAGGGATGGAAAATTACCGATGAGGCAGCCGCGGCCGGTTTCCGGAAAGCCAGGCTCCCCGCAAGGCTTGAAGTGATGTCAAGAGACCCTTTGGTCTTGATCGACGGGGCGCATAACCCGGGAGGAACCGCTGCTCTCGGCGAGGCGCTTTTAAAATATCTCCCCGGAAAGAAAATCACGGCGATCATGGGAATGATGGCGGACAAGGACGCCGTTTCTTCCGTTAGAAACCTGAAAGGGATTTTTTCGAAAGTAATCGCCGTAGAGCCGCCGTCCCCGCGCGCCATGCCGGCGGAAAAATTTGCGGGCATCTGGCGGAGAGCGGGGATTTCCACGGAAGTTTCCAGGGATGCTGTCAGCGCCATGAAAGCGGAAATTTCCCTTCTGGGACCCGGTTCCGCGCTTGTCCTATGCGGTTCCCTGTATCTTGCGGGGCAGCTGAGGGGACCCGCCGCCGCTTTTCTTAAAAGTCAGGGAAGATCTTCCCGGTGATCGGCATGGTCCTTTATAAAGACCCGGTGCATGGCGCTTCCCGCCGCCAGACCTTTTAAAAAGAGGGCGGCCGTCCGTGCCCTTTTGCAGTTTCGGTTCCCGAAAAAGTAAGGCAGAATGACTAAGAAAATCAGTATGTCAGACCGATCCGTCTTTCCGGTTTAAGGCAGCGCTCTAGGTTCGAAATCCGGAATTTTATCTCCGTCCGAAATGACTTCAATCCGCAGCGGCTTTCCGGAGCCGCTTTTTTTTTTGAGTTTTTTAAAAAAGCGGTGCCTTTTAAATTTTCGGAAATTTAAAAGAAGATTCGGGACGAATCAAAATCGGAGCAGGACTGTTCTGGATCCGCCGAAACGGAAAACATCAAACATTTCAAAAAAGTTCGACTTGTTTCACGGTGATTTTTTCTTAAAATCTGGTAAAATCTATTTGTTTCAGTTTTAAGGGGACAGGCGTTTTCGAGAAAGATCCGGAAGTGATCCGGAGATAATTTGTAAATTTCAG
>DAITAP010000065.1:0-3365 GCA_036824225.1 Caproicibacter sp. | reverse complement strand
CAAGCGGATAAGGGAATCCTAATCTGTCAGGTTTAAGGGAGGTTGACGGCATGGGAGTAAGGCTGATTTTCCGGGAAAGTGTTTTGACAGCTGTCTTAAGCGGGGAAATCGATCATCATTCCGCACGGGAAATCCGGGGGGAAATCGATGAGACCGCATCAAAAGTTAAGCCAAGAAAGCTGATCCTGGATTTTTCATCGGTTACTTTTATGGACAGTTCCGGCATCGGACTCATCATGGGACGATGCAAGCTGATGCAGATCTGGGGCGGGACGGTGGAAATCACAAATCTGCCCCAGAAAATCAGACGGATTGTTTCGCTTGCCGGACTGAACCAGCTCTGCACAATCAGAAAGGGGAATCTCCATGAAGCCGATTAACGAAATGTCGCTTTCCTTCTCGAGCAATTCCGCAAATGAGGCGTTCAGCCGCGCGGCAGTCGCCGCGTTTATCTCCCAGCTGGATCCGACCGTCGACGAACTCTGCGATGTCAAGACGGCTGTCTCGGAGGCAGTCACAAACTGTATCGTCCATGCGTACCGGAATGCCATCGGGACGATTTACATAAACTGCAAAATCTATGAAAGCGGAAGGATTGTCGTGAAAATCAGGGATCGCGGGTGCGGCATTGCGGATGTCAAACAGGCGATGCAGCCCGCCTTTACAACGGACGAAGGGGAGCGCGCAGGACTCGGATTCGCCGTGATGGAGAGTTTCATGGACAGGCTGCATGTCGCGTCAAAGCCTCAGAAAGGCACATCCGTCATTATGGAAAAAACGATTCAGCGCCGCTCCGAAGACCATGGATCAAAATAAGGCCGTCCGCGAAAATGTCGGCCTTGTTCATGCCTGCGCGCGGCGGTTTAAGGGACGCGGGATAGAATACGATGATCTTTTCCAGGCTGGCTGCCTGGGACTTGTCAAGGCGGCCAGCCATTTTGACGAGTCCCGCGGTGTGCGCTTTTCAACCTATGCCGTTCCCGTCATTCTGGGGGAAATAAAGCGCCTGTTCCGCGACGGAGGAACCGTTACCGTGGGCAGGAGTCTTAAGGAACTTTCCATGCGCGCGACGCGCGCCTCTTCAGAGTTTACGCAACGGGAAGGACGCCCTCCTACCGTAGGGGAGATTGCCGGGCTTCTCGGTGTTGAGCCGGAACAGGCTGCGGAAGCGCTCGGCGCAGCGCGCGCGCCTCTTTCCCTCACGATGGACGAGGAAGACGGGGCGGGACAGACCGATATCGGCGTAGAGCCTGAAGATGACCGCATTGCGGAAATCCTGTCCTTAAGACAGGTCGTTACGGAACTCGAACCGCGGGATCGGAAGATTATCTTTTTCCGGTATTTTAAAAGCCGGACCCAGAGCGAGACGGCGAGCGCCCTCGGTATGACGCAGGTACAGGTTTCACGCCGGGAGAAAAAGATTCTCAGCGAATTAAGAAGGAAACTATCCTGAAGCGCTCCTTATACGCCGGATGGAATTTTGTCCTCCATAAGATTCCGAAAATTCAGCGTTTCCCCGTCCACGGAAAAAGTACCGTCTCCGTGGGCGTGAAAAGTCCTCCGCTCCTTTTTCTGCGGGTCAATCCACGCCTGCACTCCCTGGAGGATAAAAATTCCCTGCTGCTCCAGATAGTCGCTGACCCGGCACTCCAGGCACGCGAGGCATTCTTGAATCAAAGGGGCTTTGACTTTTTTCCCCGGCAGTTCAGTCAGGCCGAATTTCTTAAATTTGTCCACGTCAGTTCCGGAACAGTCTCCGATGCGGACCGTCGTTTCCGCAAGATCAACGGCCGGGACGTTGATCACGCATTCACGCGTCGACATCATTGCAGAGAACGAATGGTTCCAGGGTCCCGTCATAAGCGCAACCTGGGCGGAAAAGTCTAAGGCCATATGCCAGGAGATGGTCATGATATTGCTGCGGCCTTTCTCGTGGGTCGTTACCAGGAGGACTGGGCCGGGTTCTATCAGCATGAATGCTTTTTCGATTGGCAGTTCCGTAAAGGACATTACGGTGCGCCCCTTTCCTTTTTTTTTTTAATTATACACCACACTTTTTTTGCTTTCGGCGGTTTTGGAATAAATGCATGAATAATATGGAAAAAAGGCAGAGCGCACCTTTTCCGGCGCTCTGTCTTTTTTCCGATTCGATTCCGCAGAGGATCAGCGCTTCACGCGGGCGCTGGAACCCTTATGCATCGCGGCCCTGACTTCATTTTCAGTTACCAGATTCAGATCGCCGCCGATGGAAAGCTTCAGGACACTTGCCGCAATGGCAAAATCAACGGTATCCTGCGGACTTGCCCGGTGAAGAAGACTGTGGATCAGTCCGGCACCGAAGGCATCTCCGGAGGCGACACCTTCCATGACGTGAACGTGGTGGACCGGACTTTCATAAAATTTCCCTTTCTGGAACAGAATTCCCATCCAGTCGCTCTTTTCTACGGAATGAATATTGCGTAGAACGCTCGCTACCGTTTTGCAGTTCGGGTACTGTTCGGTTATCTTTTTCATTCCATTCCGGAAACTTTCTATCTGATCAATTCCGTGCGAGAGATCTCCGTCGAAGGCCCGGATGCCGAGCGCGGATTCAAAGTCCTCATCATTTGCGATGCAGACATCAATATACGGCATCAGGTCCTTCATGACGGACTGGGCTTTTTCCGTCGCCCACATTTTACCACGGTAGTTCAAATCGCAGACAACGGTTATCCCCAGCTCTCTGCAGCAGGCGAGAGCGTCCTGCACCGCGCCTGCAAGCTCGTCGGAAACAGCGGGTGTGATACCGGAAAAGTAAAAGACGCCGACACCGTCAAGCAGGGAATGCCAGTTGAATTCCGAACGTCTGGCCGTTGCGATCGAACTTCCTGCGCGGTCATAAACCACGCTCGTAGGCCGGACGTCAATCCCCTTTTCAAAATAATAAACGCCGATTCGGGGCCCTCCGCGGAGGACGCGCCCCGTGTCGACGCCATAGCGTTTCAGAGTGCCAATCGCCGCCTCTCCCAGCGGATTTTTCGGAAGTTTTGTGAGATAGGCCGCGTCGTTTCCCAGAAGAGACAGCGAAACGGCGACGTTCGCTTCCGCCCCGCCGTAGGTTGCTTCGAAAAGATCACTCTGTAAAATTCTGGAATAAGCCGGCGGCTTCAACCGCAGCATCATTTCCCCAAACGTCAGGATTTTCAATGATATCCTCCCTCTGCGCTTTAAGAAGCGCTCCAATTTTCGGGAATCCTGAGCCGGATAATCCGTTCCATTCCCTTTCTCTCAGTATAGATAACCAGAAGGTGCCTGTCAATATGTATCAGGACGGTATTATTTTCGCTCTAAGCAAAACGCTTGCAGGGGGACTATTTAGAGAGGTA
>DAITAP010000064.1:0-10824 GCA_036824225.1 Caproicibacter sp. | reverse complement strand
GTTTTCCCGGCTCCGTTTGCGCCTATCAGCGTAACAATTTCGCCTTCGTTGACCTCAAATGAAATTCCCTTGATTGCGTGGATCGCGCCATAGTAGACATGCAGGTCCTTTACCGACAGCATGGCGCCCATCCTATTCGCCTCCCAAGTACGCCGTAATTACTTTCGGGTTATGGCGTACAGCTTCCGGGGTGCCTTCCGCGATGATTTTCCCGTAGTCAAGGACGACGATCCTCTCACAGATCCCCATCACAAAGTTCATGTCGTGTTCAATCAGTAAAATTGCGGTTCCGAACTGATCGCGAATGAGACGGATAGTCCGCATCAGTTCGTTGGTTTCCGTCGGGTTCATTCC
Organism: Caproicibacter sp.; assembly: GCA_036824225.1. GTDB lineage: Bacteria > Bacillota > Clostridia > Oscillospirales > Acutalibacteraceae > Thermocaproicibacter. The sequence goes on along the minus strand of DAITAP010000064.1, from coordinate 10,470 downwards.
GGCCGCCGGTTCGTCCAGAAGCAGGATCTTCGGCGCGGAAGCAAGAGCCCGGGCGATCTCCAGTTTGCGCTGCTTGCCGTAAGGGAGGTTTTTTGCCATATCCTCCGAAGAAGAATCGAGGCCGAAAATCTGAAGAAGCCGGTGCGCGCGATCCGAAAATTCTTTTTCCTCGCGCCGAGAAGAAGGGAGACGGCATATTCCGGAGAAAATGGAGTAGTGCATCTGGCTGTTCATCGCCGTTTCCACATTTTCCAGCACCGTCATATTCTTGAAAAGCCGGATATTCTGGAAGGTACGGGCAATGCCGTTGCGGGTAATCTGATAGGTCTTTTTCCCGACGATACTGTCTCCCCCCAGCCGGATCTCGCCTTTCGAGGGAGTATAGACACTGGTAAGCAGGTTAAAGACCGTGGTTTTTCCCGCGCCGTTTGGGCCTATCAGACCCATAATTTCCCCTTCCCGGATGGAAAAATGGATGTCGTCCAGCGCCTGAAGGCCGCCGAACGCGATTCCGAGATTCGTGGTTTCCAAAACTGCCGAAACAGCCATTTTATGCATCTCCTCTGCTGCTGTCCGGTTTTCTTCTGCTCCTGCTGAAAAAAGTCCGAAGAAAACCGACGAACCGATTCATGGAAAATTCCCGTTCCCCCATCAGACCGGATGGCCGGAAAAGCATCACAATGATTAAAATAATGGAGTATACCAGCATCCGATAGGCTGAAAAATCCCGCAGAAGCTCCGGAAGGATCGTGAGTACGCTCGCAGAAATAATCGACCCCGTAATGGAGGCCATTCCTCCCAGGACCACCATGACAAGAATTTCTGTCGAATAGTTAAAATCAAACTTTACCGGCGTCAGGGCACCGACATGGCTCGCGTAAAGTCCTCCGGCGATGCCCGCGAGAAACGCGGAAAAGACAAAGGTAATCAACTTATAGTACGTTGTGTTGATTCCGGACGCCTCGGCGGCTATTTCATCCTCCCGGATGGCGATGACCGCGCGTCCGTGGCGGGAATGGATAAAAGTATACGCGGTAAACACCGTCAGCGCGGCAAGCCCGAAAGACCACGAAAAAAAGGCGTCAGGATGCCGGGAAATCATCGTTTTTACCGTCAGGCCGCGGGCGCCTCCCGTAAACGGCATGGCGAGGATCAGCACCCGGATAATCTCTCCAAACCCCAGCGTAATGATGGCAAGATAATCCCCGTGGAGGCGCAGCGCCGGAATTCCGATAATCACGCCAAACAGCGCTGCGACCAGACCTCCGGCAAGAAGTCCAAGCGGGAACGCCGCGTTCTCCGGCAGACCCGAGTTCATGGAAAACAGAGCCGCCGTATAGGCCCCGACCGACATGAAGCCCGCATGTCCCAACACCAGCTGACCCAGAAAACCGCTTACCAGGTTCAGGCTGACGGTCAGGATGATGTTAATACAGATCATGATAAGGATTCCGCTGTAATAGCGGTTGATATCCTTGTTCGCTATCGGTATTTCGAAGACGGCATAAAGCAGCAGCACCAGAAGGAAATTTCTAATCCACTGCGGCCACTGCACTGTCTGGCCTTGGATCCGATCCGCTTTTCCCCCTTGCCCTTCCGGAGAGTCGTGGGAAGTCGACATTCGATTTTTCATTTGCTCGCACTCCCCTTAAACTTTTTCCGGCACGTTGTGGCCGAACAGGCCTTCCGGACGGAAAAGAAGAATTAAAATCAGAATTCCAAAAACCACCGCGTCCGTAATTTGAGATCCGCCGGCCGCCTTGGTAAGGCTTTCGGCGATTCCTATCAGAAATCCGCCGAACATGGCGCCCGGGATGCTTCCGATGCCGCCAAGCACAGCGGCCACAAAAGCCTTGAGGCCCAGTAAATTACCCATATAGGGATTAATCAGCGGGTACGCGCTGCAGTAAAGAATCGCTCCGACCGCCGCAAGGCCGGATCCGATTGCAAACGTGAAGGCCACCACTCTGTCCGTTCCGATTCCCATCAGTTTGGCGGCTCCGGTGTCTTCCGACGTGGCGCGCATCGCCTTTCCCATCTTGGTCTTGTTGACAAGCAGCTGCAGAAGAATCATCAGCGTGATGGATGTAGCCAGCGTAATGGCGGTCACCCTGCTGATTTTAAGCCCGCCCAGGGATACAGGCGACCCTGGAAAGAGATTGGGCATGGATTTCGCGGAGGAAGTGAAAAGAAGCTGAAACAGGTTTTCAAGGAAGATGCTGACTCCGATGGCGGTTATCAGCAGGGAAATCCGCGGGGCGCCCTTGTGAAGCAGCCTCTGGTAGGCCAGACGTTCAATCAATACGCCCGCCAGCGCGCAGAACGCAATGGAAGCAATGACCGCCAACCAGAGCGGAGCGCCTCCCACGACAAGAACAAGATAAGTTACATACGCGCCTACCATAATGATGTCGCCGTGGGCGAAGTTAATCAGCTGAACAATCCCATAGACCATGCTGTACCCGAGCGCCACAAGAGCGTAGATGCTGCCGATGCCGAGCCCGTTGACAATCTGCGACAGAAAATTCATAAAGCACCTTCCTTTTTCCTTTCCGGCAACGGGAAAAAGGGCGATCGGTCCGCCCTTTTTCCCGCTGGAGAAGCCATCTCGTTATTTTTCGTAATATTCGACGAATTTATAGGCGCCGTCCTTAATGGACATAATGACCGCCGACTTGACGGGGTTCCGATCCTTGTCAAACGTAATCTCCCCCGTCAGCCCTGTGAATTTGATGTTCTTCATCGCGTCCACAACCTTGGCGGAATCCGTTGTTCCGGCTTTCTTGATGGACTCAAGGAGGATGTTCGTCGCATCATATCCCAAAACGGCAAACATGTTTGGATCCGATTTATACTTTGCCTTGTAGGCCTTGATGAATTTCTGCACGGCCGGATCCTTGCTTTCCGCGGAATACTGGCTGCAGAAATACGATCCGTTCACCGCCGAAATATTGCTCTTATCAATCTTTTCCAGCACACCGTCCCAGCCGTCGCCGCCCATCATGGTGGCGTCAATTCCCATCTGCTTCGCCTGAACCGCTATCAGGGCGACATCCTGATAGTAATCGGGCAGGAACAGAACGTCCGGTTTTTTACTCAGAATCTGCTGCAGCTGCGACTTAAAGTCGACATCGTTGTGCTGGAATGCCTGCTTTTCCACGATGGTCATTCCGGCATTCGGCGCTTCTTTCTCAAACGCCTCGGCCACACCGGAAGAATAGTCGTCCGACATGTCGTAAAGAACGGCTGCCGTCTTGGCACCCAGTTTTTTCGCCGCGTATTCCGCCATCGTCTGACCCTGGTAAGGATCCGTAAAGCAGGCGCGGAATATATTGTCGCCCACCGCCGTGATTGCCGCTGCCGTGCCTGTTGCGGTAATCATCGGAAGGCCGTCCTTGACTGCTTCCTGCGCCACGGCAATGCAGGGAACCGACGTCACGTCTCCTACCAGTCCTACAACCTCATCATTCTGAACCAATTTATTATAGGCGTTGACCGCTTCCGTCGCATCGCCTTTTTCATCATAGTAGATATACTGAATCTGTTTTCCAAGCACGCCGCCTTTTGCGTTTGCGTCCGCTACCGCCATCTGGACCCCGTTGTTCGTCGCCACGCCGTAAACGGACACATTGCCCGTAAGCGGCGCCAAGCCTCCGATTTTAATGGTGTCCCCGCCTCCGCCGTTTCCTTTGGAACATCCTCCAAGCGGAAGAGCCACCATCAGGGCCGCCAGTGCGGCACTAAACATTCGACGCTTTTCCATAAGTTTTCCCCCTGTCTTTAATTCGGTTTCCGGGGCGTCTGCTTTTTCTAAGCAGCGCTATACTGCTTTCCTCTGATAAACCACACGGATATAATAAAATAAGCCGGGCACCTTCCTCAAGCTTCCTGGCTCGCCTTTTCTATCCTGTAGACTGACCCCGTCCCTTTATGTAAATTTATATGATTATACGCTCAAATAATTTTTTTTGCAAGTTCTACAAGGTAAATATTCGCTTTATTTATCAGAATCATGATAATAGGACAATTTTTATCAACATTTCCTCCGCTTTTAGCGATTTATGCAACTTTCTATAAACCTATTGCAAAGGCACTTTCATGAATTCTGCTATTGCGTGTTTTTCCTCAAAAGCGTGCCTTCCCGCTTTTCATGAATGCGGGCCGGAATTTCCGTGACGATAGGGATGGTCAGGTCCCTTATTTTTACAGGGCCTGTTTTTTTGTCTCATTGTATTTTTGGTTACGGATGTATTTTTCGGCGACATTTTTTCTTTGATTTCCCAGGGTACTCATGCAGGAACTGGAAATGTATCGGCGGTATATACCGTTCCCAGAACCCTTTTATTTGCTTTATCATCGGCGTATGATATAATAATGACAGACAGGAAATGAAAAAGAAATCGAAAGACATCAAAAAATTGCAATACCAACTCTGGCTATAAATGCGGATTACCCCCAGTTCTGCGCCGAGAAGACAATTATCAAAGAAAACTCGGATGCCAGGTGATTTTTATAACGAAATGTTCGCCTTGAATCAATAGATCTATCAGCTTAAAAAGGAAGAAAAGCATGATACTGGTTTATCGATGAAAGTCATATCAAAGTTCCAAAACTCGAAATTCTCCGTGCCAGCGGATCCTGCAGAAAGGGAGCAGAACGGTGCGGGGATCAGGATTGGCACAGCAACAATCCACAAGGTATCCATTGCCCCCTCTGCGTGCCGCTGACTTTAGCCGGTGGTAGTTGACGAGGAAAAAATTTCCGCATCACATTATCAATGGGAAGGTGTTCCGGATGAACTGGATGGAAAGGTTCGGGTACTGGCTGAGCCGGGTCATGGCGGGGCGGCACGGGGGCGATCCTCTCTCCGCGGCTCTGCTGGTCCTTTACTGTATTCTTCTTTTGGCGGCTGACATTCTGAAGCTGCCCTTGCTTTTTTACGCAGCTCTCGCAGCGCTCTGCTGGAGCATTTTCCGAATGATGTCGCGAAACGGCCCGCAGCGCTGGAAGGAAAACGAATGGTTTCTCGGCTGGTGGCTTCCCATCTGGCGGGGGATCCGCGGCTTTTTTACCCGGGTTTCTTCCTGGCGCCGTCGGACGGCGATGCGCTTCCGGGATCGGAAAGTCTGGCGGTATTACCGCTGCCCCAAATGCGGAAGCACGCTGCGCGTCCCAAAGGGAAAGGGCAGAATCGCCATCACCTGCCCGGTCTGCCACACCGAGTTCATCAAGAAGACATAATCTCTGAATCCGCCGCCCGGGGAAGGGCGGCATAAGAACAAAAAAAGGGAACCGCCTCATGCCGGGGCAGGTTCCTTTTTTTTCCTCAATCCGCAGAAAAATCAGGGCTGAAATCCGAATAAACCGTCCAGCCATTCTTTGCAGAGCGGCACCCATGTGGCGCAGTGCGGGTTGGGCGAACCGACTTCTTCCGTACAAACCGACATGCCGTGTCCGCCTTTCTGGTACAAGTGGCATTCAAACGGAACATGCTGCTTCTGCAGCGCTTCCGCAAAAAGCAGCGCGTTTTCGACGGGGACGCAGTCGTCCTCCACCGTATGCCAGATAAACGCCGGAGGTGTTTTCGGAGTCACATGGTTTTCCAGAGAATAGAATTTCACCATTTCCGGCGTCAGGTTTCCGCCCGTCACAGCCTTGGCGGAACCGCTGTGGCTGAATTTGCCCACCGAAATCACGGCATAGCAGAGGATCATGGCGTCGGGGCGGTTCCTGCCGCCCTTTGTGTCGATCCTCGCCTTCAGCTCCGGGCTGTCCCACAGGGTTCCAAGGCTTGCGGCCGCATGGCCTCCCGCGGAAAACCCGCAGACGGCGATTTTATTCGGGAATATGTTCCATTTTTCACTGTTCTCCCTGATTTTTATCAGGGTCAGCGATCCGTCGATCAGGGGGCGCATATCCGCCGCCTGATCCCCGATGGAGTAGTAAAGCACGAAAACCTGATATCCTTCTGCGAAGAAATCCATCGCAGGCGGGTCGGCTTCGCGTTCGGAGAGGAATACATAACCGCCGCCCGGGAAAAACACGACACACGGCCGCGTTTCCCGCTGGGGCATTTCGCTGGATACGTCGTGCAGGTAACCGACGACCCTTGCCCTGCTGTCCGGATTTGGCTGGAAACGAACGATTTTCATCACTCAGACCCCTTTATTGTTTTTTTGATTTTTCCCGTTTAGAATCGGGGCTCTGGTCCCCCTCGAGCGCGTTTTCCAGAGTATGCCATCCCAGCACCGCGCATTTTACGCGCGCTGGCATATGGGCGATGCCCTTCAGGGCGACTGCTTCGTCCAGAACTTCCAGATCGTTTTCGTCTGTGATCTCGCCTTTGATCATTCCAAAAAAGGTCTTCGCAAGCTTGAGGGCCTCTGAGACCGTTTTTCCCTTCACAAGATCAATCATGATCGACGCCGACGCCTGCGAAATCGCGCAGCCGATGCCCGTAAACCCGGCGTCTGCAATCACGCCGTTCTGAAGGCGCAGCTGAAGCGAGATTTCATCCCCGCAGCTGGGGTTGACGCCCTTGAGCGTCACGGTCGGATTCTCGATGGGATGCTTGTTGCGCTTAGAATTGTTGTGTTCCGTTAAAATCTGGGTGTATATTTGATCAAGATCCAAGTCCGAGCCACCCCCTGACCCTTTTCAGACTCTGCAGAAAAGCGTCGATATCTTCCTCCGTATTATAAAAATACAGGCTGGCCCGGCAGGTCGCATTCACATGCATATATTCCATCAGCGGCTGGGCGCAGTGATGCCCGGCGCGCACGGCAATCCCGTCCGCGTCCAGCACCGTCGCCACATCGTGCGGGTGAACACCGTCCACATTAAACGAAATCACTCCGCAGCGGTCTTCCGCGGCATCGGTGTCCCCATAAACCGTGACGTGCGGAACTTTGGAAATCCCTTCCAGCGCATAGCGCAGCAACCTGTTCTCCGTTTTCCGAATTGTCCCGTAGCCTACTTTCTGAAGATAACGTATCGCCTCCGCAAGGCCTATGGCTCCTCCCACGTTCTGGGTTCCGGCCTCAAATTTCTGGGGCAGAGGAGCAAAGGTCGCGGACTGCTCGTGTACGTATTCGATCATTTCTCCGCCCATCAAAAACGGAGGCATGGCGTTGAGCAGTTTTTCCTTCCCATAGAGGACGCCGATCCCCATGGGGGCAAGCATTTTATGGCCGGAAAAAGCCATGAAGTCCACATCCAGCTTGCTGACGTTCACGGGATAATGCGGAATGCCCTGGGCGCTGTCCAGGACGACGACGGCGCCGACGGAATGGGCTTTCCGGATGATTTTCTCAATCGGATAAACGCTTCCGAGCACATTGGACACCTGGGCAACCGCCACCAGTTTCGTCCTTTTGGTGATTTTGGAGTCAATTTCCTTGTCGGTCAGGCGGCCGCGGGCGTCCGGGTATAGGTACACAAGCTTTGCGCCCTTGACACGCGCGACCATCTGCCAAGGCACCAGGTTGCTGTGATGCTCGCTGACCGGAAGGACAATCTCGTCGCCTTTTTTGAGAAACGTAAGGCCGTAGCTGTACGCGATGAGGTTCAGCGACTCGCTCGCGTTTCGCGTAAAGATTACCTCGCAGTCCTTATCGGCGCCGATAAACTCCTTTACGGTATGGCGGGCGTCCTCGTACATCTGCGTCGCCTTTACGCTCAAGGCATACAGCCCGCGGTGCGGGTTGGCATTGAACTTGCGGTAGTACTCATCCACCGCCCGCAGCACCTGCACCGGCTTCTGGGTCGTGGCGGCGTTGTCCAGATAGACCAGGCGTTTTCCATTCACTTTTTCCTTCAGAACAGGGAAATCGTCAAGATAAGGGTTCAATTCTGTTCAGCCTCTCTTTCACATACTCCAAAACAGAGTTTCGAAGGCCCCCGTCCGGGATGCGGTCCGTCACTGGCCGGAACTGAGCTTCGATAATCAACTTTTTCGCGTCAAGTTCGCTTAAGCCGCGCGTCATCAGATAAAACAGTTTGTCCTCGTCAATCTTTCCGGTCGTAGCGGCATGCTGACCATCCACATCCTCTTCGGAGCAGAGGATCAAAGGGGCGGTACGGTTGCGCACCGCCGGGCTGAAAAGCAGATTAAACTCGCTCTCCCGGCCCACAGCCTGTTTGGATCCCTTGATGAAATCGATTGTTCCGCGGAACGTCTTTTCACTCCTGTCCAGCAGCGCCCCGGAAACGTGGATTTCGCTGCGCGTTTTCTCCCCAAGATGCTGCGCCACATCATTGATATCAAGGGAACGGTCCTTATCCCCAAAATAAATCTCGTTGAGCTCAAAACGGCTCTTTCTGCCTTCCAGGCCGGCCCTGCAGCCGGCATATGCCTGCTTCCCGCCCAGCTCCGCCTGGGTTACGTCCACAAATCCGTTTTCCTGGGCCGAAGCGCCGATATCGTCAAGGCTCAGGCACCGGTCTCCGAGCATCTGCACCATCACGAGGTGCACCGCCGCGTCTTTCTCCGCATAGATCCGGGTTGCGCCCGCGTGGAAGCAGGGGTCTTCCCCGTCGCCAAGATAGGAGACAACCACCGTGACTTCGCTGCCCTTTTCCGCTATGACAGTGGTTTCATCCACCACGTAAGGACTGGTTTTCCCTATCCGATAGGTGAAGAAAACCGGTTTATCCGCATGAACCCCCGCAGCGACGCGGATGCCAAAACCGCAGTTTTTATTTTTTTTGATGAAGTTCTCCGTCTCACGCCCCATCCCGGTTTTCAGCTCTGCCGCCGGAGAGGGGCCGGAAAAAAGCGTAACCCCGGACGGGAGATTCCCGAGGGGCCGATCTCCCGCGTACGGGGCCGCCTCCGGGATTTCCCCGGACACTTCGGCGTCATTAAGCCCCAGTCTGATCCAGGTACGGGCCGGGAGAATATTTGCATGCTTAATCGCAAGATTCATTCTTCAACTTCCGCCCCGGCATCAGCCGATGGCGCCCTCCATTTCCAGTTTAATCAGGTTATTCATTTCCACCGCGTATTCGACCGGCAGCTCCTTCGCGATCGGCTCGGCAAAGCCCGTAACAATCATGGCCTTCGCGTCTTCTTCTGAAATTCCTCTGCTCATCAGGTAAAAAACCGCGTCGTCGCTGATCCGGCCGATTTTCGCCTCATGCCCCACGTCGACGTCGTCATTGCGGATATCCATCACGGGTATCGTATCGGAGCGGGAGCGATCGTCCAGCATCAGCGACTCGCACGAAACCGAGGATTTGCATCCATACGCCTGCGGCTGGATTTCAACCGAGCTGCGGTAAGTGCAGGAACCTCCGTCTTTCGAAATGGACTTGGTATTGATGTCCGAATACGTATGCGGCGCCGCGTGGACAACTTTGGCCCCCGTGTCAAGGGACTGCCCCTTTCCGGCGAACGTAATGCCGGTAAATTCCATTCTAGAATTCTCCCCTTTTAAAATGCTCATGGGGTAAAGGTAGGATACATGGGATCCAAAGGATCCCGACACCCATTCCATGGTTCCGCCTTCTTCCACCAAAGCCCGTTTGGTGTTGAGGTTATACATGTTTTTCGACCAGTTCTCGATGGTCGAGTATCTCAGGTGCGCATTTTTCCCGACATAAAGCTCCACGCATCCGGCGTGCAGATTCGCCACATTATATTTTGGCGCGGAACATCCCTCAATGAAATGAACACTGGCGCCTTCGCTTACAATAATCAGGGTGTGCTCAAACTGACCGGCGCCGGGTGCGTTCAGACGAAAATACGACTGCAGCGGGATCTTCACATGGACGTGCGGCGGCACATAGACAAAGGATCCCCCCGACCATACCGCCCCGTGCAGAGCGACAAACTTGTGATCGGACGGAGGCACAAGCTTCATAAAGTATTTTTTGACCATCGGGCCGTAAGTCGGATCGCGCATGGCGCTCTCGATATCGGTATAGATCACTCCCTGGCGGCGCACTTCCTCCCGGACATTGTGATACACCACTTCGGAATCGTATTGAGCTCCCACGCCGGCAAGAGATTTCCGCTCCGCTTCGGGGATCCCCAGGCGCACAAAGGTGTTTTTAATATCATCCGGGACTTCTGCCCAGTTGGCCCGCATCGGCGTGTTCGGACGGATATAGGTGACAATTTCGTTCATGTCCAGCGCGTCAAGGGACGGACCCCACGTCGGCATGGGAAGACTCTGATAGACCTGAAGCGATTTTAACCGGAACAGCCGCATCCATTCCGGATCGTTTTTCGCCGCGGAAATCTCATTGACGATCTCCGGAGTCAGGCCCTCGCCGACCTTATACGCCGGATGAACTGCGTCCTTGATATCGTAAATGGTGCGGTCAATATCCTGCACCATGGTTTTCTTTTTTCCCATATTCCGTTTCCCCCCGCGCTGTCAGACCGCTTCCGAACCGGCAAGCTGCTGAAAACCGGAACGGTTGATTTCATCGATGAGTCCGCTGCCGCCGGTTCTGACAATTTTC
>DAITAP010000063.1:0-10870 GCA_036824225.1 Caproicibacter sp. | reverse complement strand
TGATTTTGCCGGCAAAGTAATCCTGGCCGCCTTTTACATTGTCCGTCAGGATAAAGCTGTAGACAGAGGCGGTCTCCTTTTTCATCGCGGTCGTCCATCCGAAGACATAGTCCTTCGAAGTGACCGGTTCCCCGTTCGACCATTTCGGACCTTTTTTCAGCTTAAAAGTATAGGTCAGCTTGTCGTCGCTCACCGTATAGCTGTCAATCAGGTCCGGAATAGGTTTGTCGTTTTGGTCCAGCTTAAATAGTCCGGAGACAAGTTCGCGCAGCAGCGCGCCCGATCCGGTATCATAAGATTTCGCGGTATTGAGCTCCGCCGGTTCCCCAACATCATTGACCGTAATCATGTCGGCATCCGGGGTGCCCGGATATTTGCTCTTGGCCGCAACCTCATCCGGGCTTGTGATCCCACTCGTAACCGCCGCGGAAGAGGCGGCGCTGCTTGTTTCCGCCCCGCTCTGCGCCGCTGCAGAGGAAGCGGGCGTTGTGCTGCTTGCCGCTCCGCCGCCGCAGGAAGTCAGCACCAGGCAGGCCGCAAGCGCCAGACTGACATAGCCAAACTTCTTTTTCATAATTTACCCTTCTTTTCTGTTGAAATTATATGAAAACAGGCAGGTCTCCTTCCCTTAATCCGGTGGAATAAAACAAAAAGCCTGCCCGCTTCACACAAAATAATAAAACCAAATGCAGAGCAGAAGAGAAAATATGCGGATTGTTTTCTCTTCCTCTTCCCTGCTTTTCCGTCTTTTTAAATCTTTCGCTGCCGCTTAAAAGCAATGCATGGGAAAAGCGTTTTCCCACCACTTTTCCGCTTTCGCTTCCGATTTCAGCAGGATTCAGCCAAAAAGCTATGCAAATGGCAGGCACATTCCCTTTTGAATGCACCCGCCATCTTTCATTCTTCCTTTCCGCCATTTTCCCCCTCGAGCATTACCGGAAAGAAACGACAAAACGACGGATAAGCCGAAGAAATGAAATTCGCCTTTAAATATATGCAACATTATAGAAGTTTCTCTTCAAAATGTCAAGGACGTCAAAGAAATAATCTGTTTTTCGTACAGATCTCCAAGCTTTGGAAAAGGGAGAAAAAAGGAACATTCAGGAAAATTAAAGTCCCAAGACTTTCCTTGAGCCGCAAAAGGCTCCTTCCAGGTGCAGTGGGCCCCCACAGACACTTTTTCTTCCTTATTTCTCACGGTTCTGGTTTCTCTTCCACACTTTCTTGATGGCAGCGGATTCCTAAAGCAATTCCGGCGTGATATAATAGGAAGAATGATTCTGCTGCTGGCTTTTATCCTGCAGACATAAAGGAAAGGGAGAAGATTACATTGACCTTTGCAAAGATGGAATACCGGCGACCCGATTTAAATTCTGTCATTGACCGATATGAGGAAATCACCCTGAAATTTACCGAAGGCGTCTCTGCTGACGAACAGCTCGATTTAATTGCGCAGCATGAGAAGATCCTGGAAAAATTTCAGACGCTTTCCACCATTGCCTATATTCGCAACAGCGTCAATACGGCCGACCCGTTCTATGAAAAGGAGATGGCCTTTTTTGACTCGAGCACACCAGTTTTTGAGGAACACGTTCAGCGCTTTTACCGTGCTGTCGCGTCCTCCCGTTTCCGGAAGGAACTGGAACAGAAAACGGGGCCTCTGTTTTTTAAGAATCTGGAAATTGCCCTTCGATCCTTTTCTCCGGCCGTCACGGACCTTAAAAAACGGGAAAATGCCCTCGTAACCGAATATGAGAAACTGCTCGCCTCGGCACAGATCGATTTTGACGGAAAAGTTCTCAACCTGTCGGAACTTCAGAAATACCAGATTTCCCCCAATCGGTCAACGCGCCGGGAAGCCTGGGAAAAAGCGGCGGGTTTTTTCACAGAACACTCGAAGCGGCTGGATGAAATCTATGATGAACTGGTCCGCAACCGGACGGAACAGGCAAAAAAGCTTGGATATGAAAATTACCTGCCGCTCGGATATGACAGGCTGGGCCGAAACTGCTATGGACCGGAGGACGTGCGGAAATTCCGGGATCAGGTCTCGCGCAACTTTGTTCCATTCGTGGCAGAAATCAAGTCGGCGCAGGCAAAACGCCTTGGGATCAGCGGCCTGAAAATATACGATGACGCCTGTCTTTTCCCGGACGGGAACCCTGTTCCCGAAGGAGGCCGGCAGGATCTTGTCGAAAAAGCGAAAAAAATGTATCACGAGATGGGTCCCGCCACCGGGGAATTCTTCGACTTCATGCTGGAAAACGACCTGTTCGATCTTGACAGCAAGAAAGGCAAGGCGGGAGGGGGCTACTGCACGGATATTCCGGATTACCGTGCACCGTTTATCTTTTCCAACTTTAACGGTACGGCCGGAGACGTGGAGGTCCTGACTCATGAGGCCGGACACGCTTTCGCGAGTTATCTCGCGTTTCGGAATATTCCGCTTGCAGAGTTACGTTCCCCCACAATGGACGCCGCCGAAACGCATTCCATGTCGATGGAACTGTTTTCCCGCCCCTGGGACGGCCTGTTTTTCGGCGGCGGGGCGGAAAAATTTCACCGTTACCAGCTGGAATCCGCGCTGGACTTTATTCCCTACGGTACCCTGGTCGACGAATTTCAGACTGCCATGTATGAAAACCCCGGCCTTTCACCGGATGAAAGAAAGAAAATGTGGCTTCGGCTTGAACGGAAATACCGCCCGTGGATCAGTTTTGACGGCATGCCTTTTTTCAGCGAGGGAGGCGGGTACCAGCGCCAGCACCATATTTATTCTTTCCCGCTTTATTACATCGACTACTGCCTGGCACAGACGACCGCCCTTGAATTCTGGATTGCCTCCGAAAAGGACTGGAAAGAGGCGTTCGGCCGTTATCTGGCTTTTGTAAAAGCAGGAGGAACCAAGACCTATAAAGAACTGGTCCGGCAGGCAGGCCTTGGATACCCGATGGACAGCGGCTGCCTCAAACGCCTCTGCGAATCCGTTTCCCCAAAACTCGGGCTGTAAGCCTGACAAAAAGAGCACGCCGGCGGGCATGGAACCGGTTGCCGGCAAAAAGCGACCGGTTACCGTTTTGCTTCTTCCCTTCCGGCAGAAAATCGGCTATACTTGTTTCTATGGGGCGGGGTGAGCGGATGAAAGTACGGGTCGAGGTGGTAGAGGGTCTTCCGGAGGACGAGGTGCTGATTCGATGCGGTCGCCCGAACGAGAAAGTCCGGAAAATCAGGCAGTTTGTCCTGGAGCAGAGTCAGCCGAATCCCCTGACGTTTTATAAGCGGAAACAGGAATTTCATTTTCCACTCGACCGGGTCCTGTTTTTTGAGACGGAAGGAGAATCCGTATACGCTCACACGGCCAGCGATTCCTACCGTATCCGATACCGCCTCTATGAACTGGAAAAGATCCTTCCCGAAAATTTTGAAAGGGCGTCCAAATCCGCCATCCTAAACCTTAAACATGTATATTCGATTACGCGGAGCCTTTCCTCTTCCCGCCTTGTCCGCTTTGCCGGCAGCCATAAGGAAATCTATGTTTCCCGGCATTATTACCGCGGTCTGAGGCTCCGATTGAATGAAAGGAGCGGTTATGAAGCATAAGAACCTGTTCTGGGGCTTGTTTTTCCTCCTTGCGGCTCTGTTTGTGCTTTTCAGCCAGGTAATCTCTTTCGGCGAGATAGGGGTGTGGACGATTCTGGCGACTATTTTCCTTGCCGCCCTCGCCATCCAGAGTGGGGCAACACGGAATTTTTACGGGCTGTTCTTTTCCATTGCCCTTCTCTATGCAATTTATCAGGATCCGCTGGATCTCTACCGTATTTCCTTCTGGATCCTGATGGTCGCCGCGGCCTGCGCTTCGATCGGCTGCAGCATCCTCTTTCACGGCCGTCACTGGGGGGAAAACGGGTCCGGGCACTTTTCTCAGGACGGCGTCTTCCACGGGCCCGGACCTTTTCAGGACAAAACCCAGAACATCGATGACGACAACCCGTCCGCGAGCGTCAATTTCGGCTCGTCCTGCAGATACCTGCACTCCGACTGCCTGAAAAGCGCCCGTTTTTCCGTTTCCTTTGGAAAGCTGGACGTGTTTTTCGATCAGGCAAGGCCCAGCCCGGACGGCGCGGATATCTATATTCACTGCAGCTTTTCCGGGATGGATCTCTACTTTCCAAAAGAATGGCGCGTGACGGATTCGATCCGGGAAGATCTTGGATCCGTGGAAAGCAGCATCCGAAGCACGCCGCCGGCGTCCGACGCGCCAAAAATCAATCTGATTGGAAGCGTGGAGTTCGGGAAAGTCTCTATTCATTATCTCTGATCGGAATCAGCATCTGTCCTGCGTAGTCTGATAATCCTGCCCTGCGTCGAAGCGCCATTCTTTCAGTAAGAACGGCGCTTTTTCCTATGGATATCCTGATCCATAAAAACTTTGAGATGCTGCAGCCGGGGGAAGCCGGCTTAGGACTATAGCCTGGATGCAAAAATGGCAAAAGCAAAGAAACGCCGCGGCTGCTGGATCGCGAGCAAACACTATTTTGGCGGCTTAATAAAAAATGGCCGTCGGGTTGTTGAGAGGCAGGCTGCCTCAAAACCGAATAGTGGTGGTTATTCCATCAGCGCACCTGGGAAACTAAGAGCAAAGATGTCGTCGAAGAATACATCCGGAACTTAAAATACCATGAGACAAAAAAAGGCCCTATCAAAAGAAGGGGCCTATCCATCCCATCCCTAAAGTCACGGGAATTCCGGACCGGATTCATGAAAAGAAGCAACGGAGAATCCTCCGATTCTCTCCCCGAAAAACTGTCAGGCCTCCACAAGGATTTTTCCCGCCACATCGGATCGGAGAGCTATCACCGCACCGCGAATCAGGTACGCGGTCGGATTTCCGAACGGACTTCCGTAAAGAGGCATAATCACCGTCCCGCCAATGACCCCGAGATCCAGCATACGCCTTCTTTCCGTTCCTCTGGAAATAAGGCCCGTTACTTTAGCGCGGGTGCCCACTGGAATGCTCGTAAGCGGCATACTGTTTTTCTTCAAATTCAGTTTCTCCTTCCGCCTTTCCGCAGAACCGTAAACCGGTTTCCACAGAAATATTTTCATTCTGCACTAAATCAGAATATGGGTCCCGGACCGGATTGGTTCCTCATTGTCTAAACTTTTTATCCGCGGAAGCCAGAGTCTCAGGAGGGAAATATTTTTCCCTCCTCATGGCGGGAAACGGTTCTGAAACTGCAGCGGAAGCAATATTCTTAATTGGGAACTTGAGGGCGAAAGAGGAAGGAAGGGATTGCATGGACGACCGTTCAAAGGAATTCCGCACTTCGCGGGGTTATCAGCTGATCGACCGAAAAGAAGGCCGGATGACGCCGGCGGAAGAAGACTATCTTGAGATGATTTTCCGGCTCTGCAGCGGAGAAGGGTATACCCGTGTGGGAAAATTGGCAGGTCTTTTAAATGTAAAGCCTTCCTCAGCCTCCAAAATGATATGGAAACTGGCGGACATGGGGTATTTGAAATATGACCGCTATGAAATCATTCTCCTTACAGAATCCGGGAAAACAGCCGGGCAGTTTCTCCTCAACCGGCACAACACCGTCAATGATTTTCTGAACTTCATCGGAAGCGGGGGCAATCTCGAGGAAACAGAGCAGGTGGAGCACCCAATCGGCCCTTCTACCGTGAAAAATCTGCAGACACTTCTGAATTATTTCCAGGAAAATCCGAAAATAGCGCGAAGCTATCAGGAATTCCGGGAAAAAGAGCGGGCGGCGCACCGGCATGACAAGCCGGAAAACGTCGCCCGCTGAACATACGGAACCTTTGCGCCGGATCGATCCCGGCACATGAGAACTTTCTATTGAAACCAATCCCCGTCCTATTTGGAGAGCGCCCTTGTCAGCCAGACATACGCAAGATCCATTGCCAGGTAAAGGCCGCTTTTTTCGCTCGTTTTGATAATCTGCTTCCGGTTGCGGATAGTCAGATCCGTACGCATCATCTGGATGGCAACCCGATCCGCGACTTCCATATCTTTGATCTTTTTCTTGCTCTTGATCTCCATCCGGATTACGTATTTATCCATCATGCTGCCATAATACAGCACATCGCCGCACCGTACGAGAGGTTTTCCACGATACATGGGAAACTGCGGGGTATCTGATTTCATTTTTTCCATTCGCCGGTATTCCTCCTGCTTTCCAAGAATTCTCAAACTGCCTGGCGCCGCTTATTCGCCCAGATAAGACTTTAACAGAACCTGCAGCAGCTCGTCACGGTCAATCCGGCGGATCAGACTGCGGGCATTATTATGGGTGGTGATATAAGTCGGATCCTCGGAAAGAATATAGCCGACGATCTGGCTAATGGGATTATAACCCTTTTCCTTCAAAGCGTCATAAACGGCCGTAAGGATTTTTTTGATATGATCTTCACGGTCACTGCCAAGTGAAAAGGTCATGGTCTTATCAAGCATGGAAACACCTCCCATGCCTTTATCATACAACAAGCGTCTGTCAAATGCAAGGGAAATTCTTGATTCTTTCCTACTCACGAAGAACGGCTCCGACCCTTTCCAGACTTTCCATCACCTTTTTCATAACCTTGGAAACTTTCTCGTCGGTCAGGGTGCCGGTTGCAGACCGGAGGACGATGCGGAACGCCACGCTCTTTTTCCCGCCCGCAATCTGCTCACCGCGATAGATATCGAACAGACGGATTTTTTCCAGCAGGTTTCCGGCTCCGGACCGGATTGCCTTCTCCAGGATCCGGACGGGGACTTCGGCGCCGCAGACCAGGGCGAGGTCCCGGGTAACGGAGGGAAATTTGGGAAGCGGGGTATAGGTTCTGTCCGTACGCGCATTCGCGATTAAAATCTCGGCGTCCAGAGAAAAGCTCACAACGCGGCCTTCCATGCCGTAATTTGCGACGACTTCCGGGTGGACTTCCCCGATGACACCCAGGGCCTTTCCCCCAAGAGACAGTCTTGCACACCGGCCAGGATGATAACTGTATTCTTCGGAGGAAGCCCTGATATCCCAGCTTTCGATGCCGAGACGTTCCAGAAGCTCTTCCACCATTCCCTTCGCGCGCAGAAAATCCGCGTTTTCGCCATACATGCCGCAGATGAGCATATTCCGCTCATCCGGCAGTTTGTCCGGTTCCGTCGGAAGGTAGATTTTTGCGAGCTCATAGAGGCACGCGCTTTCATTGCGGTTGTTATAGTTCCGGGCCAGGGTGTCCATCATGGAAGGCAGCGCCACGGTCCGGAGAATGCTGGTGTCCTCGCCGAGCGGATTCGCGATGGTGACCGAACGGCGCAGCGGACTGTTTTCCGGCATTCGTATCTTATCGTAATCCTTCGGTCCGAGGAATGAATAGGTCATGATTTCGCTCGCGCCGAGGGCGCGCATGGTTTCTCCGATTCCGTGCTCCAGCTTCTGGCGGGGACTGTAGCCTCCCTGTGCACTGCCGCCCAGCGGTGCGCAGGGAATCTTGTCATATCCGTAAAAGCGCGCGATTTCCTCGGCGATATCCGCCTTTCCAATCAGATCAGGCCGCCAGGTCGGGATCAGGATATCGTTCCCGTCCCATCCGCATCCCAGTTTTTTCAGAATTTCCTTCATTCTTTCCGGGCTGACGGAAATATCGAGAAAGCGATTGATCCAGTCGGAATCGAGCGGTATTCTGCGCTGCTTTTCCTCATAATTTTTCACGCCCACCCAGCCGTCCGTCACGTCGCCCGCATTCAGCAGTTCGACGAGCTCGCACGCACGGTTGAGGGCGGGCAGACAGTTGTTTGGATCCAAGCCCTTTTCATAAAGGCTGGAAGCGTCCGTGCGCGTTCCGATTTTCCGGGCGGTGCGCCGGATAGAGGGACCGTGAAAGCAGGCGGACTCGAACACGACTTCCGAAGTGTTCTCCGTAATCTCGCTGTTTGATCCGCCCATCACGCCGGCGACGGCGACGGGCTTTTTCTCATCGGCAATCACCAGGTTATCGGCCGTCAAACTGTGCTTTTTCCCATCCAGCGTAGTGATAGACTCCCCTTTTTCCGCACGGCGCACACGGATTTTGCCTCCGGAAAGGCATCGATAATCGAAGGAATGCATCGGCTGGCCATATTCCAGCATAACATAGTTGGTAATATCCACGATATTGTTGATGGGCCTTACCCCCATCGCCCGCAGCCGTTCCCGAATCCAGCGGGGAGACGGCCTGACCCGCACATTCCGGATAACGCGGGCCGAATACATCGGGCAGAGATCCGGAGCTTCCACCCGGACGTCGAGCAGATTGTCGCAGGGACCCGCACCGCCCTTTACAGCGGGGGTATGAAGATGCAGCGGCTTCTGGAAGGTCGCGGCCGCTTCCCTTGCAAGGCCGATGACCGAAAAGCAGTCCGGCCGGTTTGAGGTGATCTCAAATTCGATTTTAAGATCGTTAAAACCCAGCGCGTCGCGGATCGGCTGCCCGATTTTACAGTCTTCCTGAAGGACGAAGATCCCGTCCTCCACGGCATAGGGGAAATCATGCTTCGAAAGGCCCAGTTCACTAAGGGAACACAGCATGCCGTCACTTGGGAGGCCGCGCAGCTTTTCCCGCCTTATCTTCTTTCCGCCCGGCAGGGTGGAACCGTTGAGCGCAACGGGGACAAGGTCTCCGACTTTCAGGTTCTGCGCGCCCGTAATGATCTGCAGCGGATTTCCGGAACCGACGTCAGTCTCTGTGATCCAAAGATGATCGGACTGCGGGTGACGCTCCAGCGAAAGTACTTTTCCGACCACAACGTCAGAAATCTCACTCCCCTCACGCTCCCAGCTTTCTACCTTGTTGCCGCTCATTGTCATTGCCTCGGTAAACTGCCGGACAGGCATCTCCGGCAGCGGCACAAACTCTCTAAGCCATCTCATGGAAAGGTTCATCGTTTCTGCACCTCCTTTAAAACTGCGACAGGAACCGGACGTCGTTTTCATGGAAAAGCCTCATGTCATCGATTTGATACTTTCGCATGACAAGGCGTTCGAGCCCCATTCCAAACGCAAAGCCGGTATAGATTTCAGGATCTATCCCGCAGTTGGAAAGAACCTTCGGATGCACCATCCCGCACCCGAGAAGTTCAATCCACCCTTCGCCTTTGCAAAGCCGGCAGCCTTTCCCGTGGCATTCAAAACACTGCACATCCACTTCTGCGGAAGGTTCGGTAAATGGAAAATGATGCGGGCGAAAGCGCACGACGGAATCCTCCCCATACATGCGGCGGATCATGGTTTCCAGTGTGCTTTTCAGGTTGGAAAAAGTAACTCCCCTGTCTACTACAAGCCCTTCAATCTGATGAAAGACCGGGGAATGGGTCGCGTCCACCGCGTCTGAGCGGTAAACGCGGCCGGGAGAAATGATGCGGATGGGCGGCTTCTGCTTTTCCATGACTCTCACCTGCACGGGGGATGTCTGCGTGCGGAGAAGAATATTATCCGTCACATAAAAAGTGTCCTGCGTATCGCGGGCCGGATGATCCTTGGGCATGTTCAGGGCTTCAAAATTATAATAGTCGTATTCTACTTCCGGACCACTGACGATCTGAAATCCCATTCCGATAAAAATTTCCTCGATCTCCTCTAATTCGATGCTGAGCGGATGCCGATGGCCAATTTCCCTGCGCTTTCCCGGCAGGGTTACGTCAATTTTTTCCTTTTCCAGCCTGCGCGCAGTTTCCTCCGCGCGCAGTTCGCCGATACGGGTTTTCAGGCCCTCCTCAATCTGCCCCCGAATCTCATTTGCCATCCGGCCAACCGCCGGTCTTTCCTGTGCGGAAAGGCTCCCCATTTGCCTTAAAATAGCAGTCAGCGCACCTTTTTTCCCAAGATACCGGACACGCACTTCATCCAGGGCCCGGCGGTCCGCCGCAGCACGCAGATCCCGCTTTGCCGCTCTGCGGATTTCCTCCAGCTGCTCTTTCATTTTCCCATTCTTCCTTTCCGAATCGGGCGATACCAAAAAAGCCTTCGTCCCCAAAAGGGACGAAGGCAATGTCTTCGCGGTACCACCCTATCATTATGCTCATGCGGCCGATAACGGGACCATCCGTGGCTGCCTACTTTTCCTGTTCAGCCGCCCCGCTCCAAAGGGAACTTCACCCGTTTCTCTTCCGGGCCGTGTTTTCAGCCTCCGGCACGGCTTCTCTGTCCCCGAAGATAAAACGGCTACTTCCTTTTTCTCAGCATTTTTATCGATAGCCATTTTATTTTAGCACGCCGGACTTTGAATTGCAAGCGGCTGATTTCCGCTTTTCTCCGCAAAAAAACGGGACTGGAAAAATTCAAAGGAATTGTAAAATGATTTTTCCCATGGTATAACCAAAGTTTTACCGTTTGAAAAGATGCAGAAATCCCCCATGCCTGCCGGATGGATTTTTTAAAAATTTCGCATCAGAAAATCTGTTATGCTAAATGGTAATATTTAACTTTCTCAGCAACCTGTCAAACACCTCTTTCCGGTAATATATATTTTCGAATTGTGTTCCAAAAGTTTTCTGAATCGCCCGAAAGTCGAGGGCAATTTCATCTTCACTCGAATATTCCAGGGTGTCCACAAGCTTTCCATTCTTGTCAAGCCTTTTTTTGAACGCGACGGCTCCCCCCACGTCCTCCAGGTGAATGATGCCTCCTTTTAATACCTGACAGTTTGCGGCATTTAAAGCACGTGCGATTCGCTCTGCGGAAAGGGCCTTTTCCCCCATTCGGTGCTGAATGATTCGAAGAATGAGCAGGGACACAAAGCAGATCAGAAAATGTCCCCGGATATGCTCATTTTTTCTGACGAAAACAGGCCCTGCGTAAAGATCCGATTTCATGATCCGGAAGGATTC
>DAITAP010000062.1:0-11013 GCA_036824225.1 Caproicibacter sp. | reverse complement strand
CCAAGCATCTGACCGCAGAAATGTTAAAAAAAGTGGATGCTGTCGTCTATGACATCCAAGATGTGGGAACACGCTATTATACCTTTTTATCCACGCTGCTTTATGCTCTAAAAGACTGCGCTTCTGCTGGAAAGATGTTGATCATTCTCGACAGGGCTGATCCTCTCGGAGGAAAAATCGTGGAAGGCAATGTCGTTCGAAATGACTTTCTCTCTTTCGTGGGCGCATATCCTTTGTGCATGCGCTATGGCTTAACCGCGGGGGAATTTGCGCGTATGGCGTGCAGTCAATTAAAACTGAACTGCGATTTGCACGTGATCCCTTGTATTGGCTGGCGCCGGGAGATGCAGTTTCCGGATTACGGAAATGTCTGGATCCCGCCGAGCCCAAATATGCCGCGTTTTGAGACTGCCCTGCTGTATCCGGGAACGTGTCTTTTTGAAGGTACAAATTATTCGGAAGGCCGAGGTACTGCAAGCCCATTTGAAGTCATTGGCGCACCTTCTGCAAAAGCATCGTCTTTAGCCAAAACAATGAACCAAAAACATCTGGCCGGCGTATGGTTTCGTCCGACGTTTTTTACTCCAACTGCCTCCAAATATCAAGGGATCCCCTGTCAAGGCGTCCAGATTCACATCATGGATCGACGTCTGATTCGTCCGGTAGATGTCGGAATCCATTTGCTGTGGGAATGCCGGAAAGAAGATCCGGAATTTGCGTTTCTGCCTCCCTTGAATAATACGAAACTCCGACCCATCGATCGAATTGGCGGAGACCGGATCATTGGAGATCAAAGCGTGTCTGCCGACTTTCTTCTTAAAACCTATCGGAAAGAAAGTATCGCGTTTCGGCAACAGTCACAGGAATATTTTATTTACCGGAAATGAAATTATTTCCGGGATGCCGCTTATATTCTCACCGGCTAAAAAATCGGATGTCTAAGGCCTTGGAAACGGAGAAAAACTGTGCCTTGCAGAGAGGGGGGAAAAAGGGCGGTATGCAATCTACGAGTTTTCCGGATCCAGAGCTTGCTTAAAGGAAATTACAACGACAAAGGAAACATTTTGGAAGTCAGGGTTCGGACGGCAGAAAAGCTGAAATTGATAGCTATGTCAGAACGATCATCATACTGCCGGGCCAAAATGTTCTCCGGCAAGACTGAATCCGGAAAAAATACAGGAAGCTTTGCAGTTTTTTGGTCTGAGTGCTATTCCATAAAGCCGAAAAGATCCGCCGGTCTTTGGAACCGGCGGATCTTTTGCAGACCAGCGGAAAAAATTTCAGATCCTGTTTCCCAGCAAAGCAGAGGGCAGGATTAATAGAGCCCGGTTTTCTTTTCGCTTGTGCTGATGAAAATATTTTTCATTTGAGTATAGCTGTCAAGAATCACCTTATGCGTTTCACGGCCGATTCCAGACTTTTTATATCCGCCGAACGGGGCATTGGCGGGCAGGTTGTTATAGTTATTGACCCACATGCGGCCTGTATGCACACCGCGTGCGACCCGGATAGCGCGGTTGATGTCTTTCGTCCAGACGGCTCCGCCGAGGCCGTAATCGCTCTCGTTCGCGATACGGATCGCGTCTTCCTCGTCCTTAAACTTGATAAAGCAGACGACAGGCCCAAAGATTTCTTCCTGGGCAACCCTCATCCGGTTGTCAACGTCAGCCAGGATGGTCGGTTTGATAAAGTTGCCTTTGTCAAGGCCGTTTTCCGTGAGGCGGTATCCTCCCGTTGCCACTCTGGCGCCTTCCTTTTTCCCAATTTTGACATAGTTGAGGATTTTCTCTGTCTGACGGTTGTTAATCTGGGCGCCCATCTGGGTATCCTTTTCCCACGGCAGTCCGACTTTTACTTTCTCAAAGGCCTTGACCGCTTCCGAAAGAAAGCGATCATAAATGGATTCCTGTACCAGGACACGGGATCCGGCGCAGCAGACCTGACCCTGGTTAAAGAGGATTCCCATCTGAACGCCTTCCAACGCTTTTTCCCACGGCGCGTCCTCAAAAAAGATATTGGCGGATTTGCCCCCAAGTTCCAGCGTGGCGGGGATAATCTTTTTCGCTGCGGCGTCCGCGACAGTATATCCGACTTCTGTCGAACCCGTAAAAGCAAGTTTCCGGATATTCGGGTGGTCCAGAATATAATTTCCTGCTGTTGATCCGCGGCCCGTAATGATGTTGAGCACACCATCCGGAAGCACTCCGGAAATCAGCTTCGCAAGCTCCAGCACGCTGAGGGAAGTAGAGGAAGACGGCTTAAAGACAATGCAGTTTCCGGCGGCAAGAGCGGGAGCAAGTTTCCATGCCGCCATCAGCAGCGGAAAATTCCATGGGACAATCTGCCCGACAACACCCAGAGGCTCCCGAAGCACAATGCTGAGGGTATTGTCGTCGATCATAACCGCTTCGCCTTCGCTGACCCGGATAGCTCCCGCAAAGTACCGGAAGTGATCCGCACTGAGCGGCACATCGATGTTTCTGGATTCCCGGATAGGCTTGCCGTTATCCAGCGTCTCCACCATGGCCAGCTTATCTGCGTTTTCGTCGATCAGATCGGCAATTTTCAGCAGCATCCGGGAACGATCCGCGACGCTTACCTTTTTCCAGGATTCAAACGCTTTCCAGGCCGCCGAAACCGCACGATCCACGTCTTCTTTTCCAGCTTCCACGCAGGTAGCAAGGAGCTCGCCGTTCGCCGGGTTATAGCTCTGGAAGGTTTTTCCTTCCGTGCCGTCCACCCATTGTCCGCCAATCAGCAGCTGATAGCGGTCGCTTATGTATCTGCTTTTATCTACCATGAATTCAAACCTCCTAAAATGATGTTCCGCTTTCATAAATTTTAGATTTCTGCCTTTATTATAATACGGTTCTGAGAAAAGATCCATATTTTTAATAATAATAATTAATATTTATTTTAACTGTCCCTTCTTCCTTTTGCGGAAAAAGCAAACGACGCCCCTTAAAAAAGGCCGGACAGGTTCGGATGGAAAGTCTTCTTCCGTTATCCCGCCAGTTTAAGCCGGTTAAGGCCGTTCGCGATATCCCGGAAAGCGGGCCCGCACGTCGTTCCGCCACCTTCGCCTCCTTCGGCGAAAACCGTAATCACATATCGGGGGGTCTCAGCGGGGTAAAATCCCGCAATCCATGACTGGACCTGTTCGACTCCTCCCACGTATTTTCCGGTCTGGGCGGTCGCGGTTTTCGCCCCGGCTCCTCCGGATGCGGGTTTTCCTTTCCGGCTGGTGCCTCCCTCGATGGACGCTTTCATGAATTCCCGAAGCAGCTTTGCGGTCTGCGGCTTGATCGCCTGGCTGCTTTCCTGCGGTTTTGCCTTTTCCGTGAACTCCAGTTTCCCGTCGACCAGCCCCTGATACAGCGACGGCGGGGTAAACCTGCCGTCCGAAGAAATCGCGTTGACCATCGCCGCCACCTGGAGCGGCGTTGCGGTCAGATCTCCCTGGCCGAACGAAAAATTCGCCAGGGCGCGCGGAACTTTGAGGCTTTGGAGACTCGGCAGAACACCGGCCGCAGATTCTATCCCCGGGGCTATTTCAAACGATTTTCCGTATCCGAGCGCGCGTGCTGTTTCTAAAAATTTTTCCTGGGGGACTTTCTGCATGAGGTGGACAAAATACGTATTGCAGGAATTCGCGATTGCCTCCTTCATCGTCTGCTTTCCATGGGATTCGGAATTAAAGCAGTGGAAAAGGGCGCCGTCCACCTCGATGCTGCCGGTGCAGACATAGGTTTCTTCCGGGGAAATTCCGCTTTCCAGCGCGGCCGCCGCCGCCACGGGCTTAAAAACGGATCCGACACTGTAAGCGGCGAGAGCCCGGTTTAAGAGGGGAGATCCTCCGGCGTTCAGCACCTGTGCCACATGGTCCGGTGAAAAAGACGGCCGGCTCACCATCGCGCGGATTTTCCCGGAAGGCACTTCCAGAACGACGACGGCCCCTTTGTTTAAGTACTGATCCGCCGCTTTTTCGGCAAGATCCTGAATGCGGGAGTCAAGCGTAAGGACTACGCCGCTTTTCCCGATCTCCGACGAATCGGAAACGGTGGCGCTTTCCCCCGGAAGGATTCTGTTCCTTGCGTCTACCGAATAGGACACGGAGATTCTGCCGGTATCCCTGCCAAGTTCCTTCTCGAAAGCCTTTTCGATTCCGGAAGCCCCTTTCCCGGATCCGTCCAGATACCCGATGACGTGAACCGCGGGCTGCGGGTCTGCATATCTTCCGGCTACAGAAAACACGTGGATTCCATCCGCGGAAACAGTTTTCGGCAGATTGAGGGCAAACGGCTTTCCGGCTTCGAGCATCGGGAATACGCTTTTCATCTGTCCGGAAGGCAATACCCGGTCAAGGGCCGCAGCAGCCTCAATGGTCGGCGCGACTGCGGCGACGATCCGTTTTTCCCCGCCCCCTGTCAGAGGGAGTCCGCAGCAGTCGTATACGGTCCCCCGCAGGGAAGCGACGGGCAGCGTATAGGACTGCTGGCGAGTCGCGGCCTGGGACAGGCCTTCTCCTGTAGAAATCCGATATACGCTTAAAGCGCAAAGAAACATCGCCGTGATAAAAAAGCCGAAAAGAGCCACTGTCCGCCTGGACATGAAAAAACACCTCCGACCGGATTAGTCTTCCTCGCGGAGGCATTTTTTAATCATCAGGATCGGTGCGGCTGCGGAAAATCGCCCCTTTCGGAACAGGACGGCCGGTTTTCAGAAAAACAGACATCTGCGCGTGGTTCGCGCATTCCACGGGGATCCCGTCCTGATCCAGCATATCATCAAGCGTCAATTCATAGGGGGGAATGCCGGGCTGCAGGACTTCCGCCCGGCATCCGCGGAAAAAGCGGTTTCTCTGGGAAAGGATGGCTCTGCCGTCCGACATACCCATGCAGACGGCGATGATTTTCCAGCCGCGCACATAGCCGCCATTCGGAATCTGCCCCGGCTCCCCTCCGAGATAAAACCCGGCCGAGTATTCGCGGTGGCTGATCTTTTCGGTCTCTTCGGCAATCCATTCCGGAAGCGGAGCTTTCGGGTCTTTTCCGTACGCGTCGACGGCACACCGGTACGCGTTGGAGGTCACGGCGGTATAATAGGCGGATTTTGCCCGCCCTTCGATTTTCAGGCTGTCCACGCCCGCGCGCACCATCTCGGGAATATGCCGGATCATGCAGAGATCCCGAGAATTCAGGATATAAGTCCCGCCGCCGCTTTCCACAATCGGCATATAGCGGCCGGGCCGGGTCTCTTCTTCCAGCGCGTATTTCCAGCGGCACGGCTGGGCGCAGCCGCCCCGGTTTCCGTCCCTTCCCGTAAAATAGTTGGAAAGAAGGCACCTGCCGGAAAACGACACGCACATCGCTCCATGGACAAAGGCTTCCAGCTCCAGCTCTTTTGGCGTCTTCGCACGGATTCCGGCGATTTCCTCCAGGGTAAGCTCGCGGGCAAGGATGACACGCTTTGCCCCGAGGTCGTAAAACGCCCGCGCGGCCGCCCAGCTGGTGACGCCCGCCTGAGTGGAGATATGGATGTCGACGCCCGGCGCGTATTTCTGCGCCAGGCGGAGGACCCCCAAATCGGTTATAATCAGCGCGTCAACTCCCGCATCCTTCGAAGATGCCAGAAAATCCGGCAGGCGTCCGCATTCCCTGTTATGCGCCACGATATTGCAGGTCAGGTAGACCCGCACGCCGGCGCCGTGGGCAAAGCGGACCGCTTCTTTCAGCTCATCCGGCCCGAAGTTAGCCGGTGCGGAACGCATGCCGAACTCTTTTCCGCCGAGGTAAACGGCATCCGCCCCGAACCGGACGGCGGCTTCCAGCCGTTCCCGGTCTCCCGCGGGGGCCAGGACTTCCGGCAGGCCTGTCCCTTTTTCCCAGCGCATCAGCGAAGACCCGCTTTCCTTAAGTTTGCCTCATGCTGCGCCTTGGTCGCGGCATAGTATGCCTTCCCGTTTTTATCATGGCAGAAATAGTAATAGCCGGTCGATTCGGGATCCAGCGCGGCCTCGACTGCCTTTAGTCCCGGATTGCAGATAGGACCGGGGGGCAGGCCCTCGATGGTGTAGGTGTCGTAGCGGCTCTTAAAAGTTCCCTGAATATTTTCCGGTACAAGGGACTTCTTGCGGTACGGATAGTAAGTGGTCGGGTCGGAATCCAGCTTCTTAAATACCGCCTTCTTGCTTTTCAAGCGGTTGTGAAATACGGAAGAAACCAGGCGCATGTCCTTTTCATCGGCCGCTTCTTCCTGAATCATGGAGGCAAGCGTCAGCGTCTGATCAAGCGTCATGCCCTTTTCCGCCGCTTTCTGCCGAATCTGCACGGTCAGCTTCGCGTTGCAGTTGCTGACCAGTTTTCCGACGGCCTGCTCGGGGTTTTCGTCCTTGAAAAATTCGTACGTATCCGGAAAAAGATACCCTTCCAAGCGGTAATAACGCTCTGAGGAATTGGTAATCTCCCGCAGCATGGAATAATTTCCGTCCAGTTCCGTGCTCTGAATCACATCCACCGCGTCTTTTGCAGAACACACACCGTTTTTTTCCATCTTGTCCGCCATCTCCAGGGCATTCATGCCTTCCGTAAATGTGATCTTGACGGTATCCACGCGGTTTCTGGAAGACTGGATGGAGTTTATCAGCTCCAGGTAATCCATTCCCGCCGTGATCTGATAGCTGCCGCCGCTGAATTTCTTCGGCGCGCCCGTCAAAGACGCGTACAGTTTGAAAAACGGGAGATCGCGCACTGCCCCCGCCTTCTGGAGAATATCCGCTACCTTGTCAATCGACGCGTCCTTTGGGATCTCCACCGTCACGGCCACGTCCTGCCGATCTGATCCCAGCATGTCGCTGATGCCGGTCACGGCGTACTTCGCAAGCAGCAGGGAAATCAGCAGCACCATCGAAAACCATAGAAAGCGGAAGAACCTCCGGCTGCCGCGGCTTTTTTCCTCATCGCGGAGAATATGCGCAAGGCGCGCCCTCTTCGCAGCCGCTTTCTCCGCCTCACGCTGTCGCTGGGCTTCGCGCGGATCGCTATAGCTGCTGACGGTCGTCTCCGGATATTCATTGCCGCCCGTTTCCTCATGGATGTTCAGGCGGAAGTTCTCGACTTTTCTGCGGTGTTTCTCGTCGATCTTAGGCTCGTCGTCCATGCGCTATCTTCCCCCGCTTTCAATCTTCCGGATTCCCGCTCTTCACGCGCCATACATATCTTTCCGTCACAAGAATATCGACCGGCCGGTCATATCGTCCGTGCGGCAGTTCCCGCTTAACACAGTCCGAATAGCATAGGCCCACGGTAATCCCGCCGAACCTTAAAAGAAAGCGGTCATAGTATCCTTTGCCATATCCCAGCCGGTAGCCCCCGAAATCAAAGCTGAGTCCCGGAACGACGCAGACCGTGTCCGCGCTTCCGTTCCCGGCCGGTTCACATCGGCTGGGATCCGGCTCCCGTACGCCGTAGCTGCCCGGCTTCAGGTCGTCCGCCGACTGAATCCGGTAGAACCGCATTCCGAGGGTTTCCGGACAGCAGCGGGGCACCGCCACCCGCCGTCTTCCGGCCAGAGCCCTTAAAATCAGAGAACCCGTATCCACTTCCCGGGCAATGCTGACATAGGTAAAAAGGATCGGCGCAGAATCAAACTCTGGAAGATCCGTGATCCTAGCGAGAATTTCCTTGTCCATCGCGGCTTTTTTCGCCGGATCCAGCCTGCTCCGAAAACGGCGGCAGCGGGCCCGCAGATCCTGTTTTAATTCCCGGATGTTTCCTTCACGCATTGAATGTTTTCCCGTATCTTTCTGGATTTTTCCCGACCGTAAAGGACCTCCACAATCTTAAGGGCAAAATCGACTGCGACCCCCGCTCCCCGCGCCGTAATAAAAGGACCGCTTACGCAAACCGGATCTTTGGAGACGGATTCTGCGCCAAGCTCTTTTTCATACCCCGGATAGCAGGTTGCGGAAAAGCCTTTCAAAAGCCCCATGTGGCCCAGAATGGACGGTGCCGCGCAGATGGCGGAGACCCTTTTCCCATGGTCCACGCAGAAACGGACAGCTTCCTTTACTCTGGCAGATTTTCCGAGGTTCTCCGTCCCGCGTTTTCCGCCCGGGAGAATCACCATGTCGAGGCTGTCTCCGAGAACCAGGCCGTCCGTGCCGAGATTCGCCGTGACTTCGATTCCATGAGAACCGGTCACGTGGATCCCACCGACGCCGACTGTCTGAAGCTGCGCCCCGGCTCGACGGAGAATATCCGTCGGCGCCACTGCTTCGATTTCTTCAAAACCATCCGCAAGAAAAAGATAGATCATAGCAAACTCCTTTCCTGTCTTTCCATTTTCCTTATTATCCGCCTTTTTTTAATCCATGGCAAGTCCGAGATAAGGGAAATGAGGATTTACCTCGGAGAGAAGGGATCCTCCGAGGGGTCTTATCATCCCGAACGGAACCGTTTCCCCTTCGCCTGGAAACAGCCCGCATCCTGCCGGGAGGCGGAAGCGATACGTTTTCGCCGGCATTTCCCGCAGGATCGCCGCCGCAAGAACCGGGAAGGACTTCTTTCCGGCCATCGCCTCGAGCACCGCGCATTCTTCTCCCTCCGCACGGCAGAGGGCATACGCGGAAATTCCGCCGGAACAAACAGAGACAAGACGATCTCCGTAGGTTTTGCTTAATTCACACGCAAGATAAAACATCCGGCTGTCCCAAAGGAGGGATCCGCCGCATCCGCGGAGGCACCTGTTCCGAAGGGTATTTAATTTCTTCGGATCTGCGAGCGTCTTTCCTCCATATGGGATGCCTTCCGCGATTCGCCTGAGGCGCCCATCCGGCACGGTAAGCAGACGGACTTTAAAAAAATCAGAATACCCGTTTGCCCGGTAATACCCGAACAGAGGCTTCCCGGCAGGGACGACGGCGGAAAAGCACTCTCCGCGCCCGGGAGCTGTCAGGGCGGCATACGTCAGCAGTGAAGTCATATACCCCCGGGAGCGAAATTCCGGGAAAGTAGCCGCCGCGAAAACATAATGGGCCCCAAAGATTTTTTGCCCCGCAAAAATCCGGGCGGGAAGCAGGTAGAACGCCGACGTCAGTTTTCCGCCGGCAGTCCGGCAGACAAGGCATCTGCCGGGGGAAAAGATATTATTGAGAAAGTACCGGGGAATCCTTTCCGGATCATGGAACGCCGTCTGCCAGAGGACCGCAAGTTCCCGCCTCATCCCCCAGTCTGCAAATCCTATCATTTCCCGCCGTCTCCCAGAAAGGGCTCAAGAATTTTCAGGATCTCTCCGTGAACCCGATCCGCAGACTTCGGTATCCCATTTTCAGCGCAGGAAATCGTTTTCCAGCCGAATCGGCGGACGGCGTAAGAAGCTCCTTCCCGACAAGCGGCCAGATACTTCGCATCTCTTTCGTGGATATCCCGAACTTTGCCATGGAGACAGCGCTTTTCGATCAGCTGTTCCGAAATTTCGGACGGCATGTCCAGATAAACGGTAAGATCCGGTTTTGGGAGTCCCAGTTTGCCATACTCGAAATCCTCGAGCCACCCGACAAACCCGTCCCATTGATTCCGCGGGAGCTTTGGCATCTGGTAAATCACGTTGGAAGTCGTATACCGATCAGCAAGGATCAGGATGCCCCGCCGATAGTCGTTCCCCCAGACTTTGCGGAAACTTGCATAGCGGTCAACGGCAAAGAAAGTGGAAGCGGCATACGCATTGACGTCGTCCGGATTCTTTCCAAATTCCCCGTTTAAATACATCCGGACAGGCGCGGAATACGGTTCCCCATAGTTTGGGAACTTGACTCGCCGGAGAGGCACGGCATTCCGGCGCAGAGCCTTTTCCAGCAGTTCCATCTGCGTAGTTTTTCCGCTTCCGTCCAGCCCTTCCAGTAAAACGAGGCTGCCGCTCATGGGGTTTCACCCAGTTCCGCATATTTTTTCCGGACTTCCGCTGCCTGCCCGCAGCTCATCGGACCTTCCGGACAGGCGCCGCGCACGCATCCCGGACCCGCGCTTCGGAAAAGGTCTGGCGCAACGCCGCGCACCAGGCGGAGCATCTCGTCCGCAACGCCGCGGATTTCCCACTGAGCCCTCCGGCAGCAGCGAAGGGAAAAGAAATGAAGCAGCTCGCGGGCGTTCAACGTACAGACCATTTTCGTCTCGCAGGCGTTCGGCAGCACAAATCGTGCGTCTTCCCGCGCCCGGTGCCGCGCTTCCCGAAGAACGGATTTCTCATCCTTTCCCGTTTCAAGGAGGGATTTCCGGTGCTTTTCTTCCAGAATCGCGGCAAGGCGGGCATAGTGTTTCCGGTCTTCCGCCATGGCATTCTCAAATTCCCGCCTTGCCTCCGGAATCTCCGCGATTTCGGGGGGAATCACATATTCAAAATCAGATTCCCCCACATATCTCTGGCTCTTTACACTGTAGGAAGCGATACGGTGCCGCGTCATCTGGGCAAGGAAGGAACGCGACACTCCTTCGATGCCAAAAGTAAAGGAAACATGCTCCAGAGGACTTTCATGTCCCATTTCCGCCAGCATCCCGACAAACTCTGCCGTTTTCCGGGGAGTAAGATTTTCTGTAATATCATGAATTCCGGCGGAGGAATAGCACAGTTTCGCCGCGGCTGCCACCAGTTTCTCCGGTTCCGGTGTATAGGAAATCAAAGTGACTCTGCTCATTTTCACATCCGTCCCTTTCTTTTTGCGGGCGGATTGATTTTCAATCCAGGCTTCCCGGGATGGGGAAACAAACCGCGTTATTTGTAAATACTGCAAATTACGAAAAACTTTTCTAACAATCAGCATTCTTTATTATATCAGTTTAAAATTTTGTTTCAATAGTCATCAAAAGCCGAATTGTTTCGTTCCAAGCAAAACGCTTGCAGGGGGACCATTTGAGGAGGTATTGGTAGCCTAATATGAAATATTCTGGACTAATTTACTGTGGAAAAGTTGAAAGAAAGTAGTACCGCTACCAGCAGGGACAAATCCAAGTCAACTGC
>DAITAP010000061.1:1570-11074 GCA_036824225.1 Caproicibacter sp. | reverse complement strand
ACTCGAAAGTCGGAATGCCAGCATTCTTTATCGCGCCCCTTTGAAAAACGGTTTCCGGATCGGCATTTAGTCCGAGTCAGCCGCCGGGAACGGAAAAAATCAGCCTCCAGCCCGGGCTATTTTCCTCAAAACTGTCGGAATCCATTTTCTCCGTCCCCTTTCCGTCCTGATTTTGTTTTGTGCCTTATTCAGTATAATCTGGGCGGTCCGGGTTGTCAAGGTTTCCGGACCGGGTGCCGTGTCTCGGAATCAGAACCGGATTCGGAAAGTCCTGATTTCATAGGGCTTTATCGGAAAGCGGAACCGATCCCCCCGCACGTCCATCTTCCGTTTCTTCTCTTCGAGGAGGCTGCACTCCCATGCTTCGGAAACCGGCCGGCCGAATGTGAGCGTGACCTCGCTGCGTTCGTTCTTATACTCAAACAGCCGGACGACCGTGTCCCCGCTGTCCTCGGCGTGCTTGACGACTTCTATCACGACGTTGTCCGCGTCGGCCTTTACAAAGGAGAAACGGCCGGGCAGCACGCCGTCCTGGGCATTCATTACGGTGGAATAGAGAGGGCAGTTGAGGCTGTAGGCGAACTGTTCCGTTTTAGCCTGCCTCCAGCCGCCGCGGTGCGGGTAAAGAGAGTAGGTGAATTCATGGCGTTCCCGGTCCGCGTCCTCGTTCGGGGAAACCGGGGAGCGGAGCAGCGAAAGGCGCATGACGGAATCCCGGATATCGTGTCCGTACTTGCAGTCGTTCAGGAGACTGACACCGTAGCCGCCTTCCGAGAGGTCGGCCCATTTGTGCGCGCAGACCTCAAACCGGGCCCAGTCCCAGCTCGTATTCCAGTGGGTGGGGCGCTCCACGTTTCCGTACTGGATTTCGTAGGAGGCCTTGTCGGCGTGGATATCGACGGGGAACACGGCTTTGAGCAGAATCTGCTTTTCCTTCCAGTCGATGACGGTATGGAAATCAATTCTCGGGATGTCGCGGTAAATAAAGTAAGTCTGTTCGATGGTAGAGCTGAGAAATTTCCGGGTGACCCGGACTCCCCAGCGGACAGGCCCGTTTTCCACGGCCCGGATATCCGTGACGCCGTCTACTTCCCACATCTTTTCCTGATAGTAGATGTCGATATTCCATGCGTCAAAATTAAACGGCTTGTCTTCGAACGCCTGAAGCGTGTTCCCGCGTTTTCCGGGCTGGAGAAGCTCTCTCCCGTTCTTCTTGTCGAAAATCGACGTCATGGTTCCGTCTTTGCCGATTTTTATGGAGAAAAACTGATTTTCCATGCCGTCCGCCCCGGCGTTTCCGCCGGAGGGGAAGTCCGCGGGGGCGTCCGACTGCCGGATTTCAAAAACCTTATAGCCTTTGGAAGGAATGTCCTCTCCGTAGAACAGGATATTTCCGCCTTCCGTGTTCTGAACGGGGAGAGGGTGCCCGCTGTCCAGAATTTCCGCTGACCGCCAACCTTCGGGCAGCTTGACTTTCACCGTGCCGTTTCTCTTAAATCCAAGCTGGTTAAAGACCGCGACGGACATGGTTTTTGCCTCGATATGGGAAGAAATCTTCGAAAGGGCGTTCGCAATCAGACCAGTCCCGGTCCGGCGCAGGGCCTCATATTGGGTTTTCGAGGTTTCATAAACCTGTTTTATGGCGGATCCCGGCAGGATGTCGTGAAACTGGTTTAAAAGAGTGGTGTGCCAGCAGTCGCTTAACTGACTCTGTGGATAGGGAGCCCCGCAGAGGAGGCTGGCCATAGAGGAAAAGAGCTCCGCGTCTTCATTCCGGAATTCCGCTTTTCGGTTAAATTTTTTGTTGCGCGCCATCGTCGTATAGGTCCCGCGGTGGTATTCTAGGTACAGTTCCCCGACCCATTCCGGGAGCCTCCGGTTGGAAGAAACCCGCTTTTCGAGGTTCTGAAAGAAAGAAAGCGCCGTGCCTTCCTTTGTCTTCGGACATCCGGGGATTCCCTTGTCAAGCCGCTTGAGGCGTTCGAGCATCGTTTTGGTCGGCCCGCCGCCGCCGTCTCCGAATCCGTAGGAGTTCAGGACCTCGGTATTGATCTCCTTCTGCTGGTAGCGCTGCCAGCATCCCTTGACCTGGGAAGGCGTCGTATCGCCGTTGTAGGTGGTGCCGGTCTGCGCTTCCCCGGGTTTGAAGTCCTGCGTGGTGATAAAGTGGGTCAGGACCTTTGTCCCGTCGATCCCGACCCAGTAAAAGGTGTCATACGGAATTCGGTTGAACTCATTCCAGCTGATTTTCGTGGTCATAAAATAGTCGACGCCGCTTCTTTTCATGATCTGAGGCAGCGCAGCGCTGTACCCGAACGTATCCGGCAGCCAGACAATTTTGCTGTCCACGCCGAATTCCCGGCGGAAAAAGCGCTTGCCGTACAGAATCTGCCGCACGAGGGATTCTCCGGAAGTCAGATTGCAGTCGGCTTCCAGCCACATGGCGCCTTCCGCCTCCCAGCGCCCGGCGCGGATCATCTTTTTGATTTCCTCAAAAAGATCGGGCCGGTCTTCCTTGACAAACTGATAAAGCTGGGGCTGGCTTGACAGGAAGATGTAGTCCGGGTACTGCTTCATCAGGTTCAGCACGGTCGCGAAGCTGCGAACGGCCTTTTCCCGGGTCTGAGAAAGTGTCCACAGCCAGGCGACGTCGATGTGCGTGTGACCCACGCAGATTTCGGTTACGTCGCCGTGACCACAGAATTTTCCGTAAAACTCGGTCTCGAGGTACCGGTTGGCTTTGCGGATCGAGGACAGGAATCCTTCGCTCTGCGGCTGCCGTAGATCCAGCATGTTGACCGCGTCGGTGAGGTAGTTGAGGGCCTTGATCCTGCGGATATCCTGTTCGTCCAGAAGTTTGCAGACTTCCAGCGGTACCTGAAGGTTGTAGTAAAGCGCCTCCACTTCGGGGTCTAGGGTGCAGAGCGTCAGGCTCAGGCCGGCTTTTTCGTCCTGCATTCCGGAATACCCGAAGAGATCCACGCGGAACGGCTTGCCCGCCTCCGCTTTTGGATCCAGCAGAATTTCCGTGTGGTTGACGTCGGCTCCCTGTACCGTGACTCCGTTCACGTAAACGAGAAACTGCGGGTTGAGGGCATCCCAACCCTTGCTGCCCGTCTTGAGGAGCAGAGCGGTTTTCTTTCCCGCAAATTCCGCAGGCAGTCGGAACCGGGAACGGAACCAGCAGTGGAGATCCTTCCCGCCCCATTTTCCCCCGCGGGGAAAAATCTCCCATTCGTCGTCCGGCTCGTCCACAAGCCCATAGGCCCGGTATCCGCACGGCCGGAAACGGATGTCCGTAATTTCCTTTTTATCCCTGTAGATCAGCGTGCCCAGTTCTTCGACGATGCGCTGAATCCTCTGTGGTGCAAAAAACATGGTCTTTCCTCCCAAAGATTCATTTTATCAAGGCCTATTGTATCATAGGAAAGGCCGTTATGGAATCGGAAGAAAAGACCTGTTATTCAGGTTTTTGGACATTTTTCAGTTGCTTTGCTCTGCTGCTTCCCGCCCGTCTCCGGAACCGGAAACCAGTTTTCCTCGCCGGCTATCAGCCGGGCAATCAGCCAGCACACGATGCTTTCCGCGCCTTCGTTTCCGTTTGGCCCGGACTGCGTGAGGCCGTCGCGGCATCCCCCGGTTTCGGGGTCGATGAGCGGCATCCCGAGGGAATTCTTCCCGAGATACCAGAAAAAGCAGCTCCTGGCAGCCTCCCCGTATTTCCGCATGCCCGTCAGGCTCTGGGCCTTGAGACAGGCGAGCATGAGGCTGCAGGCCTCGACCGGCTGTTCATCAAACTGCGCGGGAGTCCCGCCGCGGGTCAGCCAGCCTTTGCAGCCGACCGGCTTGAACATCCCGCCCCGCATGGTGGTCTTAAGAAGAAAATCCAGGCTTTCCAGCCCGATCTTCCGGCACCTTTTATCCGCTTCACACGAGCAGAGCATCGAAAGGGGCAGAATGGCGCTGCAGTAAGTCATCTTTTCCTCAAACCAGTGCCAGTCTTCCCTGCGGCACTGCACGTATGTATCGATGATGGAATCCACCATCATCTTTTCATACGGCTGTGCGGATCGGTCGCCCCATTTCGTGAGCCCGGTCAGGGCATAGGCCCTTCCTTTCAGGGAGGAAAGGCTCGAACAGCTTGTTACGGTCCGCTTCAGAAGCCTGTCCGCGCAGACCCGTGCGGATTCCGGCAGGGATTCGCGCGACGCCGTGCAGGCGAGCGCCCAAAGACATCTCCCGAAGCAGTCCTCCGATCCCCGCTTTTCCAGAAAACTGCGGTCATACCCCATAAAATTGCGGAACCATCGGTCCCTTTCGGCGTAGAGCAGAAAGCTCAGATAACGGACGAGCAGATCTTCGTATTTGTTTTCCCGAAAACGGGCGTAGAGCATCCCGGCCAGCATCAGGGCTCGGGCGTTGTCGTCCGTCGTGTACCCTTCTTTCGGATCGGGGATTCCCAGCACCGCGTGCTGAAAAAGCCCCG
Organism: Caproicibacter sp.; assembly: GCA_036824225.1. Classification (GTDB taxonomy): domain Bacteria; phylum Bacillota; class Clostridia; order Oscillospirales; family Acutalibacteraceae; genus Thermocaproicibacter. The sequence goes on along the minus strand of DAITAP010000061.1, from coordinate 6,588 downwards.
TGTCGTCCGTCATCCGGACAAGGTACCGTGTGTCGATGGTATCAGTCGTCGTAAATCCCCCTTTAGAATTCCAGCCCTTATTTCCGGGAGGGAAGCGCTTCCCGGAACATATTCAGATAATTTTCCGCTACGCGGCTCCACATCATCGTTTTGCCGAGGGCATGCGTCTTTTTTTCCATCTCCGCCTTGAGCTGCGGGTTTTCCATGACTTTCCGGATGCAGTCCGAAAGGGAACCGGCGTCCCGGAATTCTGCGAGAAGACCGCGCCCGTCGGCGAGCATATAGCGCGCGTAGGAATACGGCGTCGAGACGATGACCCGGCCGTACCCCGCCGCATAGGCGAGCGTTCCGCTCACAGCCTGATCTTTTCCAAGATAAGGCGTCAGATAGACGTCGGAAAGGGAAAGGTAGCGGATGATTTCCTCTTTTTTCAGATATCGGTTGACAAACCGTACATTTTCGGAAATCCCGAGATCCCTTACCATTTTCTCCAGCTTCTCGCGGTATTTTTCCCCGTCCCGCCTGCGGATATCCGGGTGGGTCTGACCTAAAATGAAGTAGAGGATCTCGGGGTGCTTTCTGGCGACGCGCGCCGTCGCTTCAATTCCGTATTCCAGTCCTTTTCCGGGGCTCAGAAGGCCGAAAGTGCTTACGACGAACCGGCCGTCTAGACCCTCTTCCCTTTTGAGTTCTTCCCGTCCCTTGACGGGGATTTCCGGCACGCCGTGGTGCATCACCGCGATTTTCGACGGGCTGACCCCATAGACGTCCCGGAGCGTTTCCACCGTGTTGCCCGCCATCGTGACGAGTTTCACGCACCGGGACGCAAGCCCCGATACAATTTCCCGCTGCTTTTTCGACGGTTCCGGCAGCACGGTGTGAAGGGTGACAAAATAGGGGATTTTCAGCCGGCCGGCAAGGTTGAGGATCCACTCTCCCGATTCTCCTCCGTAAATTCCGTACTCGTGTTCCACCATCAGGAGATCCGCCCCGGAGCGGTTGATTTTTTCGGCCGCTTCCGGATATGCCTCCGGATCCTGCTGGTTAAAATCAAACTTTACTTCGGGCGGATAAGATTCTCCGCCGCGGCTGACCGCGGCGATGTCCACATCGATTTTCCCCGTTTTCAGCAGTTCCCTGATGAGATCCTGGGTAAACGTCGCGATTCCGCATTCGCGGGGAGGATACGTGCTTAAAAAGAAAGCGTGAATTTTTTTTGTTCCGTCCAATAATTTCATCCCTTTCCCGCCCTTCAGATTACAAACGGGCGTTTGCTTTCCTGTGAATAAACGGTATTCACGCACTGAACTCCGCTTTCAATGCGGCATCCGGACGTGACGACGGAGTGGGTGATGTCCACGCCGCTTCCCACGGAGACTCCGCTCCAGATCACGCTGTTGCGGATGAGGCATCCCCTTCCGGTCTGAAAATTGTCGCCGATTACCACGTTCGGCCCGACCATCACGTTGGCGCCGATGCGCACGTTTCTGCCGAACCAGACCGGACCGCGGATTTTTGCGGTGGGGTGGATTTCGACGTTGGAGAGCCCGTACACTTTTTCCCTCAGAAAGTTGTTTTCCGGCACCAGGCAGCGTCCCTCGAAAATATCCTGGTGAGCCTGCATATATTTTTCGGGGGTGCCGATGTCGATCCAGTATTTCTCCCCCGTGTAGACGGCTATTTTCATTCTGTTTTTGAGCATGGCCGGGAATATTTCCTTTTCCACGGAAACGGCTTTCCCCGCCGGAATCAGATCGAGAATTTTAGGCTCAAAAACATAGACTCCCGCGTTGATATAATCCGACTTTTCCTCGCCGGGCTTCGGCTTTTCCGTAAAGGAAGAGGCGATGCCGTCCTGACCGAATTCTATTACCCCGTAGCTGGACGGGTTCTGGACGCGGGTCACCGCGATCGTCGCGTCGGCGCCTTTTTCCCTGTGCCAGGCCACGAGATCTTTCAGATCCATGTTGCAGAGAATATCGGAGTTAAACACGAGAAACGTGTCGTTCAGGTATTTTTGGCAGTTTTTAATGGCCCCGCCCGTTCCAAGCGGCGTATCTTCGCAGACATAGGTGATTTTCACGCCGTCGATGTGTCTTTCCTTAAAATGCTGCGAGATGCAGTCCGCCTTATAGCCGGTGCTCAGGATGACTTCCCGGACACCGCATCTTTTCAGAGCGTCGATATTCCTTTCGAGGAGCGGGATTCCCATAATGGGGACCATCGGTTTCGGCAGGTGGTCCGTGAGCGGCCTGAGCCTGGTGCCCAGCCCGCCGGCTAGAAACAATGCTTTCAACGTAATTACCTCCTTGAGCAACCAGTATTATCCATGTCAACATCGCTGCTGAACCAGTTACGCCTCCCTCGGAAGCGGAGACTGCTCCGGGCAGCTCTTGATATAATCGAGTAAATCGGACAGGGAAGCCGTCGCAAGGCAGATGCAGGAATCCGCGGCCCCGTAGTACATCCGCACTTTCCCGTTTGCCTTGTCGAGGACCCATCCGCAGGGGAATACGACGTCCCGGACGTCGCCTTCCCGTTCATAGGGTTCCTCAGGCCCAAAAATCCATTCATCGCTCCGCCTGAGGACTTTCGCGGGATTCTCAAGATCCAGAAGGGCGAGGCCCAGACGGTAAATCGATCCGGACGCCGTCTGCCGTACGCCGTGGTACAGGATGAGCCAGCCGTCCTTCGTTTCCAGAGGCTGGGCACACAGCCCGACTTTGTTCGCGTCCCACCAGCCGCCGTTCCGGGCGTTGATCAAAATCCTGTGATCGCCCCAGTATTTAAGGTCCGTGGAGCAGGAAATCCAGATATGCGCTCCGGGGCCGAACTGCTGCATGCTTCCAATCCGGCTTCCGATAGGCCGGTGGATGAGCATCCACTTGTTTTTGAATCTGCGGGGGAAAAGAGCCGCGTCCTTGTCCTCCGGCGGCATCAGCGATCCCGCTTTTTCGAATGTGACAAAATCCTTGGTGAGAGCCAGGGAAACGGTCGGGCCCGAACGGGAAAAAGACGTATAGACGACAGCCCATCGGTCCAGTTCGTCAATCCTCGTGATGCGCGGATCTTCGAGCCCCCACGCTTCCTCCGGATAGTCGTAGCTCGCTTCCAGGGTCGGCCACTTGTCAATCTGCCAGTTTGTAACCCCGTCTTCGCTGATGGCTTTCGTCAGGTGCGAAAAACCGCGCCGGTCTTCCACCCGCGCAAGCAGGAGAATTTTCCCGTTGAAATCCGTCGCGGCCGGGTTGAACACGGTGTGCACCGCATAGGGCCAGTCTTTTGCGGTTAAAATGGGATTGTTCGGATAACGTACGAAAAGTTCCCGGTAAGTGTTGTCGTTGCTTTTCAGCCGAGTCTCAAAAGCCCGCATCTTTTTATCAAGCACCTTTCCCTAAAAATTCGTCAGTTTCCAAAACCGGACGAAAAATGAAAGGATCTTCCGGCGCTTTTCAGTGTCTGCCTCCGTTTGCCAGGAAACCCCATCTATAACTCTATTTTAAGACAAAAAAAGTATTATGTCAACATATTATGTCAACTTTATTCGGGATTCTGTGCCGGTTTCCTCTCTCTCTTCTGCTATAGTATAGGGACGTTTCAGAAAAACATTCCCTGCAAAAATCGGAAACGCCCCCGGGCGGCGCAAAAAAAAAACGCAGAGCCTTTTGACCGGGCTCTGCGTTCCTCGTAAAACTTTCTTCAGGGATCTTTTTTCTCTTCTCCGGCGGCATCCCAGGAAATGCATTTCTCTATCCCGGGATGGTCTGCTTCCTCCATCAACTTGAGCATTTCAAACGCGCTGCGGAAGTTCTGGGTCTTTTCCGCCTCCAGCCAGGTGATGGTGCCCTGCCAGGTCGCATTTCTGCGGAACTGGATGTGGACCAGAAATGTGGATTTCCCCTCCAGGGCATTTTTCAATTTGGAATCCAAAACTGTAACCGCCTTTCTGACCTGCCTTTTGCGGTGCTTTCTCACGGAGAAACTTCGGAGAGTCGTCATGGCTTCCGGGTAATGCGACCAGTCGCACCACCCGCTTATGGCGGACAGCAGCTCCCATTCGCCGGTATATCCGATTTTTTTCCGCGGATAGCCGCAGAAAATTTCACCTTCCAGGACATTTTTCCCCGGGACTGCCGTAATCAGAATATCCGCAGGGGAAAACAGAGCCCGGTCTGATCGATTCAGCATTTTTTCACTTTCCGTTCGTTTCCCTGTTTTCCAAATATTATTTAGTTTAGTATAAAACAGTATAGATCGAAATAGTTTCCTTTTAGCGAACAATTAATACAAAAAGTTAACCTATAGTGACTTTATTAGCAGTTATGTCAACGAAAGCTGGGAAAGGGACAGAAAATCCGGTCTGCCCGCCGCATTCATCAGATAGGCGGAGCGGCGGGCGCCGGCAACCCGGTTTTGGTTAAGGGATCGGAGGATGGGCGCCGCGGAAAGGATGCCGACGCCGTGGCCGTAGAAAAGACCTCCGCCGAGCTCGATGACATTTTCTCCCTGCCACTGGGGGGTAAGGGGGTCGACGTCCGGATTGGCAAAATAGCGCCGGTCTCCGGGAAAATAATCGCTTTTCCGGTCGAGCATGCCGAAGCTCTGAAGGCGCGGATCCAGCCGGCGCCAGTTCATGAGCTCAATTTTTGGGAAAAGATGGTTAAACCGGTTTTCGCCGTACTCCCTGATAAGGGCGCCGTACAGGACGATCATCATGGCCGTGGCGCATTCCGTGGCATACGCCCTGCCGTTCAGGAAGATGTCCAGGATGGCCTTTGACGGATCTGCCCCGCGTCTGAGGGAAAAGCCGCCTTCCCGCGTAACTTCCCAGTAGGCGGGGTTGGCGGAGGCGTCTCGGAATATGGAGAATTCCAGCCCGCTTCGGTTGAGGCTGACGGCGCAAGCCACAATTTCCTTTCGAAGGGAAAGCTCGAATTTCAGCTGCGCCGCCGTATCAAACGCGTAAGTGCCGCTGCCTGAGGCCATGGAGGACAGAATGGATTTTTCAAGGCTCCCGG
>DAITAP010000061.1:0-1560 GCA_036824225.1 Caproicibacter sp. | reverse complement strand
CCGCGTCCAGCTCTTTTCCCGATACCGTAATCATTGGCCCGCCTCCCTTTTGCGCGCGGAGTCCAGCTGGCTTTTGAGAGGCAGGCGGATCCATTCTTTCCACCTGCCGGGATCCTTTTCGCAGAGGTGGCAGGAATATCGGGCGAGAAGTTCTTTTTCTTCTTCCTTTGCGCGGGAAAAACAGGAAAGACAGTCAGTTTCAGTTTTTGCCGGAAGATTCCCGGAAAGCTTTTTCCCAGGGAAATTTCCGCGGTGAAGGTATTTTGCCTTCAGATCCACCTGGCAAGCGTGCGGCCTGGCGGAGGAAGCGAAGCTGTCTCCCGTGGGGGCAAGGTACGGCCTGTTTTCATCGAGCCAGTTCAGATACTCCTGGTAGCGGGCCCGCCTGTCCCGGAGTGAATTTCCGGTTCGGGGGAGATGCAGGAGATCCTGGGCAAATTCCACGTCTTCCTTTCGAGGGGAAAGTAGGTATTTTGCCGTTTCCCTGAGCGTGTCCGGGCCGGCGGACTGGAAAAAGGCCAGCGCGAGATCATGGAGACAAGCCTTTTTACGGTTTCTGAGGAAGAGGAGCCGGACAACGCCGGGGAGGATCTCCGTATCGTGGTATATTTTAAGGAGAATGGAGGCGGAGATATCCACGGCGCGGTCAAAATCCTGGCAGAGGCCGTCCTCCTCGATCCCCGCGGAAAACATCCACCTTAGAACGTGGCGTGTTCCTTCGACGTAGGAAGGATGTTGCGCGTTCCCGTTCGCGGACTTGTCTTCCCGGATGATCCGGCAGAGGCTTTGGGCTTCCCGGTTTCTCGGGCTCAGGGAAACCGGCGGTTCCCCTGAGCTTAGTTCCGGGAGGAGAGTAAAAAACGTTGCAAAGGACAGGGCGGGATCGTTGATCAGTTTTTCCGCGTCGGGACGCCGGGAATTCAACCGATCCCTGAAATAGTTCCTGCATGGGCCGGGGCCGCGTTCCTTCCGAATGGAATCGAGAGGATTCTGCGGTCTGGAGCGCCTGCTGTCCATACGGTCCGCTTCCTTTCCCAGTCTGAAATTCCAGTTTTCTGTTATTCCATACTATGAAAGCAGCTTAAGCAGGTTCAGCTTTTTTAGCGGGGCCGCGGATGGAAGCGGACGTCTATTTTCGGATATGCGCCTATATTTTGGAACAGGCATATCGAAAAAAGCTTTCTAGATAAAAAGGACAACTCCAGCTTCCCCCAAAAAGATTCTGAAACACTTTAACCAGAGGCTTTTAGACAGGACTGGAATTTTAAAAATACAGGGATAAAGTTTTTCCTGCCCTTTAAGCAGGAAAGAGGGGACTGCGGAAAGCAAAAGGGAGGGGATGCGCAAAATTTTCTTTTTGCGGCACCCCCTCCCTTTATTTTTTGAAAAAGCACCGGATTCCGGCGTCCCTGCAGAGAAAAAACTTTGGAGAAGAATCCATCATAAGGACAAAGAGTGAGAGAGAGAGATCGGGCGGCAGCCCGGCTGCCGCCCGATCTCTCTCTCCGGTGCGCCCGGTGAGCGCACGTTCCAACGGGAGAAAGACCCGAACCCACCCGG
>DAITAP010000060.1:0-11183 GCA_036824225.1 Caproicibacter sp. | reverse complement strand
TTGCGACTTGAGGATACGCGGAACGCGGTGCGTCAAGTGTATCCTGTGCCCAAGTAAGGCACATTAAAATTGTCAGTTACAGGGTACAAATACGAAAAGGATCACTATTTCGTCATCACCGACGACAAAATTCGATGGACACGCCGATCAACCCGTAGCAATACCGTGACGAAAAAACTCAAAAAACTGATCGACGCGAAAATCGCCGGCATGGAGGCCGCAGTACCCGGGCCGGATTTGAGCGGGAAGGTCATCAACCTTAATGAACGCACGGAAAACCAGCATCGGAAAAACAGCGGGAATAGATCGGCCGGCAGAAGCGCGCGTGAGGCCCCGAAAGCGCAGCCATGCCAATTTTTCTTGACTTCGGGACCGTGTCCTGATATAGTATAGCTGATTAAATGCTGAAACTCGTGAAAGGAAAGAGTACGCCCGTGTGGCGGTCCTGCAGTGAGACTTTGTTCCGTGCGAGTAGACGGGATTGCGACGGGCGGAACATGGCTTTGGAGAGGCGTATCGAGGCGGCGTGCAGGCGCCGCTCAGGTTGCGACGGGTTCTCCCGTTAACGCGAGGGAAGGTCTCCGGCCCCGGTCGGAGACCTGTTGAAGCCCGTACCGGGAATTGCGCTGGCCGCAATCATGTTATTTATGTTATAATGATGTGCCGTCCCTCTCGGTGGGGCCGGCTGCCGAATCCTTTTTGTGGGTCCGGCGGGCAAAACATAGCGGAAAGCAGGCGGTATTCATGGTTTCGCCCGAGATGATCACAGTGCCGAGGTATCTGAAAATTGCCGTCGACCTCTCGGCGCGGATTGCGTCCGGATCCATTTCGGAAGGCACGCGACTGAAGGGACGCTCGGTACTCTCGACCGAATATCAGGTATCTCCGGAAACCATTCGGCGGGCTGTCGCCATCCTCTCCGACAAAAAAGTCGTCGAAACCAACATCGGCAGCGGCATCGTGGTGACTTCCCGGAAAAAAGCCATCGAGTTCATCCACAGTTTCCAGGACGACGAAAGCGTCAACGACCTTCGCAGGAAACTCGGACGCCTTTTCGAGCAGCGCCGGAGTTTGGAAGAGGAGATCACCGCAACCACCCGCCGCATCATTGATCTGTACACCTATCGCCGCACCGACCTGATTAAGCCGGTGGAAATTGCCGTTCCGGACGATTCCCCGGTCATCGGTAAAAGCATCGGACAGCTCGAAGTCTGGCACAACACTGGTGCCACCATCATCGGCATCATGCAGCAGGCTGATCTGATCCTCTCCCCGGGTCCCTACTACGAGTTTGGGCGGGGCGACCGCGTTCTGATCGTCGGCAACGAAAATGTCATCAAACGGTTCAATGTGTTTCTGCGCTGCGGCGCTGAAAATTGAGCCGCGAAAAATTTTGATTTTCCCGCCCCGGTTTCCGGGGCGGGCTTTTTGCGTTTCAGCCGTTTTTCCCCACCTCTCTCCTTGACAGAGTCTGGATTTTGCGGTAAAGTAAAAAGCAACAATTCATATAATATTTTCAAGTTGTCGGTTTTGCTGGTTTTGAATCCGGGTACGGATCCATCAGCGGCCGCTCTTTTCGGCGTAAACAGCCAACCGACAACTTTATATGAATATGTAGATTGTAAAGGAGGAAACCATGGTCAGTCTGAAACACGTCACGAAAAAATATACCGGGGCGGAAGAGCACGACGCCGTCCACGACGTGAGCCTGACGATTGAGGACGGGCAGTTCGTCGTGCTGGTTGGACCTTCCGGCTGCGGGAAGACCACCACGTTGAAAATGATCAACCGCCTGATCGAGCCGACAAAAGGGGAAATCACCATTGACGGGCGGAACATCCGCAGCGTCAATCCGGTGGCACTGCGGCGGAATATCGGGTATGTCATCCAGCAGATCGGCCTTTTTCCGAACATGACCATCCTAGAAAACATCGAAATCGTGCCGAAGCTGCTGAAATGGGAGCAAAAAAAATACCGGAAAAAGTCGGAGGAGCTGCTGGAGATCGCCGGTCTGCCCCCGGCGGAATACGCCGACAAATATCCGTCGGAACTTTCCGGCGGGCAGCAGCAACGCATCGGCGTGCTGCGCGCGCTGGCCGGCGACCCGGCTCTGGTGCTGATGGACGAACCATTCGGTGCGCTGGACCCCATCACCCGCGACAGCCTGCAGGATGAAGTGATCCGGCTGCACAAAACGCTGAAAAAGACGTTCGTGTTTGTCACGCACGACATGGACGAGGCTGTCAAGTTGGCCGACGTCATCGTGTTCATGCAGCGAGGGCACATCGTCCAGGTCGCGCCACCGGAAGAGATCCTTGAGCATCCCGCCAATGAATTCGTGCGCGAATTTATCGGCCAGCACGCGACAAACGGTGGCAGCCAGGACCTTTCCGTCCGGGACGTGATGCGCGGCAATCCGGTCACAGTGACCGGCAGCAAGCGCCTTTTCGAGTGCGTTTCGCTGATGAATTCCAAAGGCATCGACAGCCTGATCGTCACCGACGACGACGGCCATCTGAAAGGCGTCGTTTCGATTGAAACGCTGCGGTAGGCTGGCAGGCCTGGCCAACCCATCAGCGGGCAGCAGATGAGTCCGGTGAAAACGGTGCCGGTCAGCGAGAGCGCCCGCAAGGCGTTCGATACGCTCACCCAGTCCAAGGAAGAATATCTGGTTGTCACCGACAATGGCGACCGTGTGGCCGGCATCATCACCCGCACCGGAATGGTGAAGGCGATGGCGCGGGCACTGTGGGGCGGTGGGGTGAAATGAACTTCATCGAATATTTGCGCAGCGACTGGCCAGCGGTGCTGAATGCACTGGGCGAACACGTCCGAATTTCGCTTGTGTCGGTGGGGATCGCCATCGTCATCGCGGTGCCGCTCGCCATCTTGCTGACCCGGCACACGCGGCCCGCCCGCATCGTGTTGGCGGTGGCCGGCGTGATCCAGACCATCCCGGGCCTTGTGATGATGGGCATCGGGCTGTTGCTTTTCGGGCTGGGCAGACTACCCGCCATTATCGTGCTGGCAGCCTACGGGCTGCTGCCGATTCTCCAGAACACCTACACCGGCATCCACGAGGTGGACAGCCTGTACACCGAAGCGGCGCGGGGCATCGGTATGACCGGCGCGCAGATCCTTCTGCACGTGGAAATGCCGATCGCGCTGCCAGCCGTGATGTCGGGTATCCGGATGTCGCTGGTCTACACGATTAGCTGGGCGACCCTGGCGGCACTGATCGGGGCCGGCGGGCTGGGCGACTTTATCTGGACGGGACTTTCCAGCTACGACACCAACCAGATTCTGGCCGGGGCCATTCCGGCCTCGCTGCTGGCCATCGCGGCTGGCGCGCTGCTTGACGTCATACAGAGGATCGTCACGCCGCGCGGCCTGAAAAAACGGAAGGGGGCGAGCGCATGACGGCTCTTCTGACCGCCACTGCCGAACATCTGGCCATGACGGCGGCCGGCGTCGCCGTCGCGACCGTCGTCGGGCTCCTGTTCGGCATGCTGATTGCCCGCCACCGCGCGCTCGCCACGCCGGTGCTCACTATTGCGGACATTATCCAAACCATCCCATCACTGGCGCTGCTCGCGTTGCTGATGGTTGCGTTCGGACTCGGTGACAACACCGTCATCATAGGCCTGAGCCTGTACTCGCTACTGCCGATTATCCGCAACACCTACACCGGGCTGAATTCCGTTTCCCCCGCCGTCCGCGAGGCCGCGCGCGGGATGGGAATGTCCGGCACGCAGTCGCTGCGGATGGTGGAGCTGCCGCTCGCGCTGCCGATGATCCTGTCCGGTGTGCGCATCGCGTTCGTCACCGCGCTTGGCACGGCCGTCATCGGCGTGCTGATCGGATCCGGCGGGCTCGGGTACATCATCTACCGCGGTATCCAGTCGCTGAGCTGGAGCATGATCATCGAGGGTACCATCCCGGTCGTGCTGCTGTCGCTGCTGGTGCAGTACGGTGTCGAAGCGCTTCAAAAACTGTCGAAACGGAGGAGAAAACGACATGTTTAAACGGAAACTGGCCGCCGCATGCCTGGCGGCAGTCCTCACGCTGCCGGTACTGACCGGCTGCTCGGGCGGCGAGAAGATCGTCGTCGGATCCAAGGATTTCACCGAAAACCAGATTCTGGCCGAAATGATGGCGCAGCTGATTGAAAAGAAAAACAACCTTCCGGTCGAGCGCAAAATCAACATGGGCGGCACGCTGGTCTGCTTCGAGGCCATCCAGAAAGGCCAGATAGACCTTTACCCAGAATATACCGGAACTAGTCTGATGGAAGAACTGAAACTGCCGCTTGACAGCGATTCGGAGCGCGTCTACCAAACCGTCAGCGAGCAGTTCAAATCCAAATACCACATAAAGTGGCTCAAGCCTTTCGGCTTCAACAACACTTATGCGCTGGCGGTGCCAGCCGAAACCGCTCAGAAAAACAATCTCGAAACTATCAGCGACTTCATCCCGTTTTCCAAAAACGCCACGTTCGGCGCGGAGCAGGAATTCTTTAACCGCGCGGACGGCTATGACGGCATGACCAAAGCGTACGGCCTCAGCTTCAAAAACGTCGTGAAGATGGGCATCTCGCTTAAATATCAAGCCGTCCGGCAAGGGAAAATCAACGTGACCGACGCTTTTACGACCGACGGTCAGCTCAAGGCACTGAACTTGAAAGTGCTGACAGACGATAAGCATTATTTCCCGCCGTATCACGGCGCACCAATTGTGCGGGAGGAAACGCTGAAAAAACACCCGGAGATTGAGGAAACGCTGAACGCGCTGGGTGGCGCGATCGACGATGCCACAATGCAGGACCTCAATTACCGGGCTGACTCCAAAGGGCAGTCGATTGAAAAGGTCGCGTCGGATTTCCTGAAAGAAAAAGGGTTAATTGAATAAGCCCCCACAAGCGGGTTTACAGGAACCGGCCGAGGAAGTGTCCGCGGAACTTTCCCGGAACCAACCCTGCCGGAACAGATAAGATAAAACGGCACTCGTGCGGCTTGTGATCAGTCGCACAAGTGCCGTTTCTGCGCAGTTTCCCAAGAGTTTTCAGCCGCGCCGCGTGCCTCCGTATCCGGAAAACCTATGCCTTTACAAAACGGGACTGTATCACGGAGAACGGGTTCCACACGGCGTTTTCCACCGATTCCCGGACAGCCGGCAGCAGCTCCGCGGGCACCGCGGACACATCGGGGACGACGGAATCGACCGGGTGGCCAGTGAGCACCCGAAACCATCATCCCCCCAGCTTGAGCGTATCCCCGATCAGGTTGGTGTGAGCGTCCTTGCAATGGCGGCCAGATGCTCCATCGTGCCTTATTGAATTGATGGTGTTGAGGATTTTGATGCGGTAGCCGTTGCACAGCAACAGTTTTCTGCACTCCGTTAAGGCAGTTCTTTTCGGGTCGGTTTGTCAAGATAAGGGGTTTGATAAGGAAAGCGGCAGCCTCCGCTGTGGATTTAAGTATAAATCGGGGGACGAGAGAATCTTCCGGATAAAACGCGAAGAGGACCGCAGGATATTTACCCCGATAGGGCGGTAAAGCAAAAAATGGAAGCACCTTTATAAGGAACGGAGCGGCATTGAACGAATCAACGGCAAAGAAGACGCCGGTGGATCTTGCAGAGATGGCTTGTCGGCAGTAGGAAGAACCCGCCACCGCGTATACGTCGTATTTCCCAAAGCCATCAGGCATTGGGACGTCTGCTTCCGATGCCATAGCTGCGTTTGATCTGTTCCACGGCGCTATCTCCGGAAATGCGGTCATCGGCAATCTTTTCACAGAGGCGGACAGCCTTGCGGCTCGGTGACATCTTCTCTGCCGCATGGGTTGCGAGAGAGTATTTTACGCTTTCTTTTGCTTTTGACGCCATAATATCCGCCTCCAATCTATTCTAGTATTGTATCATATTTTCGGTTCCATAGGGATAAAAAGAAAATTGTTCTATTTCTACCCACTACGCGTACTTTCTGCAGAGATTTGCTCTTTCCTCATTTTGAACTTTACCTTCTGCCAGCGTCCGATAAATGAGAAACGTAACGGTTCAAAACATTGTCACCTTTGCGAATTTTCGTATCGTATGTTTTTCAAACTGGTAATCCTGAACTATCCGTCTTCCGTGGTATCATAAATTAAGACACAAAAATGACAAAACTTCATGAATCTGATAGAATAGAAAATGGGATAATATGGGAAATAGGCTTCTTGGATTATCAAAGGAAAAAAGAAATTTTACATCCAAATTCAAAGCAGATCTCGTGATTGAATTGCTGAAAGGCGAAAAAGATTTGAATACCCTGGCTTCTTAAAATGACATAAAGCCAAACATGATCAGAAACTGGAAAAAGGAATTTCTTGACAAATCTCCCGATATATTTGAAGACTAGCGCGAAAATAACCTGAAGGAAAAGCTTACCTCAGAATACTAACTTCCGGTTTTGCCTTTTTCATGATTAGATTGTATCGTACCTGCCGCCAAATTTTCCGATCTGTTTAGTTTTGTCTGAATAGGTCAAGCAGATGTTGTTGCTGTCAGCGGATGTCGGATGCTTTTTCCCGATGCAGCAGGAATAAGCACAGCGCCAGTGGCGCGAGGATGCACAGGTCGCAGATAAGAGACTCGAAGCACCTGGGACGGTATATGGAAAACATGTTGTTCCTAACCCAAACAGCAAGTTTCTTTGCAAGAAAAATCAGCGGAATCTGCACGGCGAGTACGGTAATATAGTTTTTACAGAACTTCGAGACCGCGAAACTGACCATTGCGAAGCCGAACGCGACCATAAACAGAACGGCGCAGCTCCAAGCGATGTACTGACCAAACGTCATATCCCACCAATACCAGTTGGCACATGAAATGTCGGCTCCGAAGAACGCACGGTCGACCCGGTGCGGGCTGGTGAAAAACAAGGCGAAGAAAACGGCAGCCTGCACCGTTTCCGCCAGCGCGGCAGCCACGAGGGATGCCCCGAACTGCACCGCGAAAAGAGACCGACCCTTCCGGCAGGCATAGGCGATGCCGCGCACACCGCTCCGGCGCTCCCGTACGAGGTAAGGCGAGATCAGAATGGCGACGGTAAACAGAAGCAGAATGAAAAAATAATTCACCATATCCCGCCAGGTATCCGCCGTCACCCACGACAGAATTGGAATGCCCATGGACGCTTCGCGCTTTTCGAGTTCCTCGACCCGTTCCCGCGCCTCGCCCGCAGGAGCGGAGGTGATCTGCGCACGCACGTTTTCCTGTGTCGTGTCAATTGACGGAATTACAACATCGCGCGCTTCTTGATACATATAATAGTCGTCGGCCTTCTCGGGATACCTCGGAATGGTCTTATCGAAAGCGTCCCACAGCTTGTCGTAAAGATCCCGGGATGCGTCGTCCGTTTTATCGCTCAGCGCGTCCAATGCTTCAATTGTCGTAATCTTCGCCTCGCGGAATTCCTCGATCCCGGCGAGCCTGCGGTCAGCCGCCCGTTTGATGGCGGGATAATCGACGGTTTTAAACTCTTTCTGCTCCGCCACATCGAGCGACGGGCCGTATTTTTCCACCAGCTCCTTTCCGAGCTCGACGGATTCTGTCCGCGGGTGGCCGTCCGGATAAGAATACAGATAAAACTCCAGAAACATGAAGTAAAACAGTCCGGTAAAAAGGCAAAGAATCAGGAGCAGCCTCCAGTTCAGAAGCTTTTTCAGCTCGCTCCGGAAAATCCTCATAGAATTGTCCTCCTTTTTACAGGTCAGCCCGGCGGAAGCGCCGGACGCCGAAAAATGCCGCTATAGCCGCCAAAGATGCCCCAAGCAGGAAGATCGCGGGGAAATACCACGGGGATGCGTCGAAAATATCAATCTGCGTCAGCCAGTTCCCACAGTCCACCCACGCGATAACCGGGTTCGCTGTCAGGATCAGCGGCAGCACCGTATTCCATGGCAGGACGGACGGAAGGTTGACCGACATCATCCATCCAAGCGCGTAGCCAAGAAAGCCGACATAGTTGTTGCGGCAGTAGATCGCCACCGAGAACGCCAGTAGACAGAACACAGCCTGAAGCACGAGAACCAGGCCGATATTTGCCCTTAGATACTCTCCCGTTGTCATGGGCCGGAGCGTGATGTAGGGTACGACCTGCATTCCGTGCGGCTCCGCGTTCATGCCGCTCGAGACGAAGGAATCCCAGACGTTTGAAAAATGATAGTTCGCGAAAAACACCGAAAGCGCCGCGGCAATGAGAAATATGGGGACGAACATCCCCACCAGCATGGCGGCGCGGAACTGGTCGGCGGGGAGATGCCGCCCCCGCCTGCTGGTATAGGCAAGGTTCTGCGTACCGTGCATGAACTCAAAATTAACCGCAAAGAACATGACGAGCACGCCGAGGACGGCGCTTTCCATTATGATCGCCCCGAACAGCGTGCCATAGAGGAACCCGTGCATGCCGTAGACGGTGCCGGGGAAGAACAGCGTGTCCTTTTCTCCGTCCGATTTGATCTGTGCCATGCGGCTCTGCAGCTCGGTGCAGTTCCGGGAGATAAACCGGGCAGGCGCGCCGGTGACCCGCCCTTGTTTCAGCCACATCTTCCCCGCCGCGGTGATGTCGTACCCCTCGTAATAGGCGTTCCTTCCCTTGATCGCCCCGTCGAGCTGCAGGATCGCGCTGTCGTCCCGGAACCGCCCCTGCTGTTCTCCGGAAAGCGTGTAATATCTTTGTGCAATTTGTTTCAGCATGACCGCCGTATCACCCGAAGCCCCGCCGGTCACCTGCCGGAAAAGGTCCCCGAGGTCGGTGGTGTGTTTTTTAAGGATCGGCCCGAATTTTTCCTCAAACTCTGCGTCGATTCGGACGCCGGTCCGCCCGGCCACATCGTTGATGAGGTTGATTTCCCGCCTCATGTTCGAACGTGACGAGATCAGGTAGAGATCGAACGCGAGAAAGGCCGCAAGCAGGCCGAGAAAAAACGAGGCGCCGAGAATTCGTTTCATTTGTTGCCGAAAAATATCCATCGTCATTCCTCCCGGTAGACATAGAGGAACACGTCCTCCATACTCGGGAGGGAAGGCTGCGCTCCCGCGGGCAGGTCTTCCGGCTTCCCGCAGACGAAGCGGAACCGTGTCTGGCCCGCTTCCTCCCGTTTCGAGAGGATAAAATACTCTTGCTTAAAGCTGTCCGCCTTCTGGTGCGGTACAGTGATTTCAAAGACCTTGTTTTCAAGAATTTCGCTGAGGCTGTCGCGGTCGGTATCGCAGTAGATGGCATGATCCTTGATGAGAATCACACGATTCGCGACGCTCTCAATGTCGGAGATGATATGGGTCGAGAGGATGACGGTGCGATTCCTCGAAAGTTCCGTGAAGATGTTGCGGAAGCGCAGACGCTCCTTCGGGTCGAGACCGGCGGTCGGCTCGTCGAGGATCAAGATCTCCGGGTCGTTGAGCATCGATTGCGCGATGCCGACACGCTGGATCATGCCGCCGGAGAATTTTTTCATCTTCTTATCCTTCACGTCGGACAGGTTGACCAGGTCGAGCAACTCGTCGATGCGTTTTTCCACGGCTTCCCGCTCCAGGCCTTTTAGCGCGCCGAGATAGCGTAGGTACTGGCGGGGCGAGCAGTTTCGGTAGTAGCCGAAGTCCTGCGGCAGATAGCCGAGCTTCTCCCGGTAGGACGCCCCCAGGGTCCGGATGTCCGCCCCATCGAACAGGATCTTCCCGCTCGTCGGGAACAGGAGCGTCACAAGCATTTTTATCAGCGTCGTCTTACCTGCGCCGTTCGGTGAGAGCAGACCGTAGACGCCGCTGCCGAACTCCAGATCGATGTTCTCGAGGACGGTGAAGCTGCCGAACTTTTTGGTCACGTTTTGTACCGTCAGCATAAGATCCTCTCCTTTTGTTGTGAGATCAGGCGCTTCAGGCCGGCAAAGTAGAAGCAGGCCAGCGCGACAGTCACCGCAAGGTGCAGGTACAGCGGCATTTCAACCAGGAACCGCCCGTAGCCGGACGGAAACAGATATTCCAGCAGCAAATTCGCGGGGAACCACGCGGCTGCCGCGAACGTGGGAGCCGCAAGCCCGCCCGCCCGAAACAGGCTCCAGAGCAGCAGAACCGAGAACAGAAACAGACTGCTTGTGGAGACCAGAAACACCTGCCAGAAGTCCGGAACGCCTCCCGCGGTGCAGAAAATACCGACGGCGGCAAGGTTTACAAGGATGCCGGCGCAGCTGAACGCCAGCATCCGGAATGCGGTGAGGTGGCAGACCGTGTATTTGCAGGACATTTTCACGTCGTAGGTGTCGCTGAGCTTCTCCTTCCAGAAGCCGAGCAGGCACAGCAGAAGATAAAGCGTTGGGGAGACGGCGAACAGCTTCGCGTAGAAATTATTCCGCTGGCCGGCTAAATACCGGAAGTTTTCCGCCAGGCCGCAGAGCACAAAGGCAGTGACGAGAGCGGCAATGAAAAACACGTCGGCCATGTCGTAAAAGATGACGCGAAGACCGAGATTCCGGTACATCTCCCGAAAATCAGAAAACAGGGAGCGCCGGTCCGCCATGCCCTCCCGCGTAATCTTCCGGATGGTCGCGCGCCGCTCCTCCGGAGACGGATAATCAATTTTCATTCGGACCCCTCCAATTCGCCGCGTATCTTCCGAACGGCTGCATAGTAGCGGCTTTTCACCGTGCCTTCCGGCAGGTCGACGGCCTGCGCTATCTGCCCAAAAGGCTGCTCCGCGAACAGCCGCAGACGCAGGATCTGCTGCGTCACGCCGTCGAACGTACCGATCCTCTCAAGAACCATCCGCGCGGATTCCTTCTCTTCCAGCCGGCTGTAAATCGGCTTGTCACAGGACAGAATCTCCTCGTCAAGCGGTTGCATCAGTTTTCCGAACCGGCAGCACCGGCTCCGGAAATAGTCCGAGACACGGCGCGAGGCGATACGGTATAGCCACGTGCGGAACGAAGCCATTTTCGGCCGGTAGTTTCCGACGGATCGCAGGACGCTGATGAAGATTTCTTGCGTCAGATCCATCGCGAGCTGCTTTTCGAGCGTTTGCCGGTACGCAAACACATAGATTTCGTCGTAGTAACGTTCCACCAGATTGTTTGCCGCCTTTCGATCGTTCCAGCGCGTGATCCGCCAGACCAAAAAGGCATCCGTGTCGGTCCGCACCATTTCAC
>DAITAP010000059.1:0-11187 GCA_036824225.1 Caproicibacter sp. | reverse complement strand
CAAAAGCAGAGAAACAGACAGCAGAATCGCCAGGGCTTTCCGTTTTCCCAAACTTCCATGTTTCATCGTTTTCATTCCCTTCCGTTTTTTTCTAAAACTTAGGACTGTTTTCTGTTTTTGCTATCTATTAAAATCCGGACCGATTTTAGGAGCCCGCCCGGCCGTGATTTTCCGCCAGGCGTTCGCTTTCGTCAATCAGCCCGTATTTTATCCGGATTCTTCTGATTTTTTCCGACATCGGCTTTTCGATCAGGAAAAGAAAAAGCACCGTCGATCCCGCGTGAATGAGATCAAACGGGATGCCGGACAAATAAATCGCGGCCGCGCTTTCCCAGGTCACCGCGGTGCTGAGTGTCAGGACGGAATAGAAATTCATTAGCCCGCCGTATATCAGAAAAGTAGAAAGGCCGCCGTAAGCGCAGACCGCGGCTTTCGCGGGTTTCCGGGTTTTTCCGCCGAACAGAATACCGGCGAGAAACCCGATGACGCCGAAGCTGAACATCTGCCACGGCGTCCAGGGACCCTGACCGAAAAAGAAATTGGAAACGAATCCCGCCAGGGCCCCGACCAGGAATCCGGATTCCGGACCCAGGCAGATCCCGGAAATAATCACAATGGCGGAAACCGGCTTAAACTGAGGCAGCATAAAAAACGCGCACCGGCCGATCACCGCGACGGCGGCCAGCGAACAGATCAGGACAATTTCCCTCGCCTTCGGCCTTCTCCCGGCAAATACAAGGAAAAAGGGCAGCATGGTTTCGATCAGAACCGCCGCGCAGATAAAATAAAGGCCCCGTCCGCGCAGAACCGTCATTCCGAACGCAATGGTAAGGGGGATCCCGGCAAGAATCAGAATCCAGGACAGAATCAGTCTCCGGCCGGATTTTCTCTGCATGCCCGGATCACCTCCTCGCTGGTCAGTGCTTCGGGAAAGATTCCCCGCGCGATCCGGTTGGCGGAAGTCGTGTAGAAGCTGTTCCCGATAAAAAAATTTCTCGTGGAATTTTCCGAGAGGATTTCCCCGCCGAACATCAGGGCGGAGTCGTCCGAACAGGCCGCGCAGAAATCGAGGTCATGGGATACCAGGACGATGGTCTTCCCCTCTCTTTTCAGCGCGGAAAACAGGCCGGCCAGTTTTTGCTTGAAGACGGCGTCGATTCCTTTGGTCGGCTCGTCCAGAAGAAGGATTTCCGGCTGGGTCAGCAGCACCTTGGCAAGCGCGGCGCACTCTAGTTCCCCACCGCTTAAATCAAACGGGTGACGGTCGAGCAGAGGTCCGAGACAGAAGAACCGGATTACCCTGGAAAGCGCCGCTTCGGCGGCCGTTCCGGAGCGGCAGACCTCGGAAGCCATGTCCTCGAGATCCTGCCGGACCGTGCTTCTCCGGAACAGGCGCCTTGGGTCCTGCGGCAGGCATCCGAGGAGACCCCGGTACCGTTCTCCCCGGACGATCTGCCCGAGATTCCGGCCGAGAATTTCCACTTTTCCCCGGTACGGCCGGAGAAGGCCCCCGAGAACGGAAAGCAGGGTGGATTTGCCCACGCCGTTTCCTCCTAAAATGCTGGTTATCGCGCCTCTCCTGATTTTTAGCGACACCCCCCGGAGGACATCCTCCGATTTTCGATCATACCGGAACCATATGTCCGAAAGAGCGGCGGCGGGGGATTCCGTTTTCGGCTTCGGCCGCCCGGTCCCGGGTCCAGTTTTTCCCGAAAGGGTCCTGACTCCGGAACCCGCGCGGCGCTTGAGCCACAGCCTCGCGCCCCGGACAGTGACGGGCGTCTTCCCGTTTTCAAATTCCGCGCAGATCCTGACGCACGCCGGAAGCGCCACGGACATGCCGCTGCGGAGTTTTTTCATGGCTTCCCCGATTCCGCCCGGATCGGTGTCCGCCGCAATCCGGCCTTTCTCCATATAGAGGACCCGGGTGCAGACCGGAAGCACCTCCTCGAGGCGGTGTTCCGAAATCAGGACGGTAACCCCCAGATCCTCGTTAATCTTTCGGAGCATCTGGATAAAGCGCGAGGCCGCGACCGGATCCAGCTGCGAAGTCGGTTCGTCCAGCAGGAGAACCTCCGGCTGCATGACCATGACGGAAGCAAGATTCAGAATCTGCTTCTGTCCCTCGGAAAGATCCTCTACAGGCCGGAAAAACCAGCTCTGTATCCCGAAAAACGAGGCCATCTCGGCGACCCGGATCCGGATGGTCCCGCTGTCGATCCCAAGGCTTTCCAGGCCGAAAGCCAGCTCATGCCAGACTTTGTCGGTTACAATCTGGTTCTCGGGATCCTGCGAGACATAGCCGATTTTCCCGCTCTGTTCCCGCTCGGAAAGGACGCCGATTTCCCTGCCCTGGAACAGAATGGTTCCGGACCGTTTTCCAAACGGCGCGAGGACCGGTTTCAGCTGCTTTAGAAAAGTCGTTTTTCCGCATCCGGATCGGCCGAAGATCAGGAGAAATTCGCCTTCCCTGACCGAAAGATCAATATCCGCGAGGGTCTTTTCCTCTGATCCCGGATAGGTAAAATTCAAGCCGCTGATTTTGATCTGTTCCATCGGAAAGCCTCCTCAATGTCCGCGGCGACGGGCAGCAGGCAGAAAGCGGAATACATCGCGTAAAATGGAAAAGTTTCCGCGTTCAGCCCCGCGACGAACACCTGGGGAAAATATTCGGAGTCAAACCTGCCGGAAATCATGCCCGCCAGCATGACGGCGAACGCGAGAAGGCCGGCGGACAGAACCACTTTGTCTTTTTTCCCCCACGCATAGACGGAAAAGGAAGTTCTCCCCTTGAGGCCAAATCCCCGCGCTTTCATCGAGTCCGCCGATTCGACAGCGTTTTCCAGGGCCCATGTGATAAATACCGAAAGGATCCGCACCCCGTTTCGGGCACGCCGGAAAAGATTTCCATGGAAGGGATCCATTCCGATGCATTCCTGGGCGTGGGAAATTTTTCTGATCTCTGTCTCGTACCGGGGAACAAAACGGAGCGTCATGGAAAACATCAGGGAAAGGACCGGGGACATCCTTCCGAACAGATACATCAGTCTGTCGCTTGTCATGATTCTGTGAAAGCAGGAGAACGTGACGAGGACCGCGGTAAACGCGAGCGCGAAAATCCCCCCGTACTCAATGGATTCCAGCGTGACGGGATTTTCGTTGAGATAAAAAAGGATGGTGGCACCCGCGTGGTTCAGGAGCGGATTAAAAATCGATATGGCGAAGGCAACAGGCAGAAGGACCTTCAGGAGAAATCCCAGCGCCTTCCGCCCGTTCAGCAGAACCGAATAGCAGAATTCCGCGAGAAACGAAATTGCCAGAATCACGGGATGAAGACAGAACATGGAGAAAAAGAGGACCACGCCGAAATAAAAAAGCAGGACGGCCGGGTGAAGGCGGGAAAACGCGTCCTCCTCATTTCTGCCGTATCTTGAGTCCACATCCGACATCCTTTCCCAGGTCGCAGGTATACCGCCAGAGGATAACGTCGTTCTTCCGCACCGGATACCGGCTGCATCCGTAGTTTGGAAACGTTCCGTTCACCTCATAGACCCATCCGCTGAAAGATCCGCAGTCAAACTCATACAGATTGTGGATTCCCTCGATATAGCAGGAATGATAGGCCGGCGTCGCTTTGTATTCCATCTGGATCCCGTTTTTCTTCGTTTCCCGCAGAAGAACATCAAAAACCGTTTCGCCTTCGTAGAACAGCACCTTCTGCGGCTTCAGAATTACCCCGTCGGCCGGCACAGCCGAGCGTTTGCGGTTTCCAAGGCTATCTAGACGGCTGAGAACCGTTTTGCAGTCGATGGACAGGGTGCAGTACCCGGCTTCGCGGGTATCCTTCTTCGTCGGAACCGGCTTGGATTCTGTCCTTTCCGAAGGTGCGGAATCTGCCCGGCGGCTGTCCGGGTCCTTTCCTCCGGAAGAAGATTCCGGGGCAGGGGATTTTGGCTTTTGTCCTTTCCCGGCCGCGGAACTTAACTTTTCTCCGGAAACCCGCGGACGTCCGGAGGAAACGCCGGATTCCGGATCCCGGGATCCGCTCCCCGGCCCGCCGGACGCCGCCGCACCGCTCTTTTGGCCGGGAGCGGATCCGCTCCCGGCCGGCCCAGTCTCCGAAGAGGCCTTCGGAAAGTTCTCGCGGAAGGAGGAATCCATCGCCGCAAGATAAAAATCCCCGTCCGCCTCGGTGACCGGAAGAGTGACGGAAGAATTTTTGCCCTGATTGAGCGGCGCGTCCAGGATCTTCTCGATTCGGCCGGAACCAAAACGGTAAAGCCGCATCTTTTGAGCGTTCAGCAGATTCGGAAAATCGATCCTCAGCGAGGTTTTTGCCTCAATCAGGTGCTTTTCGTTCCCGTGAATCTTTAGGATTTCGGAAGAAAAGACTTCCCCCGCAAGAGAATTCCCGGCCCGAGAAAGATCCACCCCGAGGTTCTGATCGGCCGGATTCTGAATCGACGCCCCGTCAAAAAACCAGAAATATGAAAAATCCCCCGATTTTCCATGGAACGTCAGCATTCCGGAATTTTTTTTGGCGTCCTGAAAGACAGACCGCCGCACGATACCGCCGGCAGGCAGCTCCATCCTTCCGGGAGCGGAGCTCACCGAACAGCCGGCGGGCATCAGCGCGGCGGAAAACCCGGTCAGCAGAACCACCCAGAAGGCAAAAAATTTTTTGAGGATTTTCAACTTTCCTCCCACTTCGCGCGCCGCTTTCCTGCGGCGGAAACAGAAAACAGCCGCCCGTCCCGCCGCGCCGGTTCTCCCGAACGGTTAAGCCCGTCCCGATTTCGGAGAGAAAACCCCGCAGCGGCAGTCCTTAAGATATTAGATATTTTTGTTAAAATATCTTCAATATTGTAGCATGGGGACAGAAAAAGTTCAACCGGGCAGAAAGGGGAAACCAACATAAAAAAGTTCAGCGCGGAAAGAGGGGAAAAACCGCTTCCGCTCTCTTTTTACGCGCTGAACTTTTCCTTTCTCAGAGAAGGCCGGCCGCCGGATCCGATGCCGGAAAGCGTCTACTGCCGTTCGATAATCTTGATTTTGTCAAACGGAAAACCGGACTGTCCCGAAACGATATCCTTGATGGCCACGGCGTCGTCCTGGGCAGAGTCTTTCGCCTTGACGACCACGCTGCATTCGTCCTCGTTGATACAGACCACACAGTCATTGTAGCCTTTCGCCTTAATGAGGTTCTCGATGTCGGTTTCTTTGAGAATGGCTTTTGTAACAGCCGCTATCTGGGCAACGGCCTCCGTTTTCACCGTGTCGTCCTCCCCGGCGCTGCCAAGGGCTGTGTTGATGCGTTCCACGGCCTCATCGCGCGCTTTCTGCCGGGCAAGCCGGGCCTCGGTAAAATAGTCGTCTTCCGTCCCGGCATTCGCCTTTACGGCGGATGAGGCGGAACCGGACGCGGTTTTTCCGCCGGAAACCGCCGGTTTCGAAGACGCCTTTGAAACTTCCGCGCCGGAAGCGTTGACCAGCAGCGTATCGCCCAGTTCACGGGCGGACGCGACCGCCTTTGTGGCCGGAAGGTCTTTGTCGTCCTTTCCCAGAAAGGCCCAGTTCAGGGTGACCGCCGCACCGAGCGCGACAACCAATGCCGCAAGGACCAGCTGCCGCTTTCCCATCGTCATTTTGGATTCCTCCCGATTCTCAAGTATTTTTTATGGATGAAAACCCCGGAACGGGGCCTGTTTCCTCTTCTGCCCCGTCACGTCCCTTCGACGACGCAGACCCGCACGGACGTGACGTGAAGCGCCGTAGTCACCGCGTCGGTGATATTCTTCCGGACGTCCGGGTCCCGTGCGCCGGGGCAGACGACGACAACCCCCTTGACAGTCGGCTGAATCTCCGTAACCGGCAGTGCGTTTTCCGATCCGTCCGAACTTTTGAGAACGGTGTGGGCGCTTTCGCCGCTTTTTTCCGAGTCTTTTCCCCCCGATTCCTCCGACTGTTTTCCTGTCTGTTTTTCATCTTTCGCGTAGACCTTTTCGGCTGTCTGTTCCAGTGTCACCAGGACCCTGGCACTTCCCGCGCCGCTGATGTGGGAGATGAGATCCCCGAGTTCCCGTTCCAGCTTTTCCTCATACTGGCCCGCGTTGTCCTCCGCCGGGGGCTGGGAAGCCGACGCGGTAGACGGGCTGGATCCGCAGCTCTGAAGCGTCCCGGAAAGAAAAATAAGCAGGATTCCGACAAACCCCGCCGCAACGGCTGCCTTGCGGCCTCTGTCGTTTTCGGCCAGCTTCTGAAGGATTCCCGGCCTTTTTTCCTTTCCCGTCTTTTTTTCATCCGTCATCTGAGACGACCTCCGTCCGGACGCCAAGTCTTTCCGTCAGGATTTCCTGCGCCTCCCGGACACGGGAAGAGTCCCCGGGAATCAGCGTCACGGTTACTTTAGTAATTGATATGCGGCCGTCCTCGTTTGTATCCATCTCCACCCGAACATTTTTACATTTGATGTTTTTCCGGGCTAGCTCGGCTCCCACGAGGTTGGAAATGCTTTTCTCCGCGGCGGACCGGATTTGTCCATCGACGGTTTCTTCCATCCGGGAAGACGGCGCCGCATCCGATTCCGCGTTCCCGACAGCCTGCTGAAAACTGGGGACCAGTTTCGTAACCGGCGCTATCAGCGCGCAGACCAGGAAAGCCCCGACCACGAATTTTTCCATCCGTTCCATCGGCCCGCCCGGGACAAGCCCCTGCGCCAGGGCCGCGGTGAGAGCCGCAAGGCAGATCCCGGCGGACCATTCGCGTATCGCGTTCATGAAACGCCCCCTATGATCATCATCACAACCGTCGTAATCACCAGCACCATCATGCTGCAAAGCAGCACGGCGAGCATGGTGGAGATGACGTCCGAGGAAGCTTTTAAAAGCGAAGTGATCGCCTGCATTTCGAAAATACGGCTGAGGCCGGCGCAGGCCGAAAGGGTCAAAATCCAGAGAAGGCATTCCGCGATGACGGGGAGAAAAATGAAGATCCCGGCCAGAAGCCCGAACGCCCCGACGCCGGATTTCAGTGTTTTGACACAGCCTATCACGGTGTTGAAAGCATCGCCCAGGGCATTGCCGACGACGGGGACACTGCTGCTCATCACGAACTTTGCCGCCCTGGTCCCAAGGCTGTCCGCCGAAGCGGCGACCAGGGAATGCAGGGTGACAAGGCCCGTAAACAGCGTCATTCCAAGCCCCATGACCCATTTGATCGCCTTATTGAAAACGCCGCAGAGCCCGCTTAAATTGACGCCCGGGGAGACGGAGGAAACGATGGACAGGGCAAGGAAAATATTCATCACAGGGGCTAAAAATCCCGAGGAGAAAGCGGAAACGGCATTTCCCGCCGCGACCATCAGCAGATGATAGGCACCCGCGGACGCGGACTGACCCGCCGCCGCCATCACCGCTACCAGAACGGGGACGCACGCAAGAAGAAAGCCGGAGGCGGCCTTCAGCATCTCGGCCGCGTCCGCGATGCAGGAAACAAGGGGCGTCACCACAAGCGCGCAGACACAGAGCGTACCCGTCATGTCAATGACGCCTCCCATCGGCTTTTCCCCGAAAGAAAGCTTCATCCCGTCCATCAGGGCGCAAAGCAGGATAACTGCCGCCACCGAAGCGAAAGCGCGCAGCGGCCCGTCCGCTTTTCCGGTAAAAATTGAAACAATCTTCTCAAAATATCCTTTCGGCGTCACGGAAAGAATGTCTTCCGTGTCCTCTCCTTCCACGCCCAGCCCGTCCAGAATTTCGCGGGTCTCCGGCGGAAGTTTTTCCGGCAGTTCCTCCGCTCCGCTCGCCCGGGCCTGCTCTTCATAGTAACTGCTGAAATCCCTGTCTTTATCGATTTCCTCCGCGGCGGCCGGGACTTTCAGGAAAAGCAGCGCCGCCGCCAGGATCAGAAACCAGAGCGCTTTTTTCATCTTTTTACCCACCTATCAGCTGGATGGCAATTCCCGCGACTTTCTCAAACAGCGGCAGCGAAAGCGCCACAATGCTTATTTTCCCCGCAAGCTCCACCTGGGAAGCAAGCGAATTTTCTCCCGCGTCCCGGCAGGAATCCGCGGAAAACTGTGTCAGGAAACAGATGCCGAGGGTTTTAAAAAGAATCACCGCGTAATCCGGGGAAAGCCTGGCCGCCGAAAGGAATTCGCTGATCTGCCGGATCGCCGGCAGAAGATTCGACAGAACGCCGAGCAGGACCGCGGCCCCCGCCGCGATCACGACAAGCGCGGCGTATTCCTGGTGATATCTGCGGAGCATCGCGGCGGTCACGGCCGCCAGGATGGCGACACCCGCCAGCTGCAGCATATTCATCCTTCAAAGCCCGAAGATCGATTTGATGGTTTTAAACAGCACGTCGATCTGCTGGATAATCATCATCAGGACGACAATCAGCCCCGCGAGCGTCGTCATCATGGCCTGTTCCTCCCGTCCGGACCGGATCAGCAGCTGATTCAGCACCGCCACAATAATACCGATGGCGGCTATCTTGAAAATCAAATCCACATTCATTCTGTTCCCCCGATTTCAGCACAGCAGGATCGCGGCGGCCACGCCGCCGGATACGCCGAGCATCCGATACAGTTTTGACTTCCGGCCGCGTTCTTCCTTTGCAGACTCAAGCTCCGCTTTGCCCAGCTCAAGGTACAGGCTGAAATGGGAAATCTGCCCTTCCGTGTCGCTCGTTCCGAAGCCGGCGCCGAAATTCAGGAAAAGATCCTCATCGTCCCGGGGAAATCCGTCCCTCTCCGCGCTTTCCATAACGGCGGACTTCCAGGCTTCGTCCCAGTTTTCCCCCGCCTCGCATTTTTCCGCGCACCGTTTCAGAAACGGAAGGTCTTCCCCGTATTTTCTCGCCAGCGCCGCGACGGGTGTGGCAGAATACCGGATTTCGGTTTTCGAGGCCGTCAGGAACCGGAGAAATGCTTCCAGCCTTTCCACCCGGACCGTCAGTTTATAGGACTCCAGATATCCCGTAAGAAACCCCGCGGCGATCAGCAGAACCGCCCCGAAAAGCTTCAGCAAGCAAATCACCCGCCCTCAGGATTCTTCGAATGGTTCCCGGTTCGCCGGAACCGGCCAGCAGCGCCACATATCCGAAGGCTCCGGTCTTCAGAAGATCCTCGGCCTGCTTTCGGCGGACCAGCTCCTCCAGGCTGCCGGCATGAATGCTGCTGATGATGGTAACGCCGGCGTTGAGGCCCTGCTCCACCGCTTCGGTTTCCGACTGCGTGCCCAGTTCGTCGCAGAGGACGACCTGCGGCGAAAGCGAGCGCAGGGCCATCAAAATTCCCTCGGCTTTGGGGTACCCGTTCAGGACGTCGCAGCAGGCTCCCACGTCATTCTGGGCTTCCCCGCGGAATGTGCCGGCAATTTCGCCGCGTTCGTCGACTATCGCGACCTTCCGGGCCGTTCCGCGCTTCCCGTCGGAAAGCTGGCGCGCAATATCCCGGAGGACCGTCGTTTTCCCGCTCGCCGGGGGACCAGCTATCAGGAGACCCTCTTCCATCTTCTCCCCCAGAAGGCTGAAAATCCTGTCCGCCGAACCGGGGACTTCGCGCGCGATGCGGACGTTCATGGAAGAAACATCCCGGATTCCCGTTACGATCCCTCCCTGAAGGACCGCCGTACCGCAGAGGCCGACGCGGTGCCCTCCCCGTATGGTCACAAATCCGTTCCGAATTTCATTTTCATGGCTGTAGACGGAATACCCGCAGAGCATCCGAAAACTCTCCTCAAGATCCGCCCTGCTCGATATAAGACATCCCGGTTCCGGCAGGCGGGAAACGCCGCCGTCCTGCTTCAGAAAACAGGAACCGCCGGGGCAGATGACGCAGACGGGCTTTCCCACCCTCAGGCGGATTTCCTGGGCGTCCTTCCGGACCGCTTCCGGGAGAGCCAGAAGAAAAGTGCGGATCCGGTCGCAGATACAGACGGCTGCGGAAGCGAACCGGTCCCCGTTCGAAGAATCCATCGCCTTGTCCCCCTTTCCATTAACACATACATATGGACAAAGCGTCTCCGTTAGAACAGAAAAAGGCCGCCCCCAAAAGGGGCGGCCGGTCTTCATCTATAAGAGCCTTTCTTTCCCGGACAGAGGGGCAAGGCGGCTATTTTTTGATATCGGCCACGAATTCCGGAACGGCACCGACGATCACCGTCTCCGCCACAACCATGTTGGTATCGACGTCCGTAGAAGCGTAAAACCCCGGGAGAAAGGAATATACGCCGGTATGAATATCAAGAAAAATCTGATGCCTGGTCTGGTTGATTCCCGCCGAATCAAAAACACTCCTGAAATCGGCGGTTACGTTCCCGGCAAGCGTCAGCCTGAGATAAATTTTCGGCCCGCGTCCATGAAAAAGGTGGCTTCCCATCAGTGTCCCGAGGGGAATTCCTTCCGTTTCCTCCCGCGTCTTGTTCATGCAGTCCTGAACGGCGGAGATGATTTTCGACTTTAACCGGTTCATCTCCACCGTGTTCGTCGTAATGGAGAGGACACTCCCGTCTTCTCCCCGGTCAACGGACACAAGGCTCTGGTAGGTCACGCCGTTTTTATCCAGTTCGTCAAGGACGGCGCCGTTAATGATGGTGACGGCTTTTATTTTCGCCTCGCTCGAAGCTATGGATTCCACGACAGGCTTAATCTGCCGGTTGAAAAGGAAGAGAAAAAGAGCAAGCAGAATCAAAATCAGCAGGGCTTTTCCAGGTCCTGCGCGCCGCCTTCTCCGCATAAAAACCGCTCCCCTGCAGAACGAGATACCCCATCCTACTCCGGGGATGAAAAAAGTGTGCCTGTCTCTCTTCTGTCCGCTTCCGCAGAAAACGGCAGCGCGGAAGGGACGCGGGAAAAATAATTCCCACGTCCCTTCCTGAATCAGAAAACCCGGTTCCCCGCCTCGATGATGAGTAGCATGCGCCGCAGGGAACCCGCAGCCCATGCGCGCTGGAAATCGATGCGGGACCTCGAGTAGTATAGGCCATCCCTGACTTTCCCCCTCACGGAATCCGGACATGCGGAATTATCGCATCCGGTTCTTTTGCTGACTTCAGGATAAATATGCAGAGAGAAAGCCAGGCCGGATTTTAGCCATTCATGCCCAGAGGGGGTCCCTTAACCTGTTTACATGGAAGAGCATATAAAAAAGTCAGAAGTTGGTAGTGAAACTGAGAAGGAAAA
>DAITAP010000058.1:11091-11329 GCA_036824225.1 Caproicibacter sp. | reverse complement strand
GCCAACCTCGGCGCGCACATCGGCAACCTGAAAAAATTCGGGGTGCCCGTCGTAGTCGCTCTCAACCGTTTCGGAGAGGATACCGATCGGGAAATCCGTTTCATCGGGGACTACTGCTGGAAAAACGGCGCCGGGTTTTCCGTCTGCGATGTATATTCCCGCGGCGGCGAAGGGGGAAAAGATCTGGCGGAAAAAGTATGCCGTCTGGCCGAAACTCCTTCTTCCTTCCGCCTTTTGT
>DAITAP010000058.1:8419-11020 GCA_036824225.1 Caproicibacter sp. | reverse complement strand
ATACGGGGAAAGCCGTGAAGTCCTTGAAGGCGATTGAAGCGCTCGGAGGAGATCATCTTCCTGTCTGTATCGCGAAAACACAGTACTCGCTGTCCGACGACCCCTCTCTCCTGGGGCGCCCGCGGGGCTTTCAAATCCATATCCGCGATTTGAAGCTGAATCACGGCGCGGGATTTGTGGTCGCCTACGCGGGCAGTATTCTGACCATGCCCGGCCTGCCCAGACATCCCGCCGCGGAGGGGATCGACGTGGATGACAGCGGGAAAATTTCCGGGCTGTTTTAAGTGGGGAAGCCAGATGCGGAAATTTAGGACATCGTCCCCGAAAGAAACGGAAGTTCTCGGGGAAAAGATCGCTGCCCGCCTCAAAGGCGGGGAAGTTCTTGCGCTTTTCGGCGGAATGGGGGCCGGCAAAACGGTCCTGACACGGGGAATCGCGCGCGGCCTCGGCGTCACAAAGGGTGTTTCCAGCCCTACGTTCGCCCTGGTCCACGAGTACGACGGAAGAATGAAAATCTACCATTTCGACATGTTCCGCGTCGAAAGCTGGGACGACCTGTACTCGACGGGCTTTTTTGACTATCTGGATTCCGGCGGAGTGCTGATCGTCGAATGGAGCGAAAACATTGAGAACGCGCTGCCGGAAAACGCGGTGCGCATCCGTCTCGAACCGGGCGGTTCGGAAAACGGGCGGGTAATTACGGTGGAAGGGATGGATCCATGAAAATACTGACCGTTGACTCCTCCGCGGCAGCCGCATCCACGGCCCTGACGCAGGACGGCAAAATCCTCGGTGAGTTTTACTGCAACGTCGGCCTGACGCACAGCCAGACACTGATGCCGATGATTGAATTTCTCCTCAAATGTACGCGGACGCCCCTTGACGAGGTGGATCTGTTCGCCGTTTCCGCGGGGCCGGGTTCCTTTACGGGAATTCGAATCGGCATCGCGAGCGTCAAGGGACTTGCAATGCAGGGCGGAAAACCATGTATGGGCGTGTCCACACTGGAAGCCATTGCCTGGAATCTTGCCCACGTGAAGGGAACCGTCTGCGCCGTTATGGACGCGCGCTGCCACCAGGTCTATAACGCGGTTTTTCGTGCCGGCGGCGGGAATCTCTGCCGCCTCTGCCCGGACAGGGCGATTTCCATCGGGGCCCTTTCGAGGGAATGCGGGAAATATGAGAAGCCGCTTTACCTCGTCGGGGACGGCGCCCGGCTCTGCTTCAGGGAAGAAGGCTTTCAGAACCTTCACGCCCTCCTGCCCCCGGAACCCCTTCTTTACCAGAGAGCCAGCGGCGTAGCAAAAGCCGCGGCGTCAGCATGGAAGCCGGGTTACTCGGCAGGGGCTGGCGAACTGATGCCGGTCTACCTGCGCCCCGCGCAGGCCCAGCGCGCACTGAAACGAAAAAAGGAAAAAGAGCGGAGGGAAAAAAGAGTATGATTGCTTTGGGAGCCGATCACGGCGGATACCGTTTAAAGGAAGCCGTGAAAAAATATCTGGAATCCAGACATCTGGAATATAAGGATTTTGGGACGTACAGCGAGGAATCGGTCGATTATGCGCCAATCGCCGCGAAAGCCGCAAGGTATGTCGCCAGCGGAAAAGCCGAAAGGGGGATCCTCTGCTGCGGGACCGGAATCGGAATGTCCATCGCCGCCAATAAGGTAAAAGGAATTCGGGCCGCAGTCTGCAGCGACGTCTATTCCGCCGAAATGACCCGCCGTCACAACAACGCCAATATTCTCTGCATGGGCGGACGTGTCATTGACGAAAAGCGCGCGGTTGAGCTTGCGGGCATTTTCCTGAACACGCCGTTTGACGGCGGACGCCATCAGAGGAGAATTGATGAAATCGCGGCAATAGAACGCGGAGAACTTTAAAATTTCAGGATGCAGATAACGGAGGGCAGGAAGAAAAATGGAAAACCAGGTTATTGTTTTGCATCATCCGCTGATCCAGCACAAACTCGCCTACCTGCGGGATAAAAATACCGGCGCGAGGGATTTCAGGCAGCTTGTAAGCGAGATTGCCACGCTTCTTTGCTATGAGGCGACCCGGGATCTTCCCCTCGAGGACACGACGGTGGAAACGCCCGTCGGCACTGCAAAAGCACAGGTGATTGCCGGGAGAAAGCTGGCTATCGTGCCGATTCTCCGTGCCGGGCTGGGAATGCTGGACGGAGTGCTGACCCTTGTCCCCGCGGCAAAAGTCGGGCATATCGGCCTTTACCGGGATCCCAAAACCCTGAAGCCGGTGGAATATTACAGCAAACTCCCTCACGATATTGACCAGCGGGAAGTCATCGTGCTGGATCCCATGCTCGCGACAGGCGGATCTTCTACGGACGCGGTCAATATTATTCAGCGCGGACACCCAAAATGCATTAAATTCATGTGCATCATCGCTGCTCCGGAAGGAATCCGCGCCTTTACAACGGCGCATCCGGACGTTCAGCTTTACTGTGCCGCCATCGATGATCATTTAAACGCGCAGGGATACATTGTGCCGGGCCTTGGGGATGCCGGGGATCGGATTTTCGGGACACTGTAAAAGCAGAACTTCCTTCCAGAAAGACGGATGCGCCGGCCATGTAACGTCC
>DAITAP010000058.1:0-8409 GCA_036824225.1 Caproicibacter sp. | reverse complement strand
CCGGCGCATCCACTTTTGCTTCTGCCGTCAGCCGTTCCGGATAAGGCGGACCGTTCTGCGGCAGAGATCGGTTATTTTCGTCCAGTTTCCAGCCTCGACGTCTTCTTTCCCTGCAAGGAAACTGCCCCCGCAGGCTATCACCCTGTCAAACGACAGATATTCTTTGAGGTTCCCGAGGTTTACTCCTCCTGTCGGCATCCATCGCACTTTGCCGAAAGGCGCCGAAAGGGCGCGGATTGTCCGGATGCCGCCCATCTGCTCCGCCGGGAAAAACTTGAGGACAGTAAGTCCCATGTTCACCGCCCGCTGTACCTCGGTAGCCGTCGCGCATCCCGGGAATACCGGAACGCCCTTTTCCCTAGAGAAGCGCACCAAATCCTCGTCAAGGCCCGGGCTTACAAGGAATTTAGCCCCCGCCGCGAGTGCCGCGCCCGCCTGTTCCACATTGAGGACGGTCCCGGCGCCGACCAGCATGGACGGCATCTCCTTCGATACCGTCCGGATCGCGTCGGCTGCGCACGCCGTGCGGAAGGTGATTTCCTCCGCCGTAATTCCGCCGGCGCTAAGCGCCTTCGAAAGAGGAAGAGCGTCCACCGCTTTCTCGATCCTGACAACGGGCAGAATTTTCAAGTCCGCTATTTTTTTTACCGCGGAATCTTCCATCCAGAAACACTTCCTTTTTTATTCCGAAGATTCAATCCCCTGATTTTGATCCGAAGGCGTCCAGGGCGGATCTTTCCGGGAAAATATTTTTTCCGGAAGGCCGGCAGAGAAAGCTGTCCGGATAATTTTCCTTTAAAAACTGAAGGCACCGGAACGCCGCGGCTTTGGAATCAAACAGGCCGAAAACAGCGGAACCGCTTCCGGTCATGCAGCTTCCCAGGGCACCCAGAGATATCATGTCCCTTTTAATCTTCCGTACTTCCGGTAAAAACAGCACGGTTTCAAAAGCGTTTTCAAGGCTCTCCCCTATTTTCTCAAGGGAACCGCCGCGGACTGCCTTTTCCATCGATTCCGTGAAAGCGTTCGAATGCTTTCCCACCCTGTCGAACGCCAGATAGGCTTCCCTCGTCGAGATCCCGGTCGGCGGTTTGCAGATGACAATCCAGCAGTCAGGCAGGGGGGAAAGGGGAGTCAGAACTTCTCCGATCCCTTCTGCCAGCGCCGTTCCTCCCAGAACGCAGAACGGAACGTCCGCACCGGCCTGAAGGCCGATTTTCTGGAGCTGTCCGGGAGAAAAAGCCGTATGGAAACGCCTGTTTAAAAGCCGCAGCGCCGCGGCGGCGTCTGCGCTCCCCCCGCCGAGACCCGCCTGACGGGGAATTCTCTTCCAGATCCGGAAACGGACACCCCGCCCCCGGATCCCGCTTGACCTGAAAAAAGCGATGGCCGCTTTCCAGACCGTATTGCCGGGGCCGCACGGGACATCGCCTTCGTCGCAGGACACCGATATCCCGCCTTCCGAATCGGAAAGCTCAACCTCGTCGCAGAGGGAAATGCCCTGAAGCACGGTCCGCAGGGTATGATATCCGTCTTCCCGCCGCCCCGTCACGTCCAGGGATAGATTGATTTTCGCGTACGCTCTGGAATTCATGCCTGTTTTTCCTGCCGCAGAGTTTTCAGAAAATGGCGAATCCGGGAAAGGGCTTCCGTAATATGTTCGATGGAGTAGGAATAGGAAATCCGGACATACCCTTCCCCGCAGTCTCCAAACGCGTTTCCGGGAATGACGGCAACGCGCTCGGAATACAACAGCTTTTTACAGAACTCTTCCGAAGTAAGCCCCGTCCCCTGGATGGACGGAAAGACATAAAAAGCACCCTGCGGCTCAAAGCACGGAAGGCCCATGGAATTCAGTTCGCTGACCAGCAGCCTCCGCCGCATGTCATACTGGCTGCGCATCCCGGCAATATCCCCTTCCCCGTTTTTCAGGGCCTCCATGGCAGCGTACTGAGCCGTCGTCGGAGCGCTCATAATGCCGTACTGGTGGAGCTTCGTCATCTGGGAGATAACCTCTTTCGGCCCCGCCGCATATCCGAGACGCCACCCGGTCATGGCGAAAGTCTTGGAAAACCCGTTGATGACGACCGTGCGCTCTTTCATCCCGTCGATGGAAGCGATGGACACATGGCGGGTATCCCCGTAGGTAAGTTCGCTGTAGATTTCATCGGAAATAACCATCAGGTTATGGGCCTGAATCACGCCGGAGAGAGCTTCCAGATCGGATCGGTGGAGAACCGCTCCGGTCGGGTTGTTGGGATAGGGAAGAATCAGCACACGGGTTTTCGGGGTGATTTTTGATTCCAGTTCTTCCGGCGTCAGCCGGAAACTGTTCTGGGATTTTGTGACGATGGATACGGGGATTCCCCGGGCCATTGTGGTCAGCGGCCGGTAACAGACGAAACAGGGCTCCGGGATCAGGACCTCGTCCCCCTGGTTTATAAGAGAGCGCAGGGCGAGATCGATCGCCTCGCTCCCGCCCACGGTGACGACCAGCTGCGTTTTGGGATCATATTCCAGCTCGTAGTGCATTTTTAAAAACTGGGAAATCTCCTGACGAAGCTTAAAAAAGCCGCGGTTCGGGGTATACCATGTTTTCCCGTCTTCCAGCGACT
The DNA here is from genome assembly GCA_036824225.1 of Caproicibacter sp. Lineage (GTDB taxonomy): Bacteria > Bacillota > Clostridia > Oscillospirales > Acutalibacteraceae > Thermocaproicibacter. The sequence continues at coordinate 5,794 of DAITAP010000058.1, read as the reverse complement.
GGATCCCGGCTTCCCGGACATGCCAGGGAGTCATGAAATCCGGTTCGCCGATGGAAAGGGAAATCACGTTGTCCATTTCATTCGCGATATCAAAAAAGCGGCGGATGCCGGAAGGCTTCAAAGACTGCACTTCCCGGTTCAGAACGCGGGAATAGTCAATCACTGAAGACACTTCCCCGCTCATCCTGCTCGTCGGAAGAATTTAAGATCACTCCGCCGTCCTTATAGCGTGTCAGAATAAAGTGGGTCGCCGTGGAGAGGACGGAATCCAGGGTGGACAGTCTGCGCATGACGAAAACAGCGATGTCCTGCATGCTCTTCCCGTGCACTTTGACGGCCAGATCATACCCACCGGACATCAGGTAAACGCTTTCCACTTCCTTAAATTTCATGATGCGGCCCGCGATTTCATCGAAACCACGGTCCCGCTTCGGGGAAACACGGAGCTCAATTAAGGCGATGGCCTTGTTTTTATCGATCTTCTCCCAGTTCACCAGCGCCTTATATCCCCGGATAATCCCCTTTTTTTCATATTCCGCGATTCGGCCCGCAATGTCGTCTTCCGTCGTGTTCAGCATGGCGGCAAGCTGCTTGTTGGAAAGCCGGGCGTTTTCGCTCAGCAGGTTCAGCAGCTGATCCAAATGACAACAGCTCCTTCCTTATTTTTGTTCAGCAGATCGGCAGCGCTTTTGGCTGATGAAGCTCGTAAATCGTAAAATGGCCGAATCCGGCTTTCTGCAGAAGCGCAAGCCCCTGCTCAATGCCGGCGCCGACGTCTGCCCACCGATGCGCGTCCGATCCGATTGTCACAAGGCGTCCTCCCAGTTTCCGGTACCGCTTTAAAATGGGAAGATCCGGCATCGGGACACCGAGCTTTTCCCGGTAACCGGAAGTATTGACTTCCAGGGCGATCCGTTTCCGTATCAGCGCACGGAGAACTTCATCGATCTTTTCCGACCATTTTTCCCGTTCCACCCGAATCCCGTGTTCCCCGGTAATATACCGGAGCGGATAGGTCAGATGGGCAAGAGAATCAAAACGGCCCCATTCGATGGTTTCCAGAATTTCCTCAAAATAACGTCCGAGAAGATCATCGATGTTTTCCTCTGAATAATCGAGGTCGAAAAAATCCTTTTTTCCTTTTACATTGTGCACGGAAGCCAGGATAAAATCAAACCTGCAGGAATCCACCGCGTCTTCCGCGGCCGCCTTGTCCTGCATGGCCTGCCCGAGCTCCATCCCGGTATAAACGCGGAGGCGCCCAAGAAAAGTCGCCGCCGCCTTCCGCGTCTCAAAATAAGACTGCCGGATCGATTTGTCATATCCCTCCGATTTGTAAAAATTGCATTCACAGTGATCGGTAATCGTAAGAGAATAGAGGCCGAGCCGGGCCGCGTTTTCGCAGATCATCATCGCCGGATCCACCCCGTCCCGGGAACAGTCCGTATGGACATGGCTGTCCGACACAAATTTATATCTCATATTCCCCTCCTGTGCACAATGTCCGCCTTTCCTAAGGTAGCTCTGCCTTCCAAACTGAATTATTCATCATGATACCATGTTTCGGGTGGGAATGACAGATTCATCCTGCCTATTTCTTCCCAGAGAATTGATTCTTTTTTAAGCAGTATTGCCGGGAACATTTTCACATATTGACATTCATGACGTTTTTCATGAAAAGTCCGGCGAAAAACGAGAGCGCCGCGACACCGAGGCTGATGCATGCCATCTGCCCAAAGCGCTTTCCAAACGACATGTCCTTCGCTACGGCGATATAGTAGTTGAAGACCACCAGGATCAGAAGAACGATTCCGAGCATAATAAAGAGCGCGGCCATAAAGAGCTTTATGGGCATCAGGAGATAGGGAAGGATCAGGAGCGCCACCGCGACAAGGTATGTAATGCCGGTATAGGCGCTCGATTTGCCGGCGTCCGTGCGCCCTTCGCTTTTCGCGGAAAGGTATTCGGAAGCCGCCATGGAAAGCGTCGCCGCGATTCCGGTAATCAGGCCGGAAAGAGCGGTGAGACGCGTATTCTGCATGGCCAGGGTCAGCCCGGCAAGCGTCCCCGTCATCTCCACGAGCGCGTCGTTCAGGCCCAGAACCATGGATCCGACATACCTTATCCGCTCTTCGTCAAGGAGCCCTATCAGCGCGTTCTCATGCGACTTTTCCTCCGCTTCGATTTTTTTCGCTTCCGGCACTTCGCGGGAAAGCGCCTCATATTTTTCCTGCGCTCCCTTTTCCCCGTTTTCCATCTGCTTTACGCCGAATGTAAAGCCAAAGACCCTTACAATCAGCATCCTGAAAAATACCCGGAAAGGCCTCGGCTTTAACTCCTTCCCGGTATATTTTTTCCATTCCAGAGCATGGCGGTGTTCCTCCGAGGAAAGCTTCCGGAGGACATCCCTGTTTTTCTCGTCTTTCGCAAGTCCCGAGATATGACGGTAAATCTCCGACTCATCGCATTCGTTCTGCTGCATCCCGCACAAAAGGCGGACGGTTTCCTCAGAAATTGATTTTTGTGATCCCATAAAATATTCCCCCGTATTTATTTTATCCATTTCATTATAGCATTCTGTCAAAGTCCAATGATTGCCTTTGGCGGGGTTCCAGGAAAAAAGCCGCGTCTTTTTTTATAAAAGCACGCCCGGGCGGAACTTGCTGACGGCGCCGCTTTTTAAAATTGCGATAAATTATAACATTTATTCCATGTGTTGTCAAAGCATAGCAGGCCGCGGCTTCAAAACAGTATCTCTTTCTTCCGGCGGATCTTCACAGCGGGCGAGGGAGGTAATTGCTGTTATGGACTTGAGTAAACTGGGAAAGCGGACGAAAAAGCGTGGATTTACTTATTATGGACCACGTTCCCGAGAAATTGAAAAGCAATGCCGCGATGCCGGTACCGTGACTGAATAAAAACTTGTCACGGCACCATCAAAGTCCGCTTCGCTAAAACTGCTCCGTCTGCAGGATAAACTGAATTTGAGACAAAAAAAGTATCCTTTTGCAAAGGGATACTTTTTTATCAGAAACTATTCCAGAATCTTTTTTCCGTTTATTTTCTCAGCGCACTCTTTAAGAAAATGGGAGTCATGACCCTAGCCTAGTCTTTTCCACCTTTCCAGATTCCGCAGTCTGCGAGTATTTCAGGGTGAAATTCCATGCTGTCGTTCTTTGTAATTTTCCTTATCAGCCGGCATGGCACTCCTGCCGCAAAAGAATTGTCCGGGATATCCCGCGTAACGACACTTCCAGCTCCAATCACACAGCCGTTTCCGATGGTAACGCCGCCGCAGACCGTCACGCTGGCGCAAAGCCAGACATTATTTCCAATCGTTACCGGCTTGGCATAACACATTCGGCGCGGCCTGCCGTCCGGATCCTGAAGCAGGAAACGTTCCGACGGCAGAAAGGGGTGGATCGGCGTAACAATTGTCACATTTGGTCCGAAATTCGCATTCTCTCCGATATGGACTTTTGCGTCATCCTGGATGGTCAGGTTGTAATTTGCGAAAAAATTGTCTCCGATCTCCGTATGGGAACCATAATGAAAGAAAATCGGACCCTGCATAAAATAGTGGACGCCAATCTTTCCGACAATCTGCTTCAGGAGTTTGCTGCGCTTTTCCACTTCATTCTCCAAAGTCTGATTGTATCTGGCGCTGAGGTTATGGGAACGAAGCTTCATCGCCTTCAGTTCCGGATCTCCAGGCCAGTAAAGCCATCCTTTGAATATCCGTTCTTCCTGTGTCATGATAAAATTTTTCCTCCTCAAATTTTTCTTTTTTTATTTCACTGGACAGCAGCCGTAAAGTCTGAGACAATTTCATGAAAAAATACCGGGATCCCCCTTCTTCTGAATATTCCCTTTTGAGCAAAGACCCTTTTTGAAACCACGGTTCAGTCCTTTTGCAACGCGCCCAGAAGATATTTCAGATATTCATGCGCCTGAGCCTTGGAACAGTCCTTCCCTCTTAAAAAACTCCATTCCAAAATCAGATAAACGGTATTGCTGTAATGATCTGCAATAATCTCGTAAGGAATTTTGTAGTGCTCCCTGCAGGGAGAATGACGAAAAATTTCCCGCATTTGTTTTCCCAGATACCCACGAAAATGATTCAGCAGAAAAGTTTCCTCAGGGTTGAATTTCAAAATACGCCGGATTATTTTCGTGTAAGCGGATGCAAAATCATAGATGCGGTCAAAAAAGACATACAGGCATTCCTCCGGATCAAGCTCCGCATATTGCTCCAGATGAATTTGTCTGCCGATCGTGTACCAGCAGTAATTCAGCAGATCATACTTATCGTCGAAATAGTTATAAAATGTAGCGCGGGGATAATTTGCCCGCTCACAAAGTTCATTTACCGTGATTTCCTCAAAAGGCTTTTCCGAGAGAAGCTCAAACAATATACTGGAAAATGCGTCCAGGGTTCGTTTCGCCCCTCTGGTCGATTTTTTCCTGATATCGTATTTCATGAATTCCCTCTTTTGCAGATCTCAGTATTCCGTCCAGATTCTTACAAAAGTTATTTTCTGAATCTTGTTTTTACTTGGATTTCAGTTTATCATAGATTACATAAGTTTGCAATAGTCTAACTATTATCGGATGAAAATAATCCGCAAGCCATTCCGTACGGCAGCGCCGCGCAAAGTGGCGGGCAATTTTTCTCCGGTCCAAATAATTTTATAATTTTATCGCCCTAGAATAGATGAAAAGAGGTTAAGGACATGATTTTTTATTTTTCAGCGACCGGAAACAGCAAATATGTCGCATCGAAAATATCGGCAGTGATAAAGGAAGAGCCAATCGCCATCGCGGACTGTGTTAAAAATCAGCAGTTCACATTTGCAGCTAAGGAGAAAGAAAAAATCGGGTTCGTCACGCCGGTCTATTTCTGGGGCCTGCCTTCCATTGTACGGGAATTCCTTGAAAAGCTGGAACTGCGGATCCCGGATTCAGGCCATCCCTACATTTATCACGTGGCAACATTTGGGACCACAACCGGTCAGGCAAGCCGTATGGTTGATGAGTTTCTGAAAATCAAGGGTCTCGCCTTAAACGGTAGTTTCAGCGTACAGATGCCGGATACGTGGACACCGGTTTTTGATCTTACTGACAAAGAAAAAATTAAGAAAATCAATTTCAAATCAGAAAAGCAGATCAAAGACGTGGCAGAAAAGATCAGGCGGGAACTTGCCGGAGATTTCAGCCGTCGCAAGGTGCCTGTGGCGGCGGTCAAACTGTTTTATCCGCAGTATGAGAAAGCGCGGGAAACGAAGCATTTTACGGTGGAGGATAGCTGCATCGGGTGCGGGCTCTGCGCGAAAAAATGTCCGGTTGGGGCAATCAAAATACAGAACAGAAGGCCGGTATGGATCAAGGCAAAGTGTGCGCTTTGCCTTGGCTGTCTGCACCGCTGCCCTGCCTTTGCAATACAATATGGGAAGAATACCAGGAAACATGGTCAGTATCTCAATCCGAATGTAAAGATATAGACGTTAAAACACTGGAACAGCGATGGCATCCCGGGCATTTTCCGCCTTGCAAATGAGTCTGGCGGAAACCTCATCGGAAGTAAGAGGTTAACTCCCCAGAATAGAGTGAAAATAAAATTGGATCCTTTCTTAAATAATTTTTGCTCCAAGGCGGCGCAGCCCCTGTCCAGGTTTCCGGCATCGGACGGTATCAAATCTTTCAGACATAGAAAATGAACCTGATTCTGCTTGCTCCACATAATCGAGTAGGAGGTCACCCATTTGAGTGACCGACCTCTCACACCACCGTGCGT
>DAITAP010000057.1:1302-11486 GCA_036824225.1 Caproicibacter sp. | reverse complement strand
TTTTGAACTTTTACTTCTGTCAGCGTCAGATAAATGAGAAACGTAACGGTTAAGAGCATTGTCATCTTTGTGAATCCTATCGTATTTTTTCAAACTGGTAATCCCGATCTATCCGGCCGTCAATGCTGTAGATTTGCCAATGTTATATCTATGAGAAGGCAGCCAAAAGCGAGCGAATGGAAAAAATGCATAACTGATACCATGAGTTGCAGAAAGAGATATGGCAGAGTTCCTGTTACTGGGTTTCATTTAGAGGGACGTAATGCTATAATGGCACAATAGCATTACGGAAAGGAACTGTGACCAAAATGTCGTTCCGATTAAAGCAGCTTAAAGAAAAGCAGCCGCAGACCCAGATGCTTTCTGTGGGGGTCTACGGCTGTTTTTGTATTTTTTAACGCGCTGATAAGAGACTTCGGCGGAGTACACCCTGCCCATACGCTTCTCTCTGAATCAGCGACAAGATATTTCAACCTCTGTATCCTTATCACCCTTCTCGTGACGCAGATACAGCATAGCGGTTTATAAGATCTGTATGTGATTATTCGCAATTGGTTCGATTGAGGGAAGAAGCGGCCATTTTTGCGTATCAGGAACGGCGGTCCGCCTACTCTCTTGTATGGCTGAACCGCCGTCCCTGCTTTTTCGAATATGCCGTTTTGCCGATAAGAGAACAATCTTCCCTGCGGTATTTGATCAATGGATGGATATTCCGGTTTTCCGGACCGTCCTTCCAGAACAGTAAAATTACTAAGTTCAGACGCGCAGGGAAACGGAGGATTTTCTTTCATTGGATTCGAATACGGCGTCTATCACGCGCATCACGCGCAGTGCTTCTTCCGGTTTAACAGCAAGTTCGGCTTTGCCAAAATCAGCGTCGCGGAAATTCCGGTAATAGTCACGCTCATCGGATTCAACGTGGGGGAGCGGAAGCTCGTGCAGGGCTTCCTTCGGCCTTGGAGCCATAGTCCTCGTTGGACCGGCCGCCGTGTATACGATGCCTTCTTCCCATTTCATCTCTTTCGTTTCAGCTTTTACAATTTTCCCTCGGCAGGAAAAATCGTCGATCTGCAGGGTCCCGGCATTTCCGGAAACGTGCCACCGGGGCAGAGGAAGAAACGTACAGGTATCCACCTCGACAAAAGCCGAAAGCCCGTTTTCAAACCGCATCATCAGCTTGAAATTGTCGTCGACGCCCGGGAACCGGACGGAAAGCAGATGCGCGTAAACTCCGGTAACGGGGCTCTTAATCAGCCACATCAGCTGGTCAATCAGGTGAACGCCCCAGTCAAGCAGCATTCCGCCGCCTGCCTCCTTCACGCAGCGCCAGTCGCCGGGGATTCCATTGGAACTCTGGACCCGGGATTCAATATAAAACGGCTTCCCGATCGTCCCTTCTTCCAGAACCTTTTTTACCGTCAGGAAATCCCGATCCCAGCGCCGGTTCTGATGGACGGAAAACAGCTTTCCGGTCTCCTTCGATATGTGCAAAACATCCTTCAGATCTTTACAGTTCATCGTGACCGGCTTTTCGCAGATCACGTTTTTGCCGGCCTGAAGCGCCCTTATGGAAAGATCCTTGTGAAAATTATTTGGCACGGCGAGAATAACCGTCCGGACGGAACTGTCACCCAGAATATCCTTGAGCGATGAATAGCCATGGATGCCGTCCGATTCCGCCTTCCGGATTTTTTGGGGATTGATGTCGTAGACACCGGCGAGCCGGAAATCCGGCATGGATTTAATCTGCTTGGCGTGCCAGCCGCCCATTCCGCCGTAACCGATGATTCCAATCGAATACACTGTTGCTGCTCCCTCGCTTTTTCAATTTCCCAAAAATGATTATGCCCAGTATGTGTCGACTTTGCTTGAATCAAAAATAATGGTCCGCTTCAGAAGCTCAATTGCCTTTTCGAGCCCTTCCTTGGTTGTCATCAGAGCGTCTTCATGTTCAATGGAAATAACGCCGTCGTAGCCTGTTTTGCGAAGTTCGCTGAACATCGCGCGCCATACTTCTTCCCCGTGGCCGTAGCCGATGGTTCGGAACAGCCAGGAGCGTTCCTCCACACGGTCAAACGGCGTCGTATCCAGCACGCCCTTTACCGAGCAGATGGAGCGGTCGATATAAGTGTCCTTGGCGTGGAAATGGTAGATAGCGCCTTTTAAGGCACGGATCGCGGCGACGGGATCGATGCCCTGCCAGAACAGATGAGAGGGATCAAAATTTGCCCCGATGGTATCGCCTACCGCACCGCGCAGCCGGAGAAGGGTCGGCGGACTGTAAACACAGAATCCTGGATGCATTTCCAGCGCCACGCGGTGAATACCGTGATCATTTGCGAATTTGACGGCTTTTTTCCAGTATGGGATCAGCACTTCGTTCCACTGCCACTCCTTGACCTCCTGGTACTCGGTCGGCCAGGTTGCGACCACCCAGTTCGGGTGTTTGGACTCCCTGCAGTCCCCCGGGCAGCCGGAAAAAGTGACGACGGTTTTCACGCCTATTTTCTCGGCAAGCTCAACCGCGGCCTCATATTGTTCATTGTAATCGTCCGCGATCGCTTTCTGGGGATGGACAGGGTTCCCGTGGACGGAAAGGGCGGCCACATCAAGTCCGTATTTCTGGATAGTCGCCATGAATTCGTCAATCAGCGCGGGATGTTTCATGAATTTCCGCGCATCGGCATGGGCTGTCCCAGGGCTTCCGCCGCACCCGATTTCAACCTGCTGTACGCCGAGGCTCTTGAGGTACCGAAGCGCCTTGTCAAGCGGCATTTTCCCCAGAAGGACGGTCATTACGCCCAGCTTCAAAAAGATAACCTCCTTTTTTGGCATGCTGTTTTGAAAACAGAGTCTGCCCGAAATATTTTTCCCAAGCCGTGCGGGATGAAGTTAAACAGCGGGAGATGAAACTGCGGGGGCTACCATGCCGGACGTCAGTTTCGGAAGCGACGGGGCGGGGCAGGCCCATTTTGCTGCGTTGATCAGTACTCTTTGAACTTGTGGATTCCGGTAGACTGGAAACGCTTCGTGGCCCGGCCGGAAATAAAATACCTTGCCAAGCCCGCGGTGCCAGCAGCAGCCGCTGCGAAACACTTCACCGCCTGAGAACCAGCTCACGAAAACCACACTGTCCGGACGCGGCACATTGAAAAATTCACCGTAGGTCTCTTCCTGCGGCAGGACGATTTTTTCGCCGATCCCGTCGCAGATGGGATGAGCTGGATCGACAGCCCAAAGAATTTCACGCTCGCCATTTTCCCGCCACTTCAGGATTTCGCTGTGAGTACCCATCAGTTTCCGAAACACCTTGGAAGCGTGTCCGGAGTGCAGGACAATCAGCCCCATGCCGGCGAGAACGCGGTCACAGACGCGCTGGACAATTTTGTCTTCTACGCGTTCGTGGGCCACATGTCCCCACCAGAACAGCACATCCGTGGAATTCAGCACATTTTCCGGAAGACCGTTTTCAGGTTCCTCCAGCGTGGCGGTTCTCACCTGCATGCCCGCATTTTTTAGAAAATCCGCAATGCATCCGTGGATACCCTCGGGATAAATTTTCCTTACCTGCGGATCTTTCCGTTCGTGGATGTATTCGTTCCATACGGTTACCCGAATTGGTCTGTCCATCGTATGTTAAGTCCTTTCTGGTTTTTCCAGCCGACCAAAAGATATTTTGATAAAATTTAAGACAGCTTGCAAAATATTCAGGACATGTTGACTTCTCCATCTCCGTGGGGATATAATACGCACGGAGCGGGGAAGGGAATTACTGACCGAGAGATTTCAGGTATTCGCGGCTGATTTTCGCGGCTTCCATCGGCGGACGGTCAGGAGATTCGTCCTGCTCGACGATCTGAATTTCCGCGCCGGCTTTTTCCGAGGCTTTGAGGATGGCCGGAATGTCCTGGATGCCGCGGCCGAGCGGGCGGTATTCGAAGCCCGTGTCTTTCTGGGTCGGCTTTTTGCCTTCCTTGCCGTTTTCATCGATCAGCGCGTACACCGGTCCTCCGCCGAGTTTCGTGCAGGCGAAATCCTTGAGGTGGACGACTTTGATCCGACCGCTGTATTTGAGCAGGTATTTTACTGGGTCACAGCCTGCGTAGTGGGCCCAGCACGTGTCAACCTGAGGCTGGATAAGGTCGGCGGGGATTGTATCAAAGATCCAGTCGAGCAGGTATTTCCCGTCGACTTTTTTGAATTCGGAGTCATGGTTATGGTACATCAGCTGGATGCCGTTCTTTTTAAGCAGCTTCGCAACTTTGGTAAAGTTTTCCACGGTTTTGTCCCATTCCGGGGAACCCTTGAGCTTATCCGCAGGGTACCATGGGATGGCCGCGTACTCGGCGCCGAGCGTTTTCACGTAATCGACCGCCTTCTGCCCTTCCCGCAGGAAAAGATCGGGGGACTGGTGGACGGAAACGCAGGTAAGGCCGTGTTTGTCGAGGAGAGCCCGCACCTGCTGAGCCGTTTTTCCGAAATACCCGGCAAATTCCACATAGTCATAACCAATTTTCTTGACGTCGGCGAGGGCGGAGTCCATGTCGCGCTCCATTTCCCTGCGGACGCTGTAAAGCTGAAGGCCAATTTTGAACTTTTTCATCAGGATACCTCCTTAAATTTCTGGAATTTGTATTTGAATTTCACGGCCCGCTCTGCTGGATTTTGCGATGCCGTCGATAATCGCCTGATTGTAGAGAATCTGGCTCGAGGGGACGGGGGATTTTCCGCCGTTTTTCACTGCGTCGAGGAACGAGCGGATCTTCTGGTAGAAGAGTCCCTGGGATTTGTCCTCAAGGACGGGGATAACCGTCTCTGTCGGGACGCCGGCCACGTCATGGTAAATTTTCATCGGTCCGCCGACGGATCCATTCCAGCACTCGGTCGAAGGAATGCGCAGAGATCCCTTTGTCCCCATCAGGATGGTGTCGCCGGGAGTGTCCAGGTGCATGGCCCATGCGATACGGAAATCCAGGATAATTCCGCCTTCCAGACGGACGAAAGCAGCCGCGAAATCATCGACGCCGAACAGCTTGGCGTATTCGGGATGATCCGGGTAATAATCCGGCCGCGTGCCGAAGAAGGCGGAAGTATATCCGGTCACCGTCAGAGGCTTTGGATAACCGATGGCGTTGAGCACCATGTCGAGGGAATAGCAGCCGATGTCGCCCAGAGCACCGATGCCCGCCGTCTTTTTCTCGATAAAGGTGGTCCCAAACGGAGTGGGAATTCCCTTGCGCCGTCCTCCCCCGGTCTGAATGTAATAGATTTTTCCCAGCGCACCGGACTCGACAATTTTCTTTATCATGCGCATGTTGGGGTCAAAACGGGGTTGAAATCCAATCGAGAGGATCTTCCCGCTCTTTTTTTCCGCGCGGCAGATGTCCACGGCTTCGAGAGTCACACACATCGGCTTTTCCAGAAGGACATTCACGCCGTGACTGAGTGCGTAAATTGCGCATTCCGCGTGTGCCTGATTGTAGGTGCAGACACTGACGGCATCCAGCTTTTCGCTGTCAAGCATGGATTTGTGGTCAGGATAGGTATGTACGCCTCTGACACCCCATTTTTTGAAAAACGCGTCCGCTTTCCCGGGAATGAGATCCGCCCCCGCGACAATTTCCACATCCGGCATTTTTTTGTACTCGGTGATATGAGCGCCGGCAATCCAGCCGGTCCCGATAATGCCGACGCGGAGTTTCCGCGAGGAGTCTATCGTCCGGGTTTCCTGGTTTTCCTTAAACTGATCGAGAATTCCCAGATGTTTTTTTTCCATATTTCCACTCTCCTTATCTCTCGCTCTCTCTGTTGGGATAACGATGAATCTGCTTTTTCACATATCCCAATTATATCGATGGACGGGGCCGGATTTCTATCGAAATTTTGACTATTCCTTGTACTATTTTGACTTTCAGCCGCGTCTTCAGCCGGCCGAAAAAAAGATTCGGAGGAATGAAAACAATGCGCAATGAGCTGATCTGCGCTTCGGTTCCGGGTCTTCCCGTTCATATCGGACCGCCGGGATTTCAGAGAAAGGGGGGCCTGTGCGGCATGCATTACCACGACGAAATAGAGCTTCTCGCGGTTGCCCGGGGCCGGATGACCTGCACCGCAGCGGGAAAGACGCTGGAGATCCGTCCGGGGGACGTCGCCTTTATCAATTCCCGCGTTCCGCACTCCACAAAAATTCTAGAGGACGGAACATCTTTTGCCATGCTGCAGATTAATCTTGGTGCGTTCTCGGAAACCGACGTCGACCGGTATCTGGTGTATTTTGTCAACAGCGGGGAGAACCCCTTTGTCCTTTTCCCGGCCGGATCCCCGGAATCCGTCCGCCTCGCGGCGGATATCGGGTGTGTGTGCGCGGAATTTCTGCAGCGCCGGACAGCTTTCGAGCTTTCTATCAAGGCGGGGGTCTACAGCACGCTTGCGTTCCTGTATCGGAATGGGACTTTGAGAAACGTCGGGCACCAGATGGATCGGAAGTCCTTCGACCGGATGCTGCCCGTCCTCCGCTATATCGGAGATCATTATCAGGAAGACGTCACACTGGAGCGTGTAAGCGGACTCGCGGTTTTGAATCCCTATTACTTCTGCCGGGTTTTTAAACGGGCTACCGGAAAGACCTTTACCGAATACCTGAACTTTGTAAGGATCTCCGCTGCGGAGCGCCTTCTTTCCGGCACAGGAAAAAACGTCACGGAAATTGCCCTGGGAACCGGGTTTTCTTCCGCGTCCTATTTTAACAGGACGTTCCGCAGGCTTAAAAACTGTTCCCCCACGGCGTATCGGAAAATTAAATACGCGCAGAAATAAAGGGCCTTTCCCGGGGGTCCTTCCGGGAAGGGCCCTCCAGGGTTACCGATTGCGGGCGGCTGCATACTATGAAATGGAGAAACCCTCCAAATTTTTCTGTCAGGAGGAAAAAAATGAGCTGCAGTCGTTTTGAAGAGAATAATAGGGAGGCACTTCGCGGCTTGAATCCCATACTTCGCGGAACCTGGACGTCGGATTATCCGGAATTCTATTATCGCGGTTCCGGAAACGGGGGATCGGGAGAATCCGGCGAGAATGACAGCAACGGTGGCCTTTCGCGGCCGGAACAGATTGTCCGCAGCGGGCCTCAGGTAACTCTCAGTTCTTCGGCGGGCGGCACGGGCCCTCTTCCCGTCATCGCCGCAAGCCTCGGGGATCCCATCCACGTCGTGTCGGCTACGGTCAACACCAGCCGTGCGGGCAATGTCAATAACCTCATCCAGTTTACAGGCATCATTCATCTGCCGAAAGAGCTTGCTTTAATTCTCAATTTTCAGATTATCCGCTCGAACAGCGCGGGCAGCGCCGTGAAAATCGGTCCGACTTTCACCTATAGCGAGGCGCTATCCAGCGTCGGTGCGAAGGCGTTCAGCTTCCAGTTTGCGGATAACAATGTGACTCCCGGCACATACACTTATTCTGTCCAGCTCGGCACGGGGACCCTTGTCGCTTCCGCGGGGGTCACCATCACCAATGCCGTTCTCAGTATCCTGGGCGTATCCGACAGAGGCTGAAATTCCGGAAACTGGAGCACCCGATCAAGGGGAAGTCATTTTAAAGGCCCGCATGAATACCGGATCTTCCGATCATCATGCGGGCCTTTCATGCTTTCGTGCTTTCCCGAAGACAGGTTTTCTGCCGCCTTCGCCGTGTCGGGGAAGATAGAAACCCAGAGTCATGCCGGTTTCCGCTACGGCAGAATTTTCCACTGCCTTTCCTGCGGTGAAAACGAAGCCCTGCTTTTTAAAAAGCAGGGGGCCTTTTTATGCCTTTTTGCGGCGGAAAATGGTATAATAAAACCGGCCGCAGGCTGCCTGCGGCCGGAAAGAGGGGGAGCGGATGCGGAAAGCGCTTGTTACGGGTGCGTCGCGCGGCATTGGAAAAGCCATCGCCCGGAAGCTTTGCCGCGACGGCTTTTATGTGATCATCAATTACGACCGCCAAGAAGAAGAGGCGCGGGCGCTTCTCAAGGAACTAAATGGGGATCCTGGCGCCGCGGGTGCCGGATCCTTCCGGGCGGACGTTTCTGACCGCGGGCAGGTGGAGGCCATGTTCCGCGAAGCGGGCGGGGTCGACGTGCTGGTAAACAACGCCGGCATTGCCCAACAGAAAATGTTCACGGACCTTACCGAGGAGGACTGGTCCCGGATGCTTTCTGTGGACGTGACGGGCGTATTCCACTGCTGCCAGGCCGCGCTGCCGTTCATGATCCGGAAGAAACGGGGAAAAATCATCAATATCTCCTCGATGTGGGGGCAGGCCGGGGCGTCCTGCGAGGTGCATTACTCCGCCGCCAAGGCGGCTGTAATCGGCCTCACGAAGGCTCTTTCCAAAGAAGTGGGCCCTTCCGGAATCCAGGTCAACTGTATCGCTCCCGGGGTAATTGATACCCGGATGAACGCCGCCCTCGGAGCAGAGACCCTGCGCAGTCTCAAAGAGGAGATTCCCCTTGGCCGGATCGGAACGCCGGAGGATATCGCCACTCTGGCGTCGTTCCTTGCTTCCCCGGAATCCGATTATATCACCGGTCAGGTCATCGGCGTAAATGGAGGAATGGTGATTTAAACCGCCGTAAACAGGATGCGGCAGTTCCCTTTGATTGTATAGCCGCCGAATCCCGCCGGCACAAAGACGCTGTCGCCCTTCCGGAAGGAAAAAACGGGTTTGCCGCGGTCGAGCAGGAAAGCGTCTCCGTCGAGGCAGAGAAGAGAATGAAAGCTCCTTGAATCCGCGTTCATCGCCGCTTCCTGAATTTCCATCTCGTAGACGGTGAATACGTCGCACGAAGAAAGCAGGGTGCGCCGGTATCCTTCCCGCTGTTCCGGGTTTCCCTGCGGGCGGGTGGGACGCGTCGGGCGTTCCAGGCGGGTAACGTCCAGGGCCTTCGCGATATGCAGGGGCCGGGTCTTTCCGTCGGCTCCTCTGCGCCCGTAGTCGTAAATCCGGTAGGTAAGGTTGGAATTCTGCTGGATTTCCGCTATCAGAATTCCCGCGCCGATGGAATGGAGGGTGCCGGCCTCGATGAAAAATACATCTCCCGGGTGAACCGGGACGCGGTTGAGGACCTGTTCCAGCGTGTTGTTCTGAATCCTTTCCTGAAATTCGCTTTTTGAAATCGGGTGGTCAAACCCATAATAAAGGAAGGCCCCCGGTTCGCAGTCCACGATATACCACATTTCGGTCTTGCCGTACCCGCCCTCGTGGGTCCGGGCATAGGCGTCGTCGGGATGGACTTGGATGGAGAGGCGTTCCTTCGCGTCAATCAGTTTGATGAGGAGGGGAAAGTAAGGGAACTTTTCACAGTCTTTTCCCAGAACGGAATTTCCCTTCTGCTTAAGCCATTCGGGGAATAGGATGCCGGACTCTTCCCCCGAAACGACGGTCGAGGGTCCGTCCGGATGGCAGGAAAGAAGCCAGGTTTCGGCGATTTTGGGCGCGCCGCTCACCTGATGGTATTCCGTGCGAAGCCGGTTCCCGCCCCAGAGATAATCTTTGCATGTGCCTTTTAGTTTAATGGGCTGGATGCGATCCAATTTAAATCACTCCTGTCGAAAAATCAAACGGAAACTTTCTTTCTCTATTGTATGCGTTCTCCGCAAAATATCAAGGAGACTTCCTAAGAAGGAGAAAAATTCGTCCCCGCGGACGGACAGGTTGTTGAAAAAAGCAGGCGCGGTTTTCTCCGCGCGAAAGCAGAGGGGGAGGTACCTCTTAAAAATGTCGGATGTCATTATTTTGGGAAGCGGACCCGCAGGAATTTCCGCAGCGCTGTACACGGCGCGCGCGAATCTTGAAACTCTGATTCTCTCGCGAAAGGGCAGTGCCCTTAAAAAAGCGGGGAGAATCGAAAACTATTACGGCTTTCGGGAACCGGTTTCCGGGGAGGATCTTCTTCAAAACGGCCTCTCCCAGGCAGAGCGTATCGGCGCGCGCTTTGTCTGGGGAGAAGCCGTAGGGGCTTCCTGGGACGGGAAAGAATTTACCGTTCTCATGGAATCCGGGAAATACCAGGCGCCGTTTCTGATTCTTGCGACCGGGCTTACCAGGCAGACCCCCAGGATTCCGGGAATATCGGAGTTTGAAGGCCGCGGCGTAAGCTACTGCGCGGTCTGCGACGCTTTTTTCTTCCGCGGGAAACCCGTGGCCGT
>DAITAP010000057.1:0-1268 GCA_036824225.1 Caproicibacter sp. | reverse complement strand
ATGCCCTGCATGAGGCGGAAACCCTCTGCCCGCTGGTTTCCAAGGTCACGGTGCTGACGGACGGCGCGGAACCATCCGTCTCTTTTCCGGAAAACCTCGAGGTCCGGACTGAGAAAATTATAAGGCTGCTTGGGGACCGAACCCTCCGGGGAATCCTCCTGGAAAACGGGGATAAACTGGAAACGGCGGGCCTGTTCGTCGCCCTCGGCACGGCGGGCGGAACGGATCTCGCGAGAAAGCTCGGTGCCGAAACACGGGAAAACGCCGTTGTGACAGACTCGGACAGGCGGACCAGTATCCCCGGGCTCTATGCGGCGGGCGACTGCACGGGCGGCCTGGCGCAGATTTCCAAAGCGGTTGCCGACGGCGCCCTCGCGGGGACCGCCGTGGTCCGCGCGTTCCGATCCGCCCCGGCCGGGACGGGAGCGGGAAAAGAATAGATGAATATAAAATCAATTCTTATTCCTGTTTACAAATCGGAGAAACTGTGATAGACTGAATACGGATAAAAAAGGTAGACAAAAAAGAGCGGGCAGAGGGAAAGGATGGATTTCCATTGAAAATTTATGATTTTACCGTAAAAAACATCCAGGGGGAAGACGTTTCCCTGTCAAAATACCGCGGAAAGGTTGTGCTGATCGTCAACACGGCAAGCAAATGCGGTTTCACCCCCCAGTATGAGGGCCTGGAAAAACTGTACCGGAAGTACCAGAAGAGGGGGTTTGTCATTCTCGGGTTCCCGTGCAACCCGTTCCTGAAGCAGGATCCGGGGAGCAACGGCGAAATCGCCTCGTTCTGCAAAGTGAATTACGGAGTGACGTTCCCGCTTTTTGCGAAAATCGATGTGAATGGCGAAAAGGAGTCCCCGCTTTATCGGTACCTTAAGCAGTCCGCGCCTTTTGCGGGGTATGAGCTTGGCAAAAAGGGCGGCCGTGTGGTTCACGATACCGTGGCAAAGTATTATCCGGACAACCTGAAGGGGAACGGGATCAAATGGAATTTCACAAAATTCCTGGTTTCACGTGACGGAAACCGCGTCTCGAGATTTGAATCGAGCGTTACGCCGGAAGAGCTGGATCCCTTGATTGAGAAGGCACTGGCCTAGAAGATCGTCTGTTTCCTTGGGAAAGGGGTTTTATGGAGTACGATGTGCTGATTGTGGGAGGAGGTCCGGCAGGCCTGACCGCGGCGGTCTACGCGGCGAGGGCGGGGCTTTCCGTCCTGGTTCTGGGAGGGGTGCCCGGCGGGCAGGTCGCGACGGCGTCCAT
>DAITAP010000056.1:2291-11564 GCA_036824225.1 Caproicibacter sp. | reverse complement strand
CGCACACGGTCGATTCCATTCTACTCGGTGTTTATAAAGGGGCTTGGATAGATTCAGCTATCCAAGCCCCTTTTCTTTAACGATTCGACCCAGCATCCGTTCGGGAGCATATCCGAAATGAAAGCGCCCTTCCTGCCGGCAGCAGTATCGCTGAAAAATGGTTGTGCGCAGTTTCGTAAAGTATTTCACTTGACGACCAGGAGAATTTGGAATTCCAGAAACATTTTATGACAAAAAGCCAGATAAGTCAACCGAGTTCGACCGATTTCAGGGCGATGACCCTTTAAAAAGTTCCATGATTTTCCATACTTTTCCATAACGACATGGGAAACAGATTCGCCGTTTGAACTGGATCGGCTTATCGCCGTCATCATTTCAGTCATTTTGAACACAACGAAAGGAAGCTGATCGCCGATGGCACGCAGGGGCGAAAACATTTATAAAAGGCGGGACGGGCGCTGGGAAGCCCGCTATATCAGGGACCGCGACAGAAACGGCCGGGCGATTTACGGATATATCTACCGCCGCAGCTATCTTGAGGCCAAAAAAGCGCAAGCCGAGGCGCGGGCGAACTGCGGCAGGGCAAAAACGCGCCCGAAACGGCCCGTCCGCCCCGATACGCTGGAGGAATATCTGAATTTATGGTTGCAGTCCATCCGGATAAGCGTGAAGAGGTCTTCCTTCGCAAATTACGACGGTATCATCCGGAGGCATATCATTCCGGACCTAGGGAAAATGCCGTTGGAACGGATCAGCAGCACGCTGGTTCAGAGATACATCTATCAGAAGCTGCAGAACGGAAGACTGGACGGAAAAGGGGGGCTCTCCGTGAAAACCGCCAGGGACATCGCCGGCCTCCTGAAGCGAAGCCTGAAGCCGGCGGGGATAGAACTCAAGATCAAGCTGCCGAAGTACCGCCTGCCGAAGCTCCGCGTGCTGACGCACAAAGAGCAGACCGCGCTCATCGCAGCCGCGGGAAAAGACGGCGGCAGATGGGAGCTCGGGGTGCTGATCAGCCTGTTTACCGGCATCCGCATCGGCGAACTGTGTTCCCTGAAATGGAAGGATGTCTCCCTGAAGGACGGGGTCCTGAAAATCAGCAAGACCCTCCAGAGGATCAGGAACTGTGAACCCGGCGGCAAAAGCAAAACCGTCGTCATCATCAGCACGCCCAAAAGCGAAAGTTCCGTGAGGAATATCCCGCTTCCGCATTTCCTGCTGTTCCGTCTGGCCCAATTGAAAAAAAATGCCCGGGACGAGGACTACATCCTGACCGGCAGCGGGCGGTATGCAGAGCCCAGACGGTGCCAGTACAGATTTAAAAAAATGACCCGAAAGGCGGGCATCGGCGACATCAACTGCCACGCCCTCCGTCATACCTTTGCCACGCGATGCGTCGAATTGGGCGTGGACGCAAAAACGATCAGCGAATTGCTCGGCCATTCCAACGTGAATATAACGCTGAACCGGTATGTCCATCCCACCTTCGAGCACCAGCGCGAATGCCTCGAAAAGTTATCGGCCTGTCTTTGACGCTTCAGGCGATTCGCCGTCAGAAATTTCAGTCAGAAGAACGCGAAAGCCCCTTGTTTCGGGGCCTGCGGCCCGTTCTCTCGTCAAGTGAAATACTTTACGAAAATTTATGATCGCATGATAACTCACATCGCCCGGACTCACGGCGGTGCATTCAGATAGAAAAACCCATGCCATTTTCAACGAAGGGCGATTCTCAACTCATCCGACCCATAAAGATAAATCCTGCCTTTTTTGGAAAAAACTATTAAAAAGGAGTCTCTTGAATGAAAAAACTAAAGAACATGAAAATTTCTCAGCAATTGCTCGCAGGTTTTTTGACGGTATCGGTGATTTCCATTATCCTGGCCGGCATCGGGATTTACGGCATGTGGAATTTACGGAATACCGAGAGCGGGATGCAGATGAGAATCAATTCAATGCCCCTCATCAGCACCGTGATGACCAGCATGTCTTCCGTTCAGTCCGCCACCAGAGATGCGGTGCTGAACGAGAAGGACGCGCAGTTGTTTGCAACCGATTCCAAAGCGGCGGAAAAATACAACCAGCTTTACAAAGACAACGATACCAAATTGCAGGCCACCCTGACGACGGCGGAATGGAAGAAAAAAATATCGGATGCCAGAAAAAGCTACGAAAGCAATTTTGAACCCCAGATGAAACAGGTTCTGGCAGACGCGAAAGCGGGAAATCTGACGGCGGCAAACGAACTGCTTCAAAAGACGCATACGACGGAAAATCAGATCTTCGACGTGTACTCGAATTTCATGGACTATCGTATCCAAGAAGCTCAAAATTCATACAACTCGGCCAGCGCGAATTCTTCCGCTCTTTTTCTGGTTTTAATTATTTTATCGGTCTGCGGCGTCGCTGTGTCGGTTTTGCTGGGAATCAGAATATCGCACTCCATCGGCTCTCCCCTGAAAGAGCTGAAGAATGTGGCCGGGCAGTTCGCGGAAGGGAACCTGACCGCGAGGATGAACTATAAGTCGGACAACGAAATCGGCTCCGTGGCAAAGTCGCTGAACGGAGCGTTCCAACGGATACAGAACGTGATCGACGAAATCAGCGGGCTTTTAGGCGACATCGCGAAGGGAGATTATTCCGTTAAAGAAATCCGCCAATACCAGGGCAGTTTTCAGCCGATCTCGAACGCGACCAACACCATTCTGGACAGTCTGAACAAGATTGTTGCAACCGTGCGGAATTCTGCGGATCAGGTCGACAGCAGCGCAAAACAGGTCTCGGAAGGGGCGCAGTCACTGGCGCAGGGCGCGACCGAGCAGGCCAGCTCCACCGAGGAACTTTCCGCTTCCATCACGGATATTTCCGGCGAAGTAAAAGAAAATACGGATCAGATCAACAAAATGGCGGATGGGATGCGGGCAACTGCGAACGAGGTCGCCGCAAACAACAAGCGGATGCAGCAATTGCTCGCTTCGATGAACGACATTTCGATGTCGTCCAATGAAATCGGCAAGATCATCAAGGTGATCGACGACATCGCGTTCCAGACCAACATCCTCGCCCTGAACGCGGCGGTCGAGGCGGCGCGCGCCGGGGAAGCCGGAAAAGGATTCGCCGTGGTGGCGGACGAGGTGCGGAACCTTGCGACCAAATCGGCAAACGCGGCCAAGCAGACGGCTTCCCTGATCGGCAAGTCGTCCGAAAGGGTAAAAGAGGGCCTCGGTCTGGCGAACGCCACGGGGAAAGAACTGGCCGGCATGGCCAAAAAAGTGGACGAGATCAGCAAGACGATCGAACAGATCAAGAAGGCGTCCAATGCGCAGATGATGTCGATCGGGCAGATTACCCAGGGCGTCGAACAGGTCTCTACCGTCATCCAGACGGACTCCGCCACTGCGGAAGAGAGCGCCGCCGCCAGCAAGGAGCTTGCCGCTCAATCAAATCTGCTGAAGAAAAATCTGAACGGGATCAAGCTCAGAACCGTCCCTGCGGATCCGGCGAGTATCTGAACATCCGGCGGGGCCGGATGTTCGGAAATGCCAAAAAGGGGCTGTTGCAAAACGAAAGTTTTGCGGCAGCCTTTTTGGAGTGTCAAGTCGGGATGCCGCCTGCCGAAACCGGCGGGCGGAATTTTTCTAATTCGCGTAATTGAATTGAAGGTCGTCGAAAAGCATGTCGGTCCTGTAGTTCTGGGACGGCTTTAAAATCCGCTCCGTATTGGAAAGGGAAAGATAACGGAAGACGATCGGCATCCTCCAGTCCTGCGGGATGTCCGCCTGCAGATATTTCCAGCCGATCCAGTCCATGCTGTTCGTCAGCACCAGGGTCTTCGGCTGCGCCCTGCTCTCGTTCCGGTAGCCGCCCGCGCAGTCCGCGTAGAGGGAGACGCTCAGCATACAGCTCTTGTTGTCGCTGACGCCGTCGCGGTTTTCATCCGCGTTGTACACCCACACGCCGAAATTTTTCGGCATGGCTTTCGCGGTGAAAGCGGATTCCATCGCCGCCCGCTCCTTTTCGTTCCACTTGCCGTCGCCCGCGTGATCTTTGCCGGTGTCCCAGAGCGGGACGATGTTGGCGGTCCCGTTCGCCGTCCGTTTCTGGTTGGCGTCGTCCCACGCCCACAGCGACGTGTCGTACGTTACCCGGAGGCTGCGGCTGCCGTCCCGGACCCGGCTGTTCTTCGTGCTTTTGGTTTCCAGGCCCAGCATCCCGCTTTTTCCGCCGTATTGGTTTTTGTTTCCGTACAGCACGCTGCCGGCGTAATATCCTTCGATCGGGAACTGCTCGAAATTATCGATGGTCTGTCCCTTCGGCCCCACCATCACCGGAACCGAATAGGTCTTTCCGCCGAAAGCCGCGGAGACGACAGCCGTGCCGCTTGCCGCCGTGACGGACAGCAGCCCGTTTTTCAGCGACCCGATCTTCGCGTTCGACAGGGACCATTTCGCCGCGGAGGGATCGATGAGAACCGTCTGATTTTCCGCGTCGCACGCCTCGAGGGCGAACTGTTTTTTCGTCCCCTTCCGGACCGCCGCCGCGCCGGTCTCCTTAAGGCCGATCGATTTCATGCCGCCGAGATCAAGGACCCTGACGTTCGCCGTACCGGAGATGCCGTCCACCGTCGCGGTGACCGTATCCTGACAGGCGCCGCCGGGCGCCGTGTAAGTTCCGCTTTTGTCGATCGCGCCCTTCGCCGCTTTCCAGACGACGGAACGCCCCTGTGCGGAGATCGGATTGCCGGACGGATCCGTCAGCCGGACGGAAAAGCCCGTGCGGGAGCCTTTGTAGAGGCTGGTATTCCCGTCCACCAGCACCTGGCCGACCGCGCCGGTCGGCTGCGCGTCGCTGACGAACAGCAGGGACTCGGAAACGATGCGGGAGCTGCCGTCGCTCGGATAGCTGACCGTCGTCGTCTTGCCGCTGCCGGCGCGCCGCGCGATCATCTCGGTCGAGCCGCCCCCGTCCATGTTGATCACGTCCGTGCACTGCAGCTTCTGCAGCATGTATTCGGCGATGTCTTTCATCGTAGAGCCCTGGCTTTCGCTGAAATAGGCGCCGTCCTTGGCGACGGCGAGGATGTGGATCGTTCCGTTCTTGGTCAGGCCGATCACGGTCCGGGCGTTCTGATCGGTCCCCGTCGCGTCCACGACGGCATGGTTCAGTTCCCCGTTTTGGGCCAGAAGCTGAAAGCTGTCGACGGCGGTCACGGCGTCGTCCTGCAGCGTGCCGCGGTCGTTCAGCGTGCCGTCCGGGTTTTCGGTATAGGTGCCCGAATAAAGATGGCAGACGTACGAGACGTCCATGCCCGCCGCAAGCCCGCGCACCTCGGCGGCCTTCGTGCCGTACCCCGCGTAGACGATACAGTCAGTGGGGATCGAAAAGCCCGCCGAGGCATACAGGGCGGTCACTTTGCCGGTATATTCCGTCCCCGCGTGCAGGGAGCCGGAGAAGCCGCTCAATTGAATCAGGGCATACGCCTGATCGGCCGGCGCTTTTCCCGCGCCGTTTCTCATGACGTGGTCCGTCGTAAGACTGCCGGTGAAGATCCGCGTGGAATTCGCGGGGGAGAGATAGCCGGCCGGGCCCATAAAATGGTTCCGGTTGATGAAATCGGCCTCGGCCTGATAGCCGCCGATCCGGATCGTGCCGCCTGCCCGCAGGGCGCCGATATGCGCCGTTTTGGAGGAATCGACCCAGAAGGCGGGCTGCGTCTGCGTATACGAATTGTACGGCTGGCTGGTGACGATATTGCCGTTTTGCACCAGGATGCCCCGGTCGCTGCCGTAATCCATGTCGTAGGAATCGGCGTTGATCCCGGCGACGACCTGATTTCCCTTGGAGATTTCGCGCCGGGCCTGATCGCCGACGGTTTCCACCGCATTGACCGTATCCTTTGCTTTTCCGGCTAAAATCCGGATGCTCTGCGCGCCGGGACTCACGACCAGATGGTTGAAACGCACCCGCTCCCCCGCCGTGCCCGCGTAATTCTGAACGTCTTCCTCCGTGTAGCGGATGCCCTGCGCCAGATTTTCATCCGCAAGCAGGATTTTATCCTCACTGACGGCGGCATCCGCCCCCGTCGCGAATGAAAGACAGGAGAAAACCAGAACCAGAACAAGAAACAACGAGCAAGGCCGCTTGATCAACTTCCGACCGGCTTTCAATGCGTCACCTTCCTTTTCAGATCCAACGATGAAACACGCTTTCAAAATATCCTTCCATTTGTCCGCCGTTCCATCCCTCCACCCGAAGCCGCCTTGATTTCCAAATATAAGTATATCCGGTGAGGCAATTGCTGTCAAATGCTTGGAATCCAAATTTTCTTCCAGAAAACTGGCGGTTCTTGCCGAACCGCAGCGACCGGCCGCAGTCCGCGTCACAAGCCCGGCGAAAATCTGTCCCGACAGGTAAGGCGATCTTGACAAATCGCTTACAGCAGAATACCATAAAATGGATTATAAGAATGATCAAACGACGGAAGCGAGCGGCAGGAATTGTGTGTGCAGACAAACGCGACCTTCGTTTTTCCGCTCATTCTGAAGCCTCCGCTTCTTCGCAGCATCTTTTATCCGCCTCGCATGGCTCGGGCGCTTTGGCGATAATCGACAACAGGCGATACGCCTTTTTGCAACCTTTGCTGCTGAGAGAGTAGCGCATCCATTTTCCCTCGCGGCGGCAGTTCACGATTTCGGCCTCGCATAAGATTTTCATGTGATGGGAAAGGGTCGATTGCGAGATATGCAATTTCTCCAGAAGCTCGCAGGCGCACAGTTCCCCGTTTTCAAGCATCTCAACGATGATGAGCCGATTGGGATCGGACAGCGCCTTAAAAAATCCAGCGACTTCCTCAAATCTTTTCTCCATTGTACCCACCTTATTTATACGCCTTCACATGAGCGCCAGCAAACGCGCCGTCCAGAAGATTTTCATCCAAAGTCGAATAGAGATAGCCGAGATCTTTATCTTCCGCAAAGCTTTTGATGATCTCTTTTGTGTAGATATTGACAGGCGTTATTTCGATCCCCCTGAAGCCGACCTTTTTGAGAATGCGCTCGTACTCCCGCACGGCGAGCGCGCCCGAAATGCAGCCGACCCACATCCCGACGCTTTTTCTGATTTCATCGGGCACGGCTTTGAGCTCCACAATATCCGCAACCGCGAGCCTGCCGCCCTTTTTCAGCACCCTGTAAGCCTCACGCAAAGCCGTTTCTTTGTTCTCGGTCAGGTTGATCACGCAGTTCGACGTGACGACATCGACCGATTCGTCGGCAAGCGGAATGTCCTCCAGGTAGCCTTTTATGAATTCCACATTCTTTGCCCCGTACTTTTTCTTGTTCTCTTCCGCCAACGCCAGCATTTCGTCCGTCATATCGAGGCCGTATGCCTTGCCCGTTTCGCCCACAAATCTCGACGAAATCAGCACGTCGATTCCGCCGCCGCTGCCCAGATCCAGTACGGTTTCACCCTTTTGCAGATTAGCGAGAGCAACAGGGTTCGCACAGCCAAGTGAAGCTTTGATCGCCTCGTCCGGCAAACCGGCGAGATATTCCGGAGAGTAAAGAGGCGAGTTGCTGCCGATGTCGCCGCAGCATCCCTCGCTTCCGCAGCAGCAGCTTTTCGATTCTTTGGACACTTTCGCCGCAATGCCCCCATAATGCTTTTTCACTTCTTCACGAATACCCGCCATGATAAAAGCCTCCTAAACGATAATAATTGATCGTCATATCGACGTTCATCGATGTTTCTATTATAGACGATACATCGATAGCTGTCAATATGTAGACACGCAAAAAAAGGCCGGCCGCGAGGGCCTGTCTTTTTTTGGTGCCGCCAGCCGGGGTCGAACCGGCACGGTATCGCTACCGAGGGATTTTAAGTCGGTCCATTGATTGAGAACTAAACGGAATCTTGAGGATTCTTCAAGAAGATAGAGACGCTGCAAACCCAGTCAGAATCAGGGTTTGCAGCTTTTTTATATAAAAAATTCAGGCTGCATCCCGATTCCCGCAAAAATGAGTTTTGCATTTTATTTTGCACAATTAAGGGATGTTTAAGGGATGCTCCCATAGCAAGGGAGCAAAAAATGAATTAACGCCCCACATGAAATTCATAATTGGAACAGCCATCACCTGCCATTGACAAATTTTATTTAGGAGTCGATGACTGTGCAAACCCAAAATAGAAAGTATTATGAAAACCTGTTTCGCCCATATCCCGACTTGGTGACAATTGCTCAATTTCGAAAGATGCTGGGTGGTATCGCGAATGGAACCGCGAGAAAGCTTCTACAGGAAAACCATGTGCAGCACTTCATGATAAACCATACTTATCTAATTCCCAAGACGTATATTATTGATTACGTTCTTAGTGCTCACTATAGCACATATAAAAAGACGCTGCAGGTTGAAATTTGAAGGGAGGCTTAGAGTAATGTCCAAAATCTTGGTTGTCGCCGCGCAAAAGGGCGGCGTCGGCAAAACGAGCACAGTTCGCAATCTTTCTTATTCTCTCGCAGAGTTAGGAAAGCGCGTCCTTGCCGTGGACTTTGACCCCCAGTTCAGTCTTACCACCTGTTTCGGAGTAGACGATCCAGAAAAGTTGGAATATACTACCGTAACCCTTATGACCGACATGCTTGAGGATAAAGAACTTCCTCCGAAAAAGGATTTTATTCTTCCCATCGGAAAAGTTGACCTGATCCCTTCCAGCATCCAGCTTTCGGTCATTGAGGCCAATCTGAGGCTGGAAATGGGAAGCGAGCACCTGTTTTCCAATTTGTTAGAATCTCTGAGGGGCGACTACGATTACATTCTCGTGGACACCTGCCCGTCACTCGGTACACTGACAATCAGTGCCCTAACTGCGGCGGATGAAGTTATGATTCCCGTCAATCCGCAGTTGTTGGCGGTCATGGGATTGCAGGAACTCACGAAAACCATCCTGAAAATAAAGCGTCGCCTGAATCCCAAAATACAGTTTGGCGGTATCTTGTTCACAATGTGCGATAAACGCACTAATCTGTATAAGGAAATCAGCAGTCAGGTAGATGCTGCTTACCGCAGTGGTATGAGAATATTTGACAGTCGGATTCCCACAACCGTAAAAGTTGGAGAGGCCAACGGTCTCGGCCTAAGTGTGCTGGAATACGACGGAAAATCTCCCGCAGGATTGGCCTACATGGAACTTGCAAAGGAGGTGCTTGCTTGATGCCGGGACAAAGACCCAAGCTTAACCCAAAAATCAAATCCATTGACGATCTGCTCCGAATCAACG
>DAITAP010000056.1:1822-2280 GCA_036824225.1 Caproicibacter sp. | reverse complement strand
AAAACAGAATCATTCTGATAGGCAGATCGGCAATCCTGCAACAGTCACCGTCCTCCCCATTGAAAAAATCCGCATGTTTCAGAAGCATCCGTTCCATCTCTATGAAGGGGAACGATTGGATGATATGGTGGAGAGCGTAAAAGCCAATGGTGTGCTCATTCCAGCCATTGTCCGCAAAGTCGAACTGGACGAAAAAGGCCGCGAATACGAAATGCTGTCCGGCCACAATCGCATGAACGCTGCCCGTATCGCCGGGTTGAATGAAATTCCGTGTATTGTGACGGAAAACCTTTCGGATGATGATGCATGGATTTACGTTGTGGAGACCAATGTTCTGCAACGTTCCTTTGCGGATATGCTTCCCTCGGAAAAGGCGGCGGTTCTTGCGCTCCGGTACTCAAAAATGTTCAGTCAGGGGAAACGGAACGACATCATCGCGGAACTCAAAATGCTTTAAA
>DAITAP010000056.1:0-1794 GCA_036824225.1 Caproicibacter sp. | reverse complement strand
TATCGCGGAAAAACCCACTTCTGGAATTGAATACCAGAGGTTAAAAAGTAGGGATGTGTTGGGGGCCAATTATGATCTGAAAGGGCGCTCCGTTGCGAATTACGTTAGAGTGGACAAATTGATTTTACCTTTGAAGCAGCGCCTTGACACTAATGAAATTACCCTTACCGATTCGGTTGGAATATCTTTTCTCTCAGAATCAGAACAGCAGATGGTGGAAACGGTACTTGCGGAAAACGAATACAAAATTACCCCGAAAAAGGTTTCTCTGCTCCGCGAATACTCCGGCAGACTGAATCAGAAGCTTGCTACGCAGATCATTTCCGGTGAGAAAACCAGAAAGCCAAAAAGTTCTACTCCACCGCCCGTAAAAATCAAGTACAAGACCTACTCCCGATATTTTCCTGCCGATACTAAACCGGGCGAAATGGAGCGGGTGATTGAGGATGCCCTGCGGGAATATTTTTCCCGTCATTCTGATATTGGCAATAGTTCAGAAGAACAATCAGGCTCGACAACCGGATAAAGTTAAAATCAACGCTGAAATGGAGGTGATACGTTGAGAAAGGACGAAAAGCTTCGGACAATCTACGAAACGATTGCCCCCTACATTACCCGCACCGGAAACAACTGGCGCGATTACCTCACGTTTGGGGCGCGGTTTTTCAAGCATTCCTTTGCCAGCACCAAACAGTGGAATCAAGCGGGCCGGTATGTGAATGCAGGGGCGAAGGGTATTGCCGTCTGCGAATACGAAAATGCCAGGCTGACGATCAAATATCTTTTCGATATTTCACAGACCAACGGGCGGGAAATCAAACCGACCGACTGGCAGTTGACAGAGAGTACTAGAAGTGAAATCTCAAAGCGGCTGGCTTTTTCCCACGGCGTTGAAAGCGACGGGTTTCCCGATCTGCTTCACCGCCTCGCCGCCGAAGCGGTTTCCGATCACTATGAAGCCTACTTGCAGGATTTAAGCGCGGATATCGACGGCCACCTGTTTGCCGAACTTCCAGAGGGCGGGTTTGAAGCACAGTTCGCGGACCTCCTGACTGACAGCGTGACGTATTTCATGGGAAAACGGTGTGGGCTCTCCGATGAAGAGATTCCATTGGGAAACGGCATGGAGACGGTTTATCATTTCAACACGCTCCCGCTTGTCGGTCGGCTTGGAAACGCCGTTACCTCAATTTCAAAAAATGCCCTTTTGGAAATGGAACGCACCATAAAGATTATCAACAGAGAAAGGACTGAAAATCATGAAAAAGCCATTGATGGAACTGAATTACACCGAGAAGGACGGCGTGATGCTGCCGAACATCCAAATCTCCAACGATCAGGAGAACGACCGTCCACTGGGGCGGTACGGAAGGATGGCGCTGGAATATCTCAAGGAGAACCATCCTCAGCGGTATATGACTTTGAAAATGGATGGCACTCTGATGGAGAGAATGCACAGGGTCAACGAGGAAGCTCTGCGGCAGATCGAGATCCTCACACAGCAGATGCTCCAGGAGGAGCCGATGCCGGATACCGAGGACACGCTGGAGCGGACGAGACATCTCAACAGTCTGCGGCGGTCGGCGGAGGAAATCGTCCTCCGCGAGTTGGTGCTGAAGCCGAGATAAGTCCGCAGGCGCCTGAACAGAATACGGAAAAGGAGTCATCGCAGGATGGCTCTTTTTTTGTGCCTTCTTCCCTTACGGATGAACAGGTAAGACAGAATTGCGTATTTATCCCCACAAGCACAGAGCTGTACCCGCCTGAACTGTACCGCGCCGTTCGGAACCTGTA
>DAITAP010000055.1:5605-11948 GCA_036824225.1 Caproicibacter sp. | reverse complement strand
GCGAAGGGCGGAAAGGTCGGTCTTGTCAAGGCCCACCTGTATCGTCCGTTTGTCCCGAAGTTCCTGCTGGACGTTCTGCCGAAGACGGTAAAGAAGATCAGCGTGCTGGACCGCACCAAAGAGCGCGGCTCCATCGGCGAGCCGCTGTACCTGGACATCGTCGCCGCCCTGAAGGGAACCCCGTTCGAGACCATCCCGATCTTCACGGGCCGCTACGGCCTCGGCTCCAAGGACACCAACCCGGGCCAGATCGTCGCCGTTTACCGCAACATGGAGTCCGACCAGCCGAAGCAGCGCTTCACCATCGGCATCGACGACGATGTGACGCATCTGTCTCTGGAAATCAAGGAAAACCCGGACACCACGGCGCCCGGCACGCATTCCTGCAAATTCTGGGGCCTCGGCGCGGACGGGACCGTCGGCGCCAACAAGAACTCGATTAAAATCATCGGCGACCACACCGACATGTATGCCCAGGGCTATTTCGCCTACGACTCCAAGAAGTCCGGCGGCCTGACCATCTCCCACCTGCGTTTCGGAAAGAAGCCGATCAAGTCCACCTATTATATCACGAAAGCCGACTTTGTCGCATGCCACAAGCCTTCCTATGTCCACGTATATGACATGGTGGAAGACCTGAAGCCGGGCGGAAATTTCCTGCTCAACTGCGAGTGGGACGAAAAGGAACTGGACGAGCACCTGCCCGCCAAAATGAAGCGGTATATCGCCCGGAACCACATCAATTTCTATACCATCAACGGCGTAAAACTCGGCAAGGAAATCGGCCTGGGCGGCCGCATCAACACCATCCTGCAGTCCGCCTTCTTCACGATTGCCAACATCATCCCGAAGGACAAGGCAATTCAGTATATGAAAGACGCCGCGACAAAATCCTACAGCCGCAAGGGCGAGAAAATCGTCAAGATGAACCACGAGGCCATTGAACGCGGCGCAAACGAGTTTGTGAAAGTCCATGTCCCGGATTCCTGGAAGGACGCCGTCGACCATACGGTGGAAAAGAAGGTCAACTGCGGCGATCCGGCCCTCACCGAGTATGTGAACAACGTTCTGATCCCGGCCAACCGCCACAAGGGGGATGAGCTTCCGGTTTCCGCTGTGCTGAAAATGGCGGACGGCACGGTTCCGTCCGGGTCCGCCGCCTATGAAAAGCGCGGCATCGCCATCGACGTGCCGGAATGGAACCCCGCCAACTGCATCGAGTGCAACACCTGCTCGTATGTGTGCCCTCACGCGGTCATCCGCCCCGTCGTGCTGAACGCCGAGGAAGCCGCCAAGGCACCCAAGAGCATGAAGATGAAAGACATGATGCTGATGCCGGGCCTCAAATTTGCCGTCACAATCTCAACGCTCGACTGCACCGGCTGCGGATCCTGCGCGACCGTATGCCCCGGCATGCGCGGCAAAAAGGCCCTTACGATGAAGCCGATGGAGACCCAGATGCCCAGCCAGGAAGGCTTCGACTACGGCCAGAAGATCCCGGCAAAGCCAGAGGTTGCAAAGAAGTTCCGCCCGACGACCGTAAAGGGCAGCCAGTTCCGCAAACCTCTGCTGGAATTCTCAGGCGCCTGCGCGGGCTGCGGCGAGACTCCTTACGCGAGGCTTGTCACCCAGCTGTTCGGGGACAGGATGTATATCGCCAACGCGACGGGATGTTCCTCCATCTGGGGCGGATCCGCTCCGGCAACGCCGTATACCAGAAACGAGAAGGGATTCGGACCGGCGTGGAACAACTCGCTGTTTGAGGACAACGCCGAATTCGGATACGGCATGGCGCTCGCCAACGACGCAATCCGCGGAAAGCTCATCGATTTCGTCAAGACAATCGCCGCCTCGAGCGACGCTTCCGATGCGCTGAAGGCCGCCTCCAAGGAATACCTTGACACGGCGGACAGCAGCGTCAAAAACCGCGAACCCGCCGACAGGCTGATAGCGGAACTCGAGAAGGCCGCGAAAGGTTCCGGCGAGACCGCGGACCTCGCGAAGAAAACGCTTGAGGACAAGGATTATCTCGCGAAGAAATCCATCTGGATTTTCGGCGGCGACGGCTGGTCCTATGATATCGGATTTGGCGGCCTCGATCATGTCCTTGCCTCGGGGGAGAACGTCAACGTTCTCATCTTCGACACCGAAGTGTATTCCAACACCGGCGGGCAGGCCTCCAAGGCGACGCCGATGGGCTCGGTAGCCCAGTTCGCCGCAACCGGCAAGTCCACCAAGAAGAAAGACATGCCCGGCATGTTCATGACCTACGGCTACGTCTATGTGGCGCATGTGGCGATGGGCGCGGACTATAACCAGACCATCAAGGCGATTACCGAAGCCGAAAGCTATAACGGCCCGTCCATTATCATCGCCTACGCGCCCTGCATCAACCAGGGCATCAAGGGCGGCATGGGCATTTCCCAGCTCGAGGAAAAGAAGGCTGTCGCGGCCGGTTACTGGAAAAACTTCCGGTATGACCCGCGTCTTGCCGCGCAGGGCAAGAACCCGCTGCAGCTGGACAGCCGGAAGCCCTCCGCTTCCTACCGCGACTTCATCATGGGAGAAGTCCGCTATAAATCCCTCACCCGCTCCTTCCCGAAACGCGCCGAGGAACTGTTCACCAAGGCCGAAAAGGACGCTGCGGAAGACTACGAGCATCTCGCAAAGCTAGCCAACAAGTAATTTCCAAGGATTCTGATATTTTCTTCTAAAAAGCCCCGGGGCAGTCGCGCGCTGTTCCAGGGCTTTTTTCTGCTGTTTACATTTTTTTTCAATCCATTCATAAAAATATCAACGGAACATCACACCTTTTTAACAGGTATGTCCGATAATAAAGAAGGAAAATTTATGAAAGGGATGAAATGATATGGCGGATCCTTTCGATCGCAGCGGTTTCGGACCGAATGGAAATGAAAATAAAGACGAGATTTCCTCACAGGATTCCGGAAATTCAAACGGCACCATCTGGGAAGGCGACACTTACCACTACAGCCGCACCCCCTACGGGTACGGTGGAGAATACGGTTCCGGTGGTTCCGGTTCAGGCGGACCAGGGAACAACCCGCCCAGGAAAAAGCGGCATATCCTCAGAAACGTTCTGATTGGCGTTCTGGCCTGTCTGGCGGTCTCAGCGGGTTCCATCGCCGGGTTCACCGCGCTCATCAATAACGGCACCATCCAGCTCAAATCCTCGTCCGGCGCTCCGGCGGCGTTTACGATTGTGAAAAACAGCAGCAGCTCGACGCCCCCCACGACCAACACGACGGTAACGACGTCGGATCTGACTCTTCAGCAGGTCGCGAAAAAAGTCGTCCCCTCCGTCGTGTGCATCCAGAGCTACAGCAACTCACGCGGTTCCATTGAAGACTATTTCCGCTCCGGGTCCACCGAAAAGAACTCTGGCGTCACCCCCATCGGGGAAGGGAGCGGAATTATCGCGACGTCAGACGGATACATTGTGACTAACGCCCACGTCGTGGAAGGGGCTTCCACCCTCAAGGCGGTCCTCTCCAACGGAAAAACCTATGAGGCAAAGCTGATTGGCAGCGACAGCGTGACCGACCTCGCGCTGGTTAAAATCAACGCGTCCGGGCTGACGGCGGCCGAGTTCGGATCCAGCGGGGATCTTCAGGTGGCCGACACCGTGATGGCAATCGGCAACCCCGGCGGACTTGAGTTTAACTCCAGCGTAACCGTCGGATATGTCTCCGCTTTGAACCGCTCCATTACCAACTCCGACACCGGATACACGATGAAGTGCATCCAGACCGACGCCGCGATTAACCCGGGCAACTCGGGCGGCGCATTGGTCAACATGCGGGGTCAGGTTGTCGGAATCAACTCTTCCAAGATTGTGGCGACAGGCTATGAAGGGCTTGGTTTCGCGATCCCGATCGACACCGCGCAGCCCATCGTCAGCGAACTCAAGGCATACGGCTATGTCAAGAACCGCGCTGTTCTGGGCGTGATGGGGGATTACCTGGACGCGCTGACCGCACGCTTTAATGGCATCAATGTTACCGGGTTCTTCATCAGCCAGATTAACAGCAGCAATGTGACCGCGGCCGGCATCCAGAAAGGCGATATCATTACCGCCATCGACGGAAAGACCGTGACAAGCCGGACCGTAATTACCGCCGCCGTGGCGGCGAAGAAGCCGGGTGAAACCGTCACTCTGAGCATCGCGAGGGTTTCTACCGGCCAGACGTTCACCGCATCCGTAAAACTGTCCCAGGCGACGGGCAAATCCTGATCGGAGACGGGGAAAAAAGGTAGAAAAAGGGCCGCACCCTAAAGGTAGTGCAGCTTAGGGATTTCCCAATCCCGGAAATATCGGTACAGTCGTTCAATCGGTTGTACCGTTTTTCTTTTCCGGCAGTGAGAATTCTTCGATGCAATTCCACGCGACTTTGATGTGCTGGACTTTGCGGCCTTCAATCCGTTCTGTCTTATAGACGTAGACCTTCTCGACGAATTCACGAATGATCTCAGGCGTCAGTTCGTGATATAATGAGATAGAATATTTGTAAGCATGCAGAAACAGGAGGTACGCCGATAGCTGTTTCCTACAAAAAACTGTTTCATATGATGATTGAAAAGGATATGACAAACGCCGAGCTGCAGAAACAAGCCGGATTTTCCGCGAACATCATCATGCGGCTCAAGCGCGGCAGCTCTGCCGGGTAATGGACTGCGGCGTGGATGATATTTTGGAGTTTGTGACGGAAGAAAAAGAGGAAGCGGGTGACGCAAGGAATGGACATTGATGTTCAAGAACAGAGTATTACTGACATCAGTCCAGATCTTTTGAAAATTCTGCTGACCGCCTTCTCATAATATATATTGGAATAATTGAGACTAAAACGAAGGTTATACTGGAAGGTTTGACAGAAACAGGATTGGTAGAAGCGGTAGGTAACGGAAAAGGCCGTTTTTACATGTTGAGTTCAAAAGTATATCGTAATGCTGATAAGGCTGTCAATTATGTTCGCCAAACAGGAATCGACGTTCTGCGTTTTTCTGAACTTGTTTTAAAGCTGGCTAAAACACAGGGCTATGTAACGCGGGACAACGTAGCGGAACTTTTACAAATTTCCCCACCGCAGGCATACCGGGTTTTACATCGTCTTACAGAAAATGGAAAACTTCATCTTATAGGGAAAGGACGTTATGCAAAATATGAACTGATTTAACGCACGAGTAAATGAATCGTGCGTTAAATCGTGCGTTGAAATTTGCATTGAATGTACAGGCTTACTGTTCCTATATGCTAACTTGATGTTTGGCGGTTTCGCCAATAGTCGTGGCTGTTATTTTGCCTAAAATCTTTCACATTGAATCAGAGTTTTGCTATTGCTTTCAGTGGATTTTGTTTTGGGCATGTGGGAAAGAACCACCTTCAAAGATGACAGCTGTTTTTAAGTCAAATACCATCACGTTTTGATCTTCGTGATAATCTCCCCTTCAATCACGACATTGTCAGCCCAGCGCTAAAGCGCAGCTTCATCGACCAGATACGGATTTATTACTGGGCAAATAAGATTGCGCCCACTACTGTCAATCTCGCTGCGAGAAAAGCTGTCACGGAGCATTTTGCCTTTCGGTAGTACATGTTATTGCCTTGAACGAAAGTAATAGCAAGTCAATTCTGCGTGATAAATTGATAAAGAATTATATCCTTCCGGGCATAGAAAAACAGCCATGCAGGAGCCGTAGCTCTTACATGACTGTTTCCTTTTCCGCTTGAAAATGATCGACTAAAATGTTCTTGTTTCCAAAATCCCTAAGTCCAACCATTTAAAGTGCAGCCCTTTTTTTTATCCGTCTTCCCGGCGTTCCATGCATCCGGCGATCAGTCTGCCGTAATCGGGGTGCCCGGGAGGGGGAAACTCCCCCGAAAGGCGAAACTTCCGCTTCAGCCTGAAAAACGCCGCCGGAAGCATTTTAAGAATTTCATAGGGGTCGTCCGGAACAATCAGGATAGCCTGATCCGCGCTTTCCAGGACATATCCCGATTTCCGGCTTCCGTCCACGCGCAGCACGCCGCGGGGTTCCCCGTCCCCGTCCAGCGGAACCTTCAGCGTACGGAAAATCTGCTCCGAACAGTCCGGGCGGCGTCCGCGGCAGGAACCGACCAGAAAAACCAACGTTCCTTTCCGGAGCAGACGGGCAATGCCGGCGTCAAGATCCTCCCGCCGCGTGCAGACCTGCACTTCGGCAATCCGGATCCCGAACAGGCCCGCAGAGCGGCTGAGGGTCCGCTGGCACGCGGAAGTCCGCCTGGCAAAATAGAACAGAAGCCCTGCCTCCATCTTCTTTTTTGCCTCTCCCCTAAAAAAGT
>DAITAP010000055.1:0-5595 GCA_036824225.1 Caproicibacter sp. | reverse complement strand
TCCATCCCCCCGAGGTTTAAGACTCTCCTTCGAATCATATCCAGAGCATTCGAAGCCGCCAGCTCACGCTGATATCCGCGGCCCTTGCGCGCGTTTCCGCGCATCTCCCGGACCCAGACGTTTTTCCCGTCGCTTAAGGCGAGATAGATAAGGCCGACCGGCTTTTCCGGCGTTCCGCCGCCGGGGCCCGCGATACCGGTGATCCCTACGCCGTAATCGGCTCCCGAAAGGTTCCGCACGCCCTCTGCCATCGAGCGCGCCGTCTGCGGACTGACGGCGCCATACTTTCGGAACGTCTCTTCCGGAAGACCCAGCAGTTTTGTTTTCGCCCCGTTCGAATAGGTTACGACGCCCATCGGAAACACTTCCGAAGAACCGGGAATATCCGTAATCCTCTTTGAGAGAAGGCCCCCCGTGCAAGATTCCGCCGTCGCGACCGTCCCGCCCTTTTCTCTTAAAAGGCGGACGACGGCCTCTTCCAGACTGAAAACATCGACGCCGTACACAAAAGCGCCGAACCGTTTCCGGATTGTTTCCACCGCGGGTCCGCACAAGGCGGCGGCCCGTTCGGCGTTTTCCGCCCGGGAGGTTACCCGGACGAACATCTCGCACTCTCTGGCATAGGTCGCGCAGGTCGGGTTTTTCCCCGCGCACAGGTCGGCAATCCGCTCTGCGACATACCCTTCCCCGAGGCCGAAAATCCGGACCATCCGGGATACGATCGCCGCGGTCCCGCCCGCAAGGAACGGCACGGCATAGTGCTTCAGCATGGGCACCAGCTCGGAAGGCGGACCCGGAAGCATCACAACCAGTTTCCCCGTATCCGTGCGGAATCCGCAGCCGGGGGCTGTTCCGTTGTCATTCGGAAAAACGGTGCATCCCTCGGGCAGCATGGCCTGCTTTTTCTGCGTCTCACCGAGGGATCGGCCCTTGAAATAATTCCGGATGCGTTCCATGCTGTCCTCATCCAACTTAAGTTTTCTTCCCGCCACTTCGGCGACCGTCTCCCTCGTCAAATCGTCGCCCGTCGGTCCCAGACCGCCCGTCGTAATCACAATATCGCTTCTCTGAAGGGCGGTCCGCAGAGCGCTTTGAAGGCGCCCCGGGTTGTCTCCCACCGTGCAGGCATACAGCAAACCGATTCCGGCGGGGGCAAGTTCCCGTGCAACCAGGGAAGCGTCCGTATTCACCGTGTGCCCCAGAAGAAGTTCCGTCCCGACCGAAATAATCTCAGCGTTCATCCGTTTTTTCCTCCTTACCGGTTCGGATCGATTTTCGTAGTTTTCACGCGGGAGACACAGTCCTCAACCAGCGCCTCCGCATCCAGTGGCTCCTCCGCCTCCTCAACACATTGGAGCGACGGCCGGGTGCGGGGATGTTTCGGGGTAAAGACCGTACAGCAGTCCTCATAGGGAAGAATGGAAAGATCATAGGTGCCGATTC
The DNA here is from genome assembly GCA_036824225.1 of Caproicibacter sp. Taxonomy (GTDB): domain Bacteria; phylum Bacillota; class Clostridia; order Oscillospirales; family Acutalibacteraceae; genus Thermocaproicibacter. The sequence goes on along the minus strand of DAITAP010000055.1, from coordinate 4,152 downwards.
TGCGGGCAGCCGTGATAATATCCACCTTGTCCATCCCAATCAGCGGCCGGAACACGGGCAATCCCGCGGCGGCGTCGGTACAGGCGATAGCCTGCATCGTCTGGCTCGCAACCTGCCCCAGGCTCTCTCCCGTTATCAGCGCGCCGCAGCCTTCCCGCCGGGCGATTTTCTCCGCGGCGCGCATCATGAACCGGCGCATGATCACGGTAAAATACTCTTCGGGGCAGTTTTTCAGAATCTCCTCCTGAATTCTGGCAAAGGGGACCGTAACCATGATCATCCTTCCGGCATACTCCCCCACGCGCCGGAGGAGATCGGCCGCTTTCTGCTCGGCGCGCTCGCTGGTATAGGGAGGACTGGCAAAATGGACGGCGGTCAGTTCCACGCCGCGGCGCGCCACCATCCACGCGGCTACCGGGCTGTCGATTCCGCCGCTTACCAGGACCGCCGCCTTTCCCCCCGTTCCCACCGGGATTCCTCCCGCCCCCCGGCGGGCGTTTCCATGGAGATAAGCCGCGAAATCCCGCACTTCCACGCGGACCGTAAAGGCGGGATGCTCGACGTCGACGCGGAGTCCGGGAATTTTTTCCTGAAGATATCCGCCGACCTTCGCGCAGATCTCCGGGGATCGGAGCGGGAATTTTTTATCAGACCGCCTGCATTCCACCTTAAAGGACGCGGACCGGGAGAGTTCTTCCCCCAGATACTCCGCCGCCCCGGCGCAAATCGCGCCGATATCCTTGGGGACTTCGCAGGCGCGGGAAAAAGAGGCGATGCCGAATATCTTCGAAATCCGTTCCTCGGCGGATTCCAGATCCGCGTTTTCCGTTCTGGGCGTAATATAGAGGACCGACTGCGCCTCCCTCACGTCAAACGGCCCGAACGGAGCGATGCGCCGGCGGATATTCGCAAGCAGGACATCTTCAAAACTGCGGCGGTTCAGCCCCTTCAGCACGACTTCGCCGAGTTTTGCGAGTAAAATCTCCTTCACGGTTCATTCCCTCCCGGCCGGACGGCGGACAAGATCCGAAAGCCCCGCTTTCAGGGCGGAGAGGAATTCCTCCGCTTCCGATTCCGTATTATACCGGCAGAAGCTTAAGCGCAGCGCGGACGCGATCCGTTCCCGCGGAAGGCCCATCGCGCGCAGCACATGGCTCTCGCGGCCGCGGGAGCAGGCGGATCCGGAAGACACGTAAATGCCGCGGTCCGAGAGAAAATGCAGCATGGTCTCCGAGCGCACGCCTTCCGCCGAAAAGTTCAGGATATAGGGAAGGGCGTCGTCCGGGGAGTTGATCGCAATCCCCGGGATCGCGGAGAGCGCTTCCCGGCAGTAGGCATTGAGCTCCTTCATTTTTTTAATTTCCGGCCCGAAACCGGGCAGCGCCCGGACGGCCGCCCCGAATCCGGCTATCAGGGGGACGCTTTCGGTCCCGGGGCGGAGATTGCGCTCCTGCCCACCCCCGTAGAAAAGCGGCTCAAGATGGACGCCTTTCCGCACATAGAGGGCCCCGCTGCCTTTGGGCCCGTGAATCTTGTGGGAACTCATGCTCATCAGATCCACCCCCATCCTTTTCGGGTAAAGGGGCAGTTTGCCGAACGCCTGCACCGCGTCCATATGCAGCAGGGCAGGGGCTTTCGCGTCCGCGATCGCCCGCGCGGCAGCTTCCACGGGCAGAATGCTTCCGACTTCGTTGTTGACCCGCATCATGCTGACGAGGATGGTATCCGGCGTAACGGCCCCGGCAATCTGCTCCGGCCGGATATGGCCCGTTCCGTCGGGCTTTAAATATATGACCTCAAATCCCTCGGTTTCCAGCTTTTTCATGGTGTTCAGCACGGACGGATGCTCGATGGCCGTCGTGACAATCCGGCGGCCGCGCTTTCTGCGGGCGCGCGCGGCGCCAAACAGGGCGATGTTATTGCTCTCCGTCCCGCCCGAAGTAAAAGTGATCTCTTCCGGCTCGACATCCAGCAGATCGGCGACCGACTTCCTCGCCTCCCGCATTTCCTGTTCCGCCCGGAAACCAAGCGCGTGCAGAGACGACGGGTTCCCGTAGTTTACCGTCATTGCTTCCATCACTTTCTCGGCGGCCTCCCGGCACACCTTTGTCGTGGAAGAATTATCAAAATAAATTTCAGCCAACCGGTCCTTACCTCCCGGATAAATTCAAAATCACGCCTTTATTATACACCATCTCTCAAAATCGGCAACCGCAGGTTCCGCGGTTTCCTTCCTGACCGCGGTATCCGCCCTAACCGCGGTATCCGCGGAAAACGGGCCGGTCTTTCGCGTACAGGATCCGCTGCTTCCGATAGATTCCGGAATATCCCGACAGCATATAGCTTACGCCCGATGAGAGAAGGAAAAAGACCGCCCCATGGGTGCCGAAGAACTCGAAGGCGAGGAGCAGGGAGGAAATCGGGCAGTTGGTCACCCCGCAGAACACGGCCGTCATTCCCACGGCCGCGCCGAACGACGGCGAAAGCCCGAGGATTCCCCCCGCCGCGCATCCGAACGTCGCCCCGACAAAAAGCGACGGGACAATTTCACCGCCCTGAAATCCCGCTCCCAGGGTCAGCGCCGTAAACAGCAGTTTGAGCGCAAACGCCCACGGATCCGCTTTTCCCCCGAGCGCGGCGGCAATCGCCCCGCCTCCCGCGCCGAGGTATCCGGTCCCGCAGAAAAGCGAAAGAAGGCAGACGGCGGCGCCGCCGGCCGCCGCGCGCAGGTAGGGGCTGCGGAAAACTTTCGCGTACGCCCGGCCCGCGCCGTGCAGCACGGAACAGAAAAGGACGCTGACCGCCGCGCAGAAAGCGGAAAGAATCACGACGAGCGACAGGGATCGAAAGTCCGCTTCCGGCACGCCGGAGACCGCGTAAACCGCGGGAGCCATATGGAAAAGCCGGGGGATGGCCGCGCCGACGATGGACGCGGCCGCGCACGGCACCAGCGCGGAATAGTACATCACCCCGACCGACTCCACCTCCATCACAAAGACGGCAGCGGCTACCGGAGTCCCGAACAGCGCGGAAAAGCAGGCCGCCATGCCGCTCATCGTCAGCAGATGGAGATCCTTTTTGTTGAGGCGGAAGACCCGGCCCAGGCCGTATCCCAGGCTGCCCCCCATCTGCAGGGCCGCTCCCTCGCGCCCGGCGGATCCGCCGAACAGGTGCGTAAGGACCGTCGAGACAAAAATCAGCGGGGCCATCTTAAGAGGCACGTTCTTTTCGGATCGGATGGACTCGATCACGAGATCCGTCCCCTCGGGATCCGGGACTTTGCAGGATCGGTACAGAAAAACGGTGAGAAGGCCGCCCGCAGGAAGGAAAAAGACAAGCCACGCACAGGATTCTCTCAGCGCCGCCGCCCGGGCGACACAGAAGGAAAGCAGCGTCCCCGCCGCGCCTGCCACCGCGCCCGCGGCGCATCCCAGGGCCAGCCATTTTAAAAAAATCCGCGCTTTCCGGCAGGCGCGGAAGATGAGATCCCAGAATTTTCGATTCCGCCTCATCCGTCCTGCTCCCCCTGGATCCGGGCGGAGACGACGCCGCGGTAAATTTCGCTTTTCCTGACCCCGGTTTCCGCGGAAGACCTCTTCGCGGCCTCCGAAACGGACATTCCCTCTTCCCGGTATCGCCGCGCGAGTTCCACGGCGTCCCCCAGGGGAACTTTCCGAGGTTCCGGTTTCGGCGCTCCCTCGACGACAAGGACAAACTCGCCTTTCGCGCCGCCGTCCGCGTACCGTTTCGCGGCCTCCGAGAGCGTGGTGCGGATTACTTCCTCGTGAATCTTCGTCATTTCCCGCACGACGGCCGTCCTCCTGTTCCCCAGGACCCGCAGAAGATCCGAAAGCGTCGCGGCGAGTTTATGGGGCGCTTCATAAAACACCATGGTGCGGCGCTCCCCTTTCAGCTCTTCGAGACGCTCTTTCCGGCTTTTCCGGTTTACGCTCAGAAATCCCTCAAACGCGAAACGGCCCGTCGGCAGTCCGGAAACCGCCAGGGCCGAGACGACCGCGCTGGGTCCCGGGACCACCGTCACCGGAATGCCTTTCCCGGCGCACTGGGCGACCAGCATCTCGCCGGGATCCGATATGGCGGGCATTCCGGCGTCCGAGACGAGGGCACAGGTTTCCCCCGCTTCCAGGCGTC
>DAITAP010000054.1:8917-11949 GCA_036824225.1 Caproicibacter sp. | reverse complement strand
TAAGCTGGCCGATGTGGGAACGGATCACGCCTATCTGCCCGTCTGGCTCGCAAGGCGCGGGCTGATCCGGAGCGCTGTCGCCGCAGACGTCCGGCCCGGGCCGCTTGAACGTGCAAAAAAGAATATTGAGAAGTACGGCGCGGGCGGAAAAGTGACGGCCCGGCTTTCAGACGGGCTTGACGGCGTAAGGCCGCAAGAAGCAGAGGACATCGTGATAGCGGGAATGGGCGGTCTGCTGATGGCGGACATTGCCGCCCGGACGCCCTGGCTCCGCGAACCGGGGCGGAGGCTGATTCTCCAGCCGATGACCTCCGAAGACGATCTGCGCCGGACGCTTTCCGGGCTGGGCTTTGCCGTGCTTGAGGAACGGTGCGCGGTGGAAGCCGGGCATGTCTATTGCGTCATGCTCTGCGCCTATGATCCGCCGCACCGCATGACGGGAAAGATTTTCCCCTATACGGGCCGCATTCAGCCGGACACGCCGGAAAACCGGCTTTACCTTCGCCGGAAGATGCAGTCGCTGAAAAAGCAGGAAAAAGGAGCCGCCCTCTGCGGACGCGGGGAGGAAGCGGAAGAGATTGAAAGTATCCGCGCGGAAATTGAAAAAATGCTCCAGAAGGAACGCATTTTGAGAAGGAGGAAAAGGATATGACGACGGTTCACGATATCTACCGGTACCTGGACGGGTTTGCACCGTTTCGAAGCGCCATGGATTTCGACAACAGCGGTCTTCTGTCCGGGGACGGGGACACCCCTGTGAAGAAAGTTCTCCTGTCTCTGGATATCACCCCGGATATTGTGCGGGAAGCTTCGGAACGCTCCGCTCAGCTTATTGTGAGCCATCACCCGGTTATTTTTCACCCGCTGCGGGCGATTCGGCCCGGGACGGCGCCGTTTCTGCTCGTTCGGTATGGAATAGCCGCCATCTGCGCGCATACCAATTTGGATCTTGCGCCCGGCGGGGTGAATTCCTGCCTGGCGGAACGGCTGGGCCTTGGCGGCGTCCACGCGCTGAAGGAATACGGCACGACAGGACTTGCGGAAGCGCTGGAAGGGGAGACCGGAAAAAAGTATACCCCGAGGGAATTCGCGGAATTTGTGCGGGATTCTCTCGGCTGCGACGGTCTTTACTACGTCGACGGCGGACGAGGGGTTACCCGCGTCGGACTCTGCGGCGGAGCGGGTTCCGAATACCTGTATGAAGCGGCCCGGCAGGGATGTCAGGCGTATGTTACGGGGGAAGCGAAGCACCACGAGCTCGGGGACGCGGAGAACCTGGGCATTACGCTGGTTGTGGCGGGGCATTTCTTTACGGAGAACGTCGTAATTCTCCCGCTTCTGGAGAGGCTTGCAAAGGCGTTTCCGGAAGTCGAGTTTCTCCGTTCGGAACGGTCGCACAGCCCGGCAAAATTTCTTTAAGGTTCCGGGAGGGAATAAAATGGCTCTTGACGGGGCTTTTCTGAGGCACCTGAAAGGCGAGATTGAAAAAGCTGCCATCGGCGCCAGAATCGATAAAATCTATCAGCCCGCGCGGGACGAGCTTGTCTTTTCGCTCCGTTCCCGGGAGGGTGCGTGGAAGTTGCTTGTGTCGGCGAGGCCGGACAGCGCGCGGGTCCAGTTTACGCGCCTGATTCCCGAAAATCCGGCGCAGCCCCCCATGCTGTGCATGCTGTTGAGGAAGCGTTTGACGGGGGCCCGCCTGCGCGCCATCCGCCAGCCCGATCTCGAGCGTCTGCTGTGTTTTGACTTTGAGACGACCGACGAGCTGGGGGATCCCGTTCTCCTCACTCTGGTCGTGGAAATCATGGGGCGTTACAGCAACGCGATCCTGGTGGATGAGGGCGGGAAGGTGATCGACGCCTTGAAGCGGGTTGACGCGGGAATGTCGTCCGAGCGCTTGATTTTACCCGGCGTAGAATACCGGTTTCCCCCGCCGCAGAACAAACTCTGCCTTCTGACGGCGGGGAGGGAGGAAATCCTCGCGCGCATCCGATCAATGCCGCCCGGGACAAGCCTTCCCAAAGCGCTTCTTTCCACGCTCCAGGGCCTCTCGCCCGTCGTATGCCGCGAAATGGGATTCCTTGCCGGCAGGGGGGAGGATCTGCGGCTTGGCGGGATGACGGAAGAGCAGTATGACCGTCTGGCGTTTTTCCTCGGGCGCCTCAGGGAGACGGTGGAAAAGACCGGCGGCAGGCCGTACATGGCCGTGGATCTTGCGAAAAAACCCCTGGACTTTTCCTTCCTGCCCATGACCCTCTATGGGAGCGCCGCTGTCGTGAAGGAATATCCGGGCTTTTCCGAGCTGCTGGACGCCTTTTACGGGGAGCGGGACAGGCTTTCGCGCATGCGCGCCCGGGAAGGGGATCTTCTCCGCCTGCTTTCCACGGCCAGCGAGCGTCTCAGCCGGAGGATCAACGCCCAGATGGCGGATCTGAAACGGTGCGCCGACAGGGACAGGCTGCGCGTCTGCGGGGATTTGATCAACGCAAACCTCTACAGGCTTCAAAAGGGGCAGAATTCCGCCGTGCTGCCCGACTTTTACCAGGCAGATCAGCCGCCGGTCACGGTCCGCCTCGATCCGCTCCTGACCCCCGTACAAAATGCTCAGAAATATTACAGGGAATACAGAAAGGCGAAAACCGCGGAGGAAGCCCTGACCGTGCAGATCAGGAAAAACCGCGGGGAGCTTGCCTATCTTGACACCGTGCTCGAAGAACTGAGCCGCGCTTCCGACGAACATGACTTAAGCGCGATCCGTTCCGAGCTGATCGGACAGGGGTATCTCCGCATGCCGAAAGGGGGAGGCAGGCGCCGGGAACAGGCACTGCCGCCGCTTCGGTTCCATTCGTCCGACGGGTTTTCGATCTTCGCGGGACGCAATAACCGGCAGAACGACCTGCTGACCCTCAAAAAAGCGAAGAAAAATGATCTCTGGTTCCATACCAAAAATATCCCGGGATCCCATGTAATTCTTTCCCTGGGGGGAAAGAAGCCGACTCCGGCCGCCGTGGCGGACGCGGCCCTGGTCGCCG
>DAITAP010000054.1:0-8907 GCA_036824225.1 Caproicibacter sp. | reverse complement strand
AGCCGCGGGCGCAGCTCATCCAACGTGGCGGTTGACTATACACCGGTCCGTTTTGTCAGCAAACCGCAGGGCGCGAAACCGGGTATGGTGATTTACGTCCGCAACAGGACGGTATTCGTCTCGCCGGACAAAAACGCGGTGGAAAAGCTGAAAGCCCCGTGACGGAACCCGCTTTCCGGCCCGTTCCCTTTCCCTGGCGGGCGGACGGCGGCTATGATATAATGATTGCGGGACAATCCTGCGTTATGGAGGCGCGGCTAATGACGGCGGACCATCTGAATAGGAAAAACTGCTTGAGAAATACCGTGCTGTTCGGCCTATTTGCCGTTCTGGAAATCACGGCGGGAATATTCATGGTCTGCGGCGGGGTTTACAAGGAAGAAGCGGTCCTCACTCTTTTCGCCGCGAACGTGGCGCTGAATCTGGCCGTGCTGGCGGATCTTCTCACCAATATGCGGCGCGATTTCCCGCTGTTTATCTTCGCCGCTTCCTTTAACCTGCTTCTGCTGGGGCGGGTGTATGTCGCTTTTCTAAGTGATTTTAACGATATTCTGTACGATCTGGAAGCCGACGATTACAGGAACCTGTTTATCGCCCTGCAGGTAGTCACGATGTCCTTCCTTTTCGTCTACGGGGCCTACCGGCTTTCCGCGCCTCTATTCTCCCGACGGGAAGCCGCCGTGCGGGAGAAAGGGGCGGGTGCTCTTCGGAAAAGTCCGCTTCTGCCCATGATCCGGCAGATCAGCGTGGCGGTGCTGCTGATTAGCTCGCTGGCTTTCTTCTTTACGCTTTTTCAGACGATCCTGAATGTTTTCCGCTATGGGTACATGAAATCTTTTACCCAGGAAGCGGAGAATAACGCTCCTTTTGCCGTCAGCCGCCTTTCCATGTTTTTCACGCCCGCGTTCGCGGTGTTTCTCGCCACGATGCCAAACCGCAGACAGATGAAACTCCCCTTTGTCGTATACGGGGTCTATATGCTGGCCTCCCTGTTTACGGGTCGGAGAAACACCTTTGTCTGCGAGGCGCTGATGCTCCTCATCTATTTTGCGCTGCGCGACGGCCTCCGGGAAAAAAAGGACCGGTTCTTTCGGAAACGCACGGTTCTCCTTGTGATTCTCGGGGGAATCGTCCTGGTGTATTTTCTCGAAATCATCGCGGAAGTCCGCGCCGGGAAGGGACTGTCCCCCAGGGAAATGCTTTCTTCCCTTGTCAATTTTGTTTACTCGCAGGGAGCGAGTTTCCGCGTGGTGGTCCAGACCGTCAACCACTGGGACAGGTTTGACCATGCGGAAGCCTGGCGGTACCTGTTTTACCCCTTTGAGCAGTTTGCGCACAACAATATCTTCATCCGGACAATGTTCGGCCTCAGCCCGATTGTGGAAGTCCAGAACACGGCGTTTATCGAGCTTACCCATAATTTCGCCCATGTGCTTACCTATATGGTGGATCCCTGGCGCTATCTGTGGGGCGGCGGGTTTGGAACGTCCTTTGTGGCGGAGGCTTACGTGGCATACGGGATGGTCGGCGTGGCCGCGGTCAGCGCGATGATCGGCGTGGCCTTCCGGTTTTTCTCCACCCTGCTTACCCGCCGGTGGGTCGTCGTTGCCCTCGGCCTGATCGCCGTCAAGGATTTTATTTACCTGCCCCGCGATTTTGCCTTTATGTGGGTGTCGGATGTATTTAATTTTACCTATCTGTGTTTCTTTGCGGGCGTTTACCTGCTTGCCCTCCTGTTTGTCAGGATGGGAGCCCATGTGCGGAAAGTCAGGACCGGCCTGCAGGTGCCCGCGGAGGAAAAGCCGTGAAAATTCTTCTTCTGCTGACAAAGGCCTATCCTTTCGGGGAGGGCGAGGAGTTTATCCCGGCCGAGCTCTGCGAAGCGGCTGGCTTTGACCGGATTCTCGTGTGCCCCTGCTCGGAAGGCCTTCCTTCCGGGGGGCCGGTCCAGAAAATGCCGGGAACGGCGGAACTCATCCGCCTGAATGAAGTCCGGGAAGGCCGGGGTGCTTATCTGCGCCTTGCCCTCTGGCCCTGTGTGCTCGAGGAGATTTTCCGTCTTCTTCGGGCGGGCGGGGAATGGATCGGCCGCGTGCATGAGCTTCTGTATTTCATGAAAAACGCAGACCGTGTTTTCCGCGGACTCTGCCGGACGGTTCCCGCCGCGGCCGGGGATGAGATTATCCTGTACAGTTACTGGTTTTACGACGCGGCGGCGGGAGGGGCGCTTTTTGCCCGCCGCCTGCGCCGGAGAGGAATTTCCGTACGCCTCATTTCCCGTGCGCACGGGTTTGACATCCACGCGGAGCGGGCAAAATACGGGTATCTGCCCATGCGGTCCTTCCTTCTGCGGAACATGGACCGCGTTTATCCCTGCTCGGAAGACGGCGCCAGAACTATCCGGTTAGAATTTCCGCGGTACGCGGGAAAGGTGCGGGTTTCCCATCTTGGAACGAGGGACTGCGGACCCGGGAAACCCGGGCAAAACCCGTTTCACATCGTCTCCTGCTCCTATCTGGTCCCCGTCAAGCGGATCCATTTGATTGCCGAGGCTCTTTGCCAGGCAGATTTTCCGGCCGTGTGGACGCATCTCGGCTCAGGACCGGAAGAAAACCGGGTCCGCGCGCTCGCGAAAGGGCTTCCTCCCGGGGTGCGGGCGGAGTTTCCCGGCCGGATGCCCCATGCGGAAATTCTCCGGTATTACCGGGAAACGCCGGTTTCCGTTTTTGTAAATGTCAGTTCGAGCGAGGGGATCCCGGTTTCCGTGATGGAAGCCTGCTCGTTCGGGATTCCCGTGGTGGCGACGGAGGTCGGCGGAACGGGGGAAATCGTTGCCGAAGGGAAAAATGGATTTCTTCTCCCGAAGGATTTTGCGCCGCGGGAACTGATGAACGTCCTGAATCGGATCCGGAAGATGGGACCGGAAGAGTACGGTTCCCTCTCGAAGGGCGCCCGTGCCGTCTGGGAAGAAAAATTCAACGCGGCGGCCAATTACCGCCGGTTTTATGAGGAAATCGGAAAGTTATGAGATTCCTGTATGTAAGCTTTGTGTCCGACACTCCCAAGTACTGGGGAATTCTGAAGAAAATTGCGGGGCAGACGAAAGGCGTTGCCCGCCTGGGATGGGAGGCAGCGTACCTCTGCGTGCAGAACGGAGCCGTGACGCTGAATCGGGAAGGCTTCCCGCCGGTATGCCGCAGGTTTCCGAAAGGGCTGCGCTGGCGCGCCTGGATACGTGCCGTCACCGGGGAGATCTGCGGATTTATCAGGGAGGGAAAATACGACGCCGTCTATATCAAAGGGTTTCTCGCAACGCCTTACGGGCTCAGGGCCGCGTCCGCGGCCAAGAGGGCGAATCCGGAATGCCGGGTTGTCTATGAAATTGCGACCTATCCTTACTGGAGCGAATACCGGCGCTTTTTCCGCCTGGACGTCAAGACTCGGAATTTTCGATCGTTTCTCGGCCATCTTCTGGAAACGGCACAGCACTTTCTGTCCGCGCCCCGGATGAAGCGGGCGGTGGACGCCGTAGCCGTCTTTGGGGAACCGATCCGGCGGGTGTGGGGAATCCCCGCCGTCACCATCGGCAACGGAATTTCGCCCGGCAGCGTGCGGCCTGCCGGGAAAACGGCGCCGGAAGGCGGAAAAATCCGCCTTCTGGGCGTCGTGGGCACCTCGGTCACGCATGGATACGACCGGGTATTAAGGGGATTGGCGCGGTATCGGGCGGACCCCGCCGGGGGAAAACCCGAAGTCGTTTTTGATATCGTGGGGGAAAACGAGACTATACGGGAGTTAAAGGAGCTTACTTCGAGTCTTTCCATCGGGGACAGGGTGCGGTTTCTCGGGTACCGGGATTCCCGGGGACTCGACAGGCTGTACGCGTCCTGCGACGCCGCGGTATCCTGTCTGGGCGGATATCTTCTGGGACACCGATACCTCTGCCCCTTAAAATCCCGCGAGTACTGCGCGGCAGGGATCCCGTTCCTTTACGCCTATGAGGACGATTTGCCCCCGGACGCCCCGTTTGCGCTGAAGCTGCCCAACGACCCTTCCCCCGTCGAGATCGGCGCCGTAGTCCGTTTCGTGGAAAACTGCCGCCGCCGCCCGGAAATTTACGGGCAGGAGCGGGAATTTGCCCTTCAACATTACGACTGGAAGACAATCATGAAGCGCGTGCTTGATTTTGCGGCCGCCGCGTCAGAAAAATAACAGGAGGCTTACCGATGGAACTGTACGTAAGTTTTCAGGAAATCGCCCGATACTTTCGAAGCCACAGAAAGAATTTTATCCTTTTCATTCTGGCCGTTGGAATTCTATGCGGTCTGCTCCCCTTAAAATTCGCGAGATACTCTTACAGCGGGAGCACCACGCTGACCTTTACCTGCGACGTCCCTTCCAACGCGGAAAGCGATTACCAGCTCCAGTACACCAATATCCTCTATAGCAGGGTGCAGTCCGCTGTCGCGCTTGCTTCGGGGGACACCCTGCTGGAGAAGACCGCCGAGAAAGCGGGGATCGATCCGTCGGATATCAGCAAAATCACCGCCGTTCAGCTGAATTCCGCCCCCGTCGTCAAGCTGACTGTTTATACGCCGGATGCGGAAAACGCCGCCCGCCTTTCGGATACGGCCGCCCAGATTCTCGGCGAGGAAATGGAAAAACAGTTCCCTTCTCCGAAACTTAGCTCCTCCGTGAGCGACCGGTCCCTTCCTTCCAAGCCGAAATCGAAAAAGATAGCGGTGGCGGAAGCCGGCATTCTGGGACTGCTTCTCGGATTCGTGCTCTCGGTTGCGTTCGGCATTCTCCGCGTGTTATGCGATAAGACGGTCCGGAACGGGCGCTTTGCCGAAGAGGATCTGAAACTGCCGCTTCTCGCGGAAATCCCCGCGCAGAAAAAGGAGGACGCATACCGCAGAATGCGCACCGCCGTTCTGCACCACGCTCCGGACGCCGGGGTTTTCCTGGTGACCGGCGTCTTCAGAGAAAACGGTGCGGCGGACGTCGCCGCCGGTTTCGCTTCTTCCCTTGCCCGGATCGGCGCGGTTCGGCTCTTTCCGCAGTTTTCGGCATTTCATCCGGCAGAATCCTTTCGGACGTCCTCGGCGGGAAATGCAGCCTTTCCGAAGCGGTTGTCCCTATTTCCTCCCAGCCGGGCCTCAGCGTCCTTCCGTCTTCCCCGCTTTCCGGGGGGAGCCCCGCGGATTTGCTTGCGGGCGCGGAGTTTCAGAAACTGCTCGCCCAGGCCTCCGGCCTTTACGACGCCGTCGTCCTGCTGGCGCCTTCGGATACCGACTATCCGGAAGCCGAAGCGCTCTGCCCGAGTGCCCACGCCGTGATCCTTTCGGTCCGGTATGGAAGGACGCCGTACCGGGAACTGAGGGAATCCCTCCGCCGCCTCAAAACGGCCGGGGGCCGCGTGGAGGGGTTTGTCGCGACAGGCGCGTGAAGCTTTCTTTTCCGCGGATGAATATTTGCCGGGATGCGGATGATACTAAAACCGGTGATGAAAGAAATGGCAATCTCCTTTGTACGCACCCTGCTGCTGTACATAGTGATTGTGGCAGCAGTAAGGCTGATGGGGAAGCGGCAGATTAGTGAGCTTCAGACCAGCGAGCTTGTCGTGACCCTGCTGATTTCAAACCTCGCGTCCGTTCCCATGCAGGATACCGGGAAACCTCTGGTGGGCGGACTGATTCCCATTTCGGTTCTTGTAATCTGCGAAATCTTCACTTCGGGCCTGATGGTAAAAAACGGGCTGTTCCGGAAAATCATCTGCGGGAAGCCCATCGTGGTCATCTGCCACGGGAAAGTCCAGGAGGCGGAAATGCGGCGGCTCCGCATGACAACCGAGGACCTCTTTGAACAGCTCAGGCAGAAAGACGTGTTCCACATTGAAGACGTTGATTTTGCCATTGTGGAAACAAACGGCAAAATGAGCGTCCTCAAAAAGCCGGAAAAAGAACAGCCGACGGCCGGGATGCTGAACGCCGTCGAGCCTTATACGGGCCTTGAAACCGTCGTCATCAGCGACGGAGTCCTTTCCGACACGTCGCTGAGGTTAAGCGGGAAAAACAGAAAATGGGCCGAGGACGTCCTCAATAAGGAAGGACTTCTGATCAAGGATATTTTTCTGATGACCGCAAATGCCAAGGGCGATTACCTCATTGTCAAAAAGGAGATGGGCAAGAAATGAAACGCGTTTGGTTTGCGTTTGCCCTTCTCCTTGCGGTGATTCTAGGAAGCGCGTTCGGGATCCACCATACCCGGAAGATTACGGATCAGATGACGGAAATTGTGGAGGAAGCGAAAGACGCTCAGCAGACAGGCAGGGAAAAGGACGCCCTCCAGCTCATCCAGAAGGCGTCCAAAACGTGGCAGGACGCGCATCCCGTCCTCTGCGCCTATATGGAGCACAACACGCTGGGCGAAATCAACCAGCTTCTCTGCGGAATGCCGGAACTCTGCCGGTACGGGGCGAAAGACCAATTCCTTTCCGACTGCGATAAAGTGCTCGCTCAAATCCGTGATATGGCGGAAGCTGAAATTCCCGACATGAAGAATATCTTCTGAAAAAGTGTCTCAGGCTTTTCAGCAGCCCGGGCCCGGCTTTTTAAAGAAGCAGCGCCCGGGCGAATTTTTCGTAATTTGTCTCTGCCGAAAAGCGTTCTTCCCAGATTTTGCGGGAAGCGCTTCGAAAGGTCGCTCGGATGCCAGCGGGGGTTGCGCAGAAATCCCGGATTTTTCCCGCGAGGTCTCCGGGTTCAAAGTCCGGTCGCAGGAGATAGCCGTTGACCCTGTCCTGAACGATTTCGGACGTGCCGCCGACGTCCGTCGCCAGAATGGGAATCCCGAACGAACACGCTTCCATGACGCTGACGGGAAGCCCTTCCGAACTGCTCGTGTTGACAAAGCAGTCGACGGGGGTCTTCCGGTAGAATTCCATCAGCGCTCGGTTCTCCATCTCTCCAGGAAACCGGCATTCCATGAATCCGAGGTTCCGTTCCGCGTACTGCCTTAATTTCTGAAAGCTTTTTCCGCCGCCAACGTGCGTCCACTGAAGGCGGATCCCGCTGCCGGAAAGTTTCTGGAGCGACCGCGCGAGCAGATTAATCCGCTTGACCGGAACAAGATGGCAGCAGCTGACAAGATGAAACGTTTTGCCGTGGTTCGGCGGCCCGAGCCCGTAGTCTCGGGTCCCCAGGTAGGCGGTTTCCACTTTCCAGGCAAATTCCGGGTATTCTTTCCGGAGCAGCCGGGCGCCGCTAACCGAACAAGGGTAAACGGCATCGAGGTTTTTCAGCAGCCAGGGTCTCAGAGGCAGGTAGCAAAGCGGGCTGCGGGACGGATAAAGGTCGTATCCGTGGGCCCTGCTGACGGCGCGCGTATGCGCTTGTCTGCTTCTGGAGCGCAGAAGGACGGCGGCTACGGCGGTGTCGTAAAACCAGTAGCTGTAAAAAACGACGGAGTCACCGGGGCTTAACCCGGCGTCTTTTAAAACGGCGGACGCGGCCCTGGCGACAGCTTTCCCTTTTGCGGCAAGGTATCCGAAATAAAGGCGCTTCCAAAACGTATTCGCGGCCGCGCGCTCCGCTGCCGGAAAGGCGGCCTTCGGCGGAAAGGCGGCGAACCTGAGAGCCGGACCGGGGACGTCAAGAAGGACGCGCCGGGCGTCGATCGCATGCGGTTCCGCGTTTTTGGGAATCGGCCGCGTCGGCGTGTGGCTGCCGGAAACCGACGTCGCAATCAGGATGACACGGTCGAATTTCCGGGCGACGACGGGAAGCTCGTTTTCGATAAATTCTTCCCCGACGCCGTACGGATAGCACTTTGTCAGCATTACCAGGCATTTGCTCAAAACTTTATCACCGCTCCGCTTTTATGAATTCGGGTCGGAATTCCCGTGACTTCCGTCATGGGATAAATAGACCTCTTATTTTTATAGGGCCTGTTTTTTTGTCTCATGTATTTATCGTCGGGTATCTACCGTTCCCTAAATCTTTTTATTTGCTTTATCATTAGCGTATTACAATATAATTATAACAGATAGGAGGTAAAAAAGAAAGTGAAAGCCATGAAAGAATTGCGATACCAACTTTGGCCTTAAAATGCGAATTTGCCCCGGTTCTGGTCTGGAAAACAATCATCAAGGAAATCCGGATTTTAGGAGATTTGTTTATCACGAAAGGATCGCCTTTCTGAAGCTTTATTATAAAATTAAGCGGCATAGTAAGGCAATCCTTTCAACCATGAAATATGGCGTTTCCAACGCTCTTATCCAGGCCACCAGCAACAAGGCAAACGTAGCAGGCAGGATGACCTATGGTTTCCGCAACGGGAACACCGGATTGCCTTTTTGATGCTTGCGTGCTCTCCGTAAATAAAAGCAGTGCTCCCGGGGAGAATTACCCACATAATCTGATGAAGACTTCATAAAAATTATAATTTTAACTTTAGGCCATCCTACTTTTTCTTGATAAAAACTGAATTATGCCTTATACAATATAGATTCGTTTTTTATGCTGTTATTTTTATAAAAAAAGAGGTATTATTATATGGAAAATAATCTGGTTCCCAAAATTCATGAGCTTTATCATGTCATATGTTTTTATGAGAAATGCGGATAAAACGAAGCAGATCCAGACAGCTATAAGGAAATCCACAGTCTATCGTCAGCCCCAACAGGACTGTCAATCATTGCTGTACAGCCTTGATAAAGGGAAGTCGTGAAATCCTGTGCCGGTTGATATGGGAAAATCGATTCCTTCCATGCGTGGTTTCAATTGAAATCAATGAAAATAAAAGATATGCGGTGCAACACTATAGCTAGCTTTTGAGATACGAAACCCTGAATTCAACTTGGAAGTATGGCACGGCTCTTATGAAACAATAACAAATAGAAGAGGA
>DAITAP010000053.1:9389-11992 GCA_036824225.1 Caproicibacter sp. | reverse complement strand
CCGGATAGAAAAATATGCGTCTCCGCATAAATTTTTATTCTGAAAAAAACGCGCTGTTTTCAGATTCCCTTTCCGATACTGGTTTCCCGCAGAGGACCCGTAGTTTCACGCTGGAGAAAATTCTGCATATTCTAAAAGAAAAATCTTCCTGCCGAAAATTATTCGAATATTTTTAAGAAACCGCTTTTTTCAGTGAATTTTTCTGAATGGGATCCTGACTGCGGGGCCATAATAGAAAAAGACGGAAGGGAGGGACAGCCGTGCCAGGCAGTAAAAAAGAAGGCAGCCATATGCCGATCGGTCTGATGATGTCGCTTGCGCAGCATGAAAAGGCGATGGAAAATTTCAGCAGGCTGAATGATGAAAAGCAGGATGCTGTTCTCCGGTATGTGAAGGATTCCCGTACAGGGGAAGAAGCGAAAAGCCGGATCCGCAGCGCTGTCGATCAGCTGGAGCAGGGGAACACGGGATTCCTCGGGTAACGGCGTTGGGATCGGCTGTCCGCAGAAGAACCGATCCCAAAACTACATAAAAGGGAAAAAGCCATATATGGATCTGGGAAAAACAGCGATTGGAGAAATGGCACTTCCATGGTATAATGCAGGTGACGGACCGAGCGACAAAACAGAAAGAAGGTTTCCAATATGGAAAGCTCAGGCACAAACTATTCTACCTGTCCGAACTGTGGAGCCCCGGTTTCTGGGAACGCAAATTTCTGCCCCCGGTGCGGCGCTCATCTGGACCATCCCGCAGCGGCCCCGAGACAGCAGCGGCCTATGACATACATATCCGGCTATAACCGCCTGGTTGCCCTTCTCCTGTGCATATTTGTGGGTTGGCTTGGGATCCATCGATTTTATGTTGGAAAGATTGGAACGGGAATCCTCTGGCTTCTGTCGGGCGGGTGCTTTGGGATCGGAGTGCTCATTGATCTGATTATGATCTGTATGGGCAGTTTTACGGACTGCTATGGGCTGTACGTCACCGATTGGTATGGTGTACAATGAAGTTTTCCGAGTACATTTTCTCTTTCCCCGCATAAAATGGGTTCAGGAGGTGGTTGCTTTGGACACGGCACCCCGCTTTTTCCTGAACCATCCGGAAAACATCCTGCGGCGTCGCCCGGATGCGCTGGCCATTATCAAGGGAAGCCCGCGCTACCCGGAAATCCACGGCACGGTATCTCTTTACCGGGCTGGCGGCGGTGTTCTGCTGGCCGCGCAGATTCGTGGTCTGCCAAGCGGTTTCGGCCCTTGCGCGCCGAACATATTTGGCTTTCATATTCATGAGGGATATTCCTGTACGGGGAATGCAGAGGATTCGTTTGCCAATGCGGGCGCACACTATAATCCGGAAGGCTGCCCTCATCCGGCGCATGCGGGCGACCTGCCGCCGCTTTTTGGAAATCAGGGCTATGCTTTTCTTGCGTTTTTTACAAACCGTTTTACCATCGAAGATGTCGCTGGACGGGCTGTTATTATTCATGGGTCCCCGGATGACTTTACGACGCAGCCGTCAGGCAACTCCGGTGAAAAAATTGCCTGCGGCCGCATCCTTCCTGTCATGAGAAACCGGGGATAGGGAAAACCGAAGAATGTTGATTAATAAAACAGGGATATTATTCATAAAGGAATTCTGTAACACAATGAAGAAGCCGCCATAAAATGTTAATGGAAACAAGTTCCGCTGAACGTGTTAGGAGGATGATTTTATGGATAAAAACAACGCGGCGGTTACCGGCGCGCCTGAAAATCCTGGAAGCATCAAGGAAGCTGTCTGCATCAACGCCATGCGTGTTTATGATTCCTGCAGTTCCAAAGAATATCTGGAAGACCGCAGGGTCTATTTTACCCCCGACAAGCATGAACTGATTGAACAGGCGGCAAGCGTGCGGATCCGGAACGCCACGGTCATCAAGGTGTTCCTGCATCTGGAGCCGGTTCCCTTTAACCAGGGTTTCTATTCTGTGGACCTGAACTTTTTCTTCGATGTATGCCTCGATGTATTCAGTCCGCAGTCTGCGTGCCCGACCGTCGTACACGGCGTCTGTACGGCAAACAAACGGGTGATTCTATTTGGAAGCGAAGGCAATGTAAAAATGTTCGTCTCCGGAAGCGGGGATGAACCTGACATCGAGACGGCGACAGGAAAGGTCCTTCCGAAGGCGACCTGCCAAGTTTCCGAGCCAATCGGATTGTCCGCAAAAATCTGCGACCGGCCGCCTCAGGGCTGCGATATCTGCAATCGAATTCCGGACAGCATCTGCTCGCTTTACGGAACGGAATTTGATTACGGATGCACCCATTCCGTTTATGCGACCATCGGTTTATTTACCATTGTGCAGCTGGTTCGCACCGTTCCGATGCTGGTCCCTGCCTACGATTTCTGCGTTCCCGAAAAGGAAAGTGCCCCTACTTCCGACAGCCCGCGCGAAATGTTCCGCCGTATCGAATTTCCTACGGACGACTTTTTCCCGCCGAAAGTCGGCGACGCCGGCAGTGTCAACAGTGCCCAGCAAAGTGCCCCTACCCCCAAAGTTTCCCAGGAATAAATGGAATGGCCCCGCCCGGACTTGCAAAATGGGCGGGGCCTTGTTTTTTAAA
>DAITAP010000053.1:8482-9379 GCA_036824225.1 Caproicibacter sp. | reverse complement strand
CCCGAGTATCTTCGTTCTCCGGCGGCGTGGCGGGATTCGGGGCAAGGACTATTTTTTCTGCAGAGGGGCGTAATTTGCCATCAGCTTGACTTTGCCTTTCGTTTCAAACCTTACTTCCAGCAAGGTATCGTTCCCGATTTTATTGGCAGAGAGAACGGTTCCGCTGCCAAAAATCTTATGAAGGACGGTATCTCCTGCCTTATATTTGATTTTGGACGGAGAGGCAGAAAATTTTTGAAAATTTTCACCGGCTGTCCCGCTTCGGGCCGGAACTTTCCGAGGAACGGGAGGGTTGGCGATCCGGATCCGGGGAAGGCTTGTACGGGTCTTGGTGACTTCCATCAGTTTTTTGGGAATTTCCCCGAGAAAACGGGAAGGCTCGTTATGCTGGCTGCTGCCGAAGAACATGCGGCTTTCGGCGCTTAACATATAAATTTCGCTCTTGGCTCTCGTAATTGCCACATAGGCCAGGCGCCGTTCTTCTTCTATCTGGCTCGGGTTATAAATTACGTGCATGCTCGGGAAGATCCCTTCCTCCATGCCGGGCAGGAAAACGACGGGAAACTCCAGGCCCTTTGCGGAATGGATGGTCATCATCACCACGCTGTCCGAGTGGCTGTCATAATTGTCAACGTCGGTCAGCAGGGAGACTTCTTCCAGAAAGCCGGTGAGGTCGCCTTCTTCGTTTTCACTTTCGTAGCGGGCAAGGAATGACGCAAGTTCCTTGACGTTGTCGATGCGGTCCTGTGCGTCGCTTTCACCGGAGGCGGAGAGCGATATCAGGTATCCTGTCCGGTCAAGCAGCGTGTTATACAGATCCGTAAGGCTTGTTTGTCCGTCGTTTGCCATCGCGGAAAGCTCTTCTATCATCGAAGCAAAATTTTTCAGCTTTTCCGC
>DAITAP010000053.1:0-8472 GCA_036824225.1 Caproicibacter sp. | reverse complement strand
GTTTCAGGACGTTGAAAAGCGGTTCCCCTAAGCCGTCGGCGATTTCCCGGGCTTGCGAAACCGTCTTTTCCCCGATCGCACGCCGCGGGGTATTGATGATGCGCAGAAGCCGCGCTTCGTCATTCGGGTTGTTTATCACGTTGAGGTAAGCTATCATGTCCTGAATTTCCATCCGATCGAAGAAGCGGTGGCCGCCGAGAATCCGATGGGGAATGCCGGACTTTGTAAATACGCGCTCAAGTGCTTCCGACTGGGCGTTCATGCGGTACAGCACGGCGAAATCAGAAAGCTTCCGGCCTTCCGACGTTTTCTCAAGGACTTTCTTCGCTATCCAGTTTGCCTCGTCTTCTTCATCCACCGCGACATGCCAGTGAACCTTTTGACCTTCCGGGTTCTTTGTCCAGAGAGTTTTTCCTTTCCTCTTTTTGTTGTTTGCGATAACCGCGTTGGCGGCGTCCAGAATATGCTCGGTGGAACGGTAATTCTGTTCCAGACGGACGACCTTTGCTCCGGGAAAATTCTTCTCAAAGCTGAGGATATTTTCGATCGTTGCGCCCCGGAATTGATAAATACTCTGATCGTCATCGCCTACGACGCATAAATTCCGATTCTTTTTCGCGAGAAGATGGATAAACAGGTACTGGGCGTGGTTGGTGTCCTGGTATTCATCCACGAGGATGTAGCGGAATCGTTTCTGGTATTTTTCCAGGACGTCCGGATTTTTTTGAAACAGCCGGTTCGTATAATAGATAAGGTCGTCGAAATCCATTGCGTCGGCTTTTTTGAGTCGCGCCTGATAAAGCCTGTAAAGTTTTCCTATTTTGGCGGCGCGCTCGTCGGTACCGGCATTCCGAAAATATTCATCCGGACTGATCATGGCATCTTTTGCGTGTGAAATTTCGGCCAGCGCGGCGCGGTAAGAAATGATCTTGTCGTTAATGCCCAGTTCTTTCTGACATTCCTTCATCAGACGCCGGGAATCGTTCGTATCGTAGATGGTAAAATGGCTTGTGAATCCGATCCGATCGGCGTCGTAGCGGAGCATCCGGGAGCAGGAAGCGTGAAAAGTTGCAGCCCATACTTTTTCCCCTTCCTTGCCGAGAAGTGTGGAAAGGCGATC
This sequence comes from Caproicibacter sp., assembly GCA_036824225.1. Classification (GTDB taxonomy): domain Bacteria; phylum Bacillota; class Clostridia; order Oscillospirales; family Acutalibacteraceae; genus Thermocaproicibacter. Next base: position 7,352 of record DAITAP010000053.1, on the reverse strand, counting down.
TTTCATTTCGTTGGCCGCCTTATTGGTAAAGGTAATGGCGAGGATTCCCCATGGCGGGCAAGGGTCAACTGCAAAAGCCCGTTCCGCTTCCGGCGGGACGAGAGCGCCGCCTTCTATGGCGTCCAGGACTTCATCAGGGGGCAGAGGTCCTGTTTCCTTGCTTTGATAGGCATCACCATGGCTGACGATATTCGCGATTCTATTCACGAGAACCGTTGTCTTTCCGCTCCCGGCTCCGGCAAGAACCAGCAAAGGCCCGTTGACGGAAAAAACGGCCTCCTGCTGCCGGCTGTTCATCCGGGAAAACTCTCTTTCCAGCACTTTCCTGCGTAAATCCAAAAACCGATCCTGGGTCCATTTGGACATTTTAATTCCACCGCCATATCATAAAATTCCGGGGAACTCCCCGCATCACAATTCTGCCATGCCGCTATCAGGCGGCCTGTCCAAATCTTCTCAACAGAATTTAGATAGAAAAAACCGCGCGGCGGATTCCGCGTGCGGAACGGAAAAAACCTTCCCGCTAAAACGGCCTTGTGGAGTTAAGAAGACCAGCAAACCTCCAGGCAAGGCGGGCATCCCGCGGGGAAGCGCGGCGGACGGCCTTGACCCTCGCGCCGGGTTCCAGGCAGTATACCGCCCCCGCAATCGCCGCGACGATTTCCTCCGGAATTCCGGTTTCCGCAGCCGGCTCCGGTTTCCTTTCCGGGACGGTTGCCTTTTGGGGCCGGCGGGAGGAGGACAGCCTGGAAATGCGAACGGAAAGGACAATCACGGCGACAAGAAGAATGGAAAGAACCGCGACCAGCAGGATAAGGAATACCTGAGATATCATTAATTATTCCTCCGGATTTTTTCTAGGCATCATTTTATTTCTTAATTCATTATAAACGATTCAAAGACTGAATTCAACAAAATCGGCTTCCTTTTTCTTTTTTGTTGCAAGCGTGTCGTTTTCCAATTATAATAGAAATAGCATGGTGGACGGGAGGTGAGCGGTCGCGTGACCAGTGACGAATTCCGCCGGTCTTTTAAGATGTCGTTTCCCAACAGCCTTGGACTGACAGTCTATAGCTGCGGTGTACAGAAATGCGGCGCCTGTCACTCGTGGGGCCCGGCCGTCCGCGACCATTATCTCATCCACATTGTGGTTTCCGGGCACGGGGTATTCCGCTGCAAGGGAAAAACGTATCCGCTTGCGGCGGAGGACGGATTTCTTGTAATTCCTTCCGAAGTCGTATCCTATGCGGCGGACCGGGGCGATCCCTGGGAGTACTGCTGGGTCGGCTTTAACGGGACGGATGCGAAAAGGCTGATGGAACAGACCGGCCTGCTCTCCGGAGAACCTGTCTTCCATTCCGCGGGACCTGCCCTGCGCAGACGGATGATGGATATCTGCGACGTTTCAGGATCCAAGCCGAGCGATGAGGCGCGGATGGAAGGGAAACTGATGCTTTTTCTCGCCGCGCTGATGGATAGGTTCGGCAAGCAGGCCGCCCCGTGCGGGAATGGCTATGAGTATGTTCAGAAAGCGATTCGGTTCATTGACTGCAATTACTCCGGGGAAATCGACGTCAGCCGTGTCGCCGCAAGCGCGGGGATCAGCCGAAGTCACCTCTACCGGCTTTTCATGCAGCATATTTCCATACCGCCGAACGAATATCTGATGCGGTACCGCATCAGCAAGGCGGCGTCCCTTCTGAAAACCGGTCGCCTGACGGTGGGGGAAGTAGCGTATTCGACCGGATTTTCAGATCAGCTTTACTTTTCGAGGGTCTTTAAAAAATACATGGGAATTCCCCCGAGCCGATACGGTCCGGCAATTCGTTCAGCCGGCGGCAGAAAGGAGCAGGAATGAGCGAAGCCAGCGACCGAATCCTGGAGTGGTCGCATGAGATAGAAAATTTCAGTTCCACGAAATGGGACCGCCTTCCGGAAATCTATCTTTATATGGATCAGGTCCTGACCTATATGAACAAACAGCTGAGCCTGTTTAAGCGGAGCGAAAATGACGGTGTGCTGACATCCAGCATGATTAACAATTACGTAAAGGACGGCGTTTTGCCGCGCCCGGATAAAAAGCGTTATTCGCGCGGGCACCTCGCGATACTGACTGTTGTCTGTCTCCTCAAGCAGGTGCTTTCGATCCAGGATATCTCAGCCCTGGTCCGTAATCTGCTGAAAAGCATGCCCGCAAATGAAATTTACGACAATTTTTGTGAGGCTCAGGCAAAAGCGTTAAAGGAAGTCTGCCAGCAGATTGAAAAAGCCGCCCCGGCGGGAGAAGCTGAGCTGACAAGGCTTGCGGTCAACCTGTCCATTGAGGCAAACGCGCGCCGGACGGTTGCCGAGCGGATTTTGGGCGAACTGGAAACCGAGGAGAGAAAGCGGATGAGCGAAGATAAAAACGAGAAAAGGGGCAAATAACGGCCACCATCCCGAAAGTGCGGCTACGGAAGGAAAGTTCTCGCTCCCTTTCCGCGCCGATGGCTGTCGAGAAGCCCGCGGCGAAAGCCGCGGGAATACCGGTCCTCTTCAATAAAAATGGAAGGTCAAAGGGAGAAATCAAGGAATGAATAAACTATTCGTCGCACCGGAACAACTGAAAGCGATCGCAAAAAAATACCCAACGCCGTTTTATCTGTACGACGAAAAAGGAATCCGGAAAAACGCCCGCAAGGTCCAACGGGCGTTTTCCTGGAATCCGGGATACCGTGAATTTTTTGCCGTCAAGGCTACCCCCAATCCCTATATCCTTGAGATCCTGAAAAGCGAAGGCTGCGGTACGGACTGCTCTTCCCTTACGGAACTGATGCTGTCGCACGCCTGCGGTTTTCCCGGAAGCGACATTATGTTTTCCTCCAATATGACGCCCGATGAGGACTATCTCCTCGCAAGGCGCCTCGGGGCGTATATTAACCTCGACGATTATACCAATATCGATATTTTAAACCACCTCTGCGGAATTCCGGAGACAATCTGCTGCCGGTATAACCCGGGCGGCGTATTTAAGGCGAGCAATTCCATCATGGACAACCCCGGGGAAGCCAAATATGGCTTCACCCGCCCGCAGCTGACAGAGGGATTCCGCCGCCTGCAGCAGCTCGGGGCAAAGCACTTCGGCCTGCACGCGTTCCTGGCTAGCAACACGACGGGAAACGAATATTTTCCCGCCCTTGCTAAAATCCTGTTTCAGACTGCGGTTGAACTGCACCGTGAAACAGGTGCGCATATTGCGTTTGTCAACCTTTCTGGGGGAGTGGGCGTCCCATACCGGCCCGGAGAAAAACCGGCGGACATTCTGCGCATCGGACGCGAAGTCGAGAAAGTGTACCGGGAAGTCCTTGTCCCGGAGGGAATGGGAGACGTTGCCCTTTTTACGGAAATGGGCCGGTTCATGCTTGCCCCCTACGGGTATCTCGTGGCGAAGGCAATCCGGGAAAAACATATTTACAAGGAATATATCGGTCTGGATGCCTGCGCAGCTAACCTGATGCGTCCCGCCATGTATGGAGCCTACCACCAAATTACGGTATGCGGCAAGGAAGACGCGCCGTGCGACCATCAGTACGATATCGTGGGAGGGCTCTGTGAGAACAATGATAAGTTTGCGGTTGACCGCAAGCTGCCGAAAATTGAGATGGGTGATCTCATCGTGATCCATGATACGGGAGCGCATGGGCATTCCATGGGCTATAACTATAATGGAAAGCTCCGGTCCGCGGAGATTCTGCTCTGCGAGGACGGAAGCACCAGAGAGATAAGGCGCGCCGAAACTCCCGCGGACTATTTTGCCACACTGAATTTTCCAGGACTTCCGAAGAGAAATTGCTGATTTTCCCTTTCCGGCTTTTTTTGAAAAATTGTTGTCTTTCGGAGAAAAATCGGTTATAATAAGAAAGCTGGGTTTGCTTTTCATGAGCAGATCCGGCCCGAAGCAGGGCAGAAATGCGTGCGGCGGGGATATGCGGGCGATCCGGCTCTGTACGGCGGGGAGCCGTGAATCATGTCAGGCGGGGAACCGAGCAGCATTAAGCGGAATTCCCCGTGCGATGCAGGCGGTCGGACCGTCCGCATATCCGGTCGCATGAACCGCGAAGGCGGTCTGCCTTGCTTTCTTTACACTAAATTATCAGGAAGGCGGTGGCGGAGATTTGTATCAGGTCCTTTACCGGAAATGGCGGCCGAAAAAGTTTTCCGAAGTGGTCGGTCAGCCTCAGGTCACCGTCACGCTGAAAAACGAGCTGAAATCCGGGCGTGTAGCGCATGCCTATCTGTTCACGGGTTCGCGCGGGACAGGGAAGACCACGTGCGCGAAAATCCTCGCGAAGGCGGTCAACTGTCTGAACCCCGTGGACGGGGATCCGTGCGGCGAATGCGAGATTTGCCGGTCGGCCGATAACGGTTCTCTGATGGATATTGTCGAAATTGACGCCGCCAGCAACAACGGTGTCGAGAATATCCGGGCGCTCCGGGAAGAAGCCAATTTCACGCCGGCCGTCGCAAAATACCGCGTCTATATCATCGACGAAGTTCACATGCTTTCAGCGGGAGCGTTCAACGCCCTTCTGAAAACGCTGGAAGAACCTCCGCCCCATGTGATTTTTATTCTCGCCACGACGGAAGTGCAGAAGCTTCCCGCGACGATCCGTTCCCGCTGTCAGCGGTTCGATTTTCACCGGATCGCTTCCAAAGACATCGCGGACAGGCTCACCTATGTGGCGGAACAGGAAAAGGCGTCGATTGAACCACAGGCAGCTCTGCTGATCGCGAGGCTTTCTGACGGGGCGCTGCGCGATGCGCTTTCCCTTTTGGATCAATGCTTCAGCCGGAGCAAAAATGTTACCGAGCAGGTCGTGGTGGAATCGGCAGGTCTGGTCGGGAGCGACTATCTGTTTGCTCTGACGGATGCGGTGAAAGACGGAGATTCGGCGCACGCGCTGGAGATTATCGACCACCTGTACCGTGATTCCATGGATATGGCCCGGCTGTGTGAAGAGCTTTCCTCCCATTTCCGGGCACTGATGCTGATCCACGTCATGAAGGACGCGAGAGAAATCCTGGCGGTGCCGGAAAGCAGATATATGGAATTGGAAAAACAGTCCCAGGCTGTTCCCTTGCCGACCGTCCTGCACGGGATGGAAGTTATGCAGAGAGCCCTTGGGGAAATGGGCCGGGGGGCGGATCGGCGAACAACGTTTGAACTTTCGATGCTGCGTCTCTGTTCGCCAAAACTGGATTCCTCGCCGGCTGCGCTTTTAAGGCGCGTAGAAGCTTTGGAACAGGGAATCCCGGAAAAAAGCAGGCCGGATGCGGGAACTCTTCCGACGATCAGCCGGGATAGCGCGGTATCCCCGGATACGGGAGAGAAAAAGCGCCAGAATTCTTCCGAGCCGCCCGCCGCAAGAAAACAGGATGCGGAAGTCAGGTTTTCCGACCTTCAGAAAAATGCGAAAAAGCTCAGCGAATGGCCGGAAATCCTTGAGACTGTTCGTCAGACGTCTCCATCGGTCGGAACTGCGCTGAGCGGTTCCGCCGGCTATGTAAGCGGCGGCTACGTACTGATTGATGCGCCGAACCAGATTGCGTTTCAGCTCCTTCGCAGAGCGGAACAGCGAGACAAAATGCGAGCGGCCATTCAGAAAATTACAGGCCGGGCTTTCCGGCTGGGTCCATACCGAAAACCGCAAGAAAGGGCGGAAGGAAAAGATCCGCTTCTTCAGTTGGCGGAAGACGCCCGGAAGGCCGGTATTCAGGTAGAGAAAAAAGAGGAGGAGTCCAAGACATGAAAGCAAGACTGCCCCAGGGATACGGCAGAGGCGGTGCCTCCAACATGCAGCAGCTGGCGCGTAAGGCGCAGCAGCTGCAGGAACAGGTGAAGCAGATCGAGGCTGAGCTCGAACAGAAGGAATACACGGCATCGGCAGGCGGGGACGCCGTAAAAGCGACTGCTACGGGAAAAATGGAACTGAAATCAATCGAAATCAAACCGGAAGTCGTGGATCCCGACGACGTTGAGATGCTGTCCGATCTTGTCCTGGCCGCTGTCAATGAGGCGCTTCGTGCAGCCGCTTCAGACCGGTCGACCCAGATGGATAAACTGTCTGGCGGACTCGGCATGCCGGGGCTTTTCTGACAGAGATGGCGGAATATCGGATAGCACCGCTTTCGCGCCTGATTGAACAGTTCCAGCATCTGCCGGGAATTGGGTACAAAAGTGCCCAGCGAATGGCATATTATATTCTGGGCCTTTCGGACAACGGAGTTAAGCAGCTTACGGATTCCATTCTGGATGCGCACCGCAAAATCCATATGTGCAAAGTCTGCTGTAACCTGACGGATCAGGATCTATGTTCCATATGCCGTAACTCAAGACGCGATCATTCTACGGTCTGCGTGGTGGAAAATCCCCGCGACGTCGTGGCAATGGAACGCACCCAGGACTATATGGGAACTTACCACGTACTGCACGGCGTGATTTCCCCCCTCAATGGAGTCGGTCCGGATCAGCTTCATATTAAAGAATTGCTGGCTAGGATCAAGGGCGGAAAGATCAGGGAAGTCATTATGGCAACGAACCCGACCGTGGAAGGTGAAGCAACCGCTATGTACATCTCACGCCTTATAAAGCCTTTGGGAGTGAAAGTCACGCGGTTGGCTTATGGGATTCCGGTCGGAGGAGATCTTGAATATGCGGACGAAGTAACCCTTTCACGGGCTTTGGAGGGACGAAGTGAACTGTAATTTCAGGTGACAGAAATTTCCCTTGACAATACCGTGAAAATGTGGTATTTTATTAGTTCCAAAGAACGGAGGCTTTCCAGGTGGCAAAGGAATCGCTGAAAACCATTGCGAGAAATAAAAAGGCGTACCACGATTACTTTATCCTGGAATCCATGGAAGCAGGGATTGAGCTGCGGGGAGCGGAGGTCAAGTCCGTCCGGCGCGGGCAGGTAAATCTGAAAGACGCATGGTGCTCCATTGAAAACGGTGAGATTCATGTAAACGGGATGCATATCAGCCCTTATCGGCAGGGAAATATTTTCAACCCGGAACCGATGCGGGTGCGGCGTCTGCTGATGCACAAGCGTGAGATCCTGCGTCTGTTTGGATACGTAAAGCAAAACGGATACGCGCTGATACCGCTGTCCCTTTACTTTAAAGGGTCAATGGTTAAGGTTCAGGTCGGTCTCTGCAAAGGCAAAAAGCTCTATGATAAACGTGCGGCGATGGCTAAACGCGACGCGAAGCGAGACATTGACCGTGCCATGAAGGAGAGCATCCGGTATTAACTAACATGGGGATGTAAAGGCTTCGACGGGGATTGTGAACCATGGTAAGCAGGCAGCGCC